>JAPPMM010000043.1 GCA_028819075.1 Gammaproteobacteria bacterium
CATCTTGGCACATCGCGATGCCGTCGGGAGGGGGCGACCACTCCATCGTACTTGTTCAGCCAGAGCGAGGAAGACGTCCACGGGAATGGTCCCGACCGTAGCCTGACGACCTGGCTCTTGGCAACGTCAGCCTCCCCGGGGATCTCTCGGTTCACGGCTCAACCACGCTCTTCGCGTGTCTTGGGTAGAGGCTACTCAAGTGTCGGTTCGCGGCCCGGGCGAGTAGAGTCCGGCGGGCTCTAAGGAACGCGAGGAAGTTGTCCACCTTCCATAGCTTCTCGTCCATTGGGATCCACTGGGACTCCAGAACCCTCGGATGTCGCTCGAGCACGAACCGGAAATAGCCGTGGCGGCCGATGCGGCGACGCACGGGGTCACTAGTGTCCTTGACATAGGGGGATGGTTCTGCCGGACAAGCCGCACCAATCCACTTGTCGCACCCAGGCGCTACGAAGCCGAGGTTCCCCAGAGCGTTGACTTGCGGTCGGGAGTACCCGACAGCATAGAGTGCCCTCTTCGGAAAGATGGGGTGGACCTTCAGTTGGGCATCGCCGTCCGGCATGACCGCTCGAAGGTCGATTCCACTACAGAAATCCCTTGCGCCGCCCGCGCGCGCCAGCCAGTAGAGAGTTGGATAGAGACGGGCCCCGATCGACCAGGAGTCGAAGTCGGCGGGCTCCACCTGCCGCCGACCCCACTTGGTCCCTATGTCTCCGATCAACCGCTCAATCCCATCCATGGTGCCGTCCACCGACGCCAGATCTTGTTTGATGGCGGTCTCGGTCGAAGCGGAGAAGCGGCCCCGCATCCCGGCCTGCAGAAACCAGTAGAGGAGCGAATCCCACTCCCACTCGTCGACGGGTTCCGGCCTGCGCAATTCCAAGTGGCGAACCATGACCGGAAGCGCAAAGCGTCCGAACAGGACTCGGTCATGGTCCAGCCGCAGCCTGTGGTAGACGTGGTCCAAGCAGTGGCGCACATGATGGAAAGTGCGCTCCAGGCCGGCTCGTATCTCTTCGCGCGGAGCATCATGGAGTTGTCGAAAACCAGCCTCTCCGTTTGCGACCGCGTTCACACACCGAAGCAGCCAGCCCTCGGTAAAGCTGAATCCATAGTGGATTCGCAATCCCTTCAGCAAGCTCTGCATCTCCCCCTTTACATCGGGCCACTTGGCGGCGATCCGCGCCAGCGCAAGATCACCGCTCGACAACTTGGTGCCCGCGCTGTTTAGGCGGTTGAATATGTCCAAGATCGTGCCAACGCTGTGGCCCTCATCGGTTATCTGCTCGATGTGCAGGTCTATGCCGGTTACGCCGAGTAGATGAAGCAGGCGGTTGTTGATCGTGATGAAATCGATGGGATCAAGCGTCTCGCCCGGGGCACCGAGCCTCTCGGCCAGCAAGTCGGCGAGTCCGCTAACCCCAGCCTTCATTACTCTGGTCACGTCGAACCAGAGTGGATCTTCCTTCATCTTGCTGGGCTGGAAGAACTCGAACCGCTCCTCTCCGGCGTGGAAATACAGGTCGGAGAATGGCTTTTCATCTCCGTTGAAGAAGTCCGGCACCTCGCCCTTGATTACCCCGTACAGCGAAGTCACGCGCTGTTGGCCGTCCAGCAGAAGTTCGGTAGGCCCTCCACGCTCAAGCGAGGTGATCCAGGTCAACAGGCTCCCCACCGGGTGTCTTCGGTAGAGCGAGTCGAAGAGCTCGCGTACCTGGCTCCGCTTCCACACGTACCCTCGCTGAAACGCGGGGAGGGTAATGTTGCCCGTTGCGACCTTGGCGAGGATGCCGGCGATCTTCACTCAGTTACTCCCGCTTTGGTCAACAGAACGCCTGCCATGTTCCGATTGTCACGCGGGTGGGTGGCTCGGTCAAGAGTCGAATCAGCCCATGGGCACACCCTGTTTCGGAGTCGTGTTGTTCGGTCTATCCTTTTCGAACCGTCGCCCTTCGCCAATCGTTCTCAAGCCCGGCCGTGCACCAACCAACACCTCTCCTCCAACTCAGCGGCCTCACCCTCCGCTTCGGGGGCGTGACCGCGCTCTCGGGGCTCAGCATGGAGGTGCGCGAGGCCGAACTGCTCGCGCTGATCGGGCCCAACGGGGCGGGCAAGACCAGCGTCCTGAACTGCATTTCCGGACTCTACCGCGCGCAGGAGGGGAGCATCACCCTGACCGGCCGCGACGGGACCTTGCACGCGCTCAACCGCCTGCCGCCGCACCGCATCGCCGCGCTGGGCGTCGCGCGCACCTTCCAGAACATCGAACTCTTCAAGCACATGACGGTGCTCGACAACCTCATGCTGGGCCGCCACGTGCACATGAAGGGCGGTGTGCTCAGCGGCGGGATCTACCTGGGCCGCCAGCGCCGCCGGGAGATCGAGCATCGGTGCTACGTGGAGGAGGTTATCGACTTCATGAACCTGGAGCCGTTGCGGAGCGCGGTGGTGGGCAACCTAGCCTACGGGAACCAGCGCCTGGTGGAGATGGCGCGCGCGCTGGCGCTCGACCCGCACCTCCTGCTGCTGGACGAGCCCACGGCGGGCATGAACGTCGAGGAGAAGGAGTCGATGGCGCGCTTCATCCTCGACGTGCACGAGGAGCGCGGCATCACCGTGGTGGTCATCGACCATGACATCGACGTGATCATGGACATCTCGGACCGGGTGGTGGTGCTGGACTTCGGGCGGCGGATCGCGCAGGGGAGCCCGGAGGAGGTCAGGAGCGACCCTGCGGTGATCGACGCCTACCTGGGGCACGCGCGGGGAGAGAACGAACCCGTGCGAGCGGAAAGACCAACGTTACGTCAGGGTTGAGCGTGCCCCCACAACACTCTCGCGATACGCTCCCCGGCCTGCTCGCCCGACGAGCCGCGAGCCGCCCCGACGAGGTCGCGCTGCGCGAAAAGGAGTTCGGGATCTGGCAGGAGATCACCTGGACGGAGTACCTCGGCCGGGTACGGGCCTTCTCGCTGGGGCTGGCGGAGTTGGGCGCGGAAGAAGGGGACCGCATCGCGATCATCGGCGACAACCGGCCCGAGTGGATGATCGCCGAGCTCGCGGCCCAGGCGGCGGGCATCCTCCCTCTCGGGCTCTACCAGGACGCCATCGCGGACGAACTCGCCCGCATGCTGGAAGCCGCCGAGGCCCGCGTCGTGGTCGCGGAGGACCAGGAGCAGGTCGACAAGGTGCTGGAGGTGCGCGACCGGCTGCCCGGCCTGGAATACGTCGTGTATTACGATGCGCGCGGGATGTACGGGTACGAGGCGCCGGGGCTGATGTCGTTCGGGGAGATCGAGGCGCTGGGGGAGCGGCGGCACGAGCGATCGCCGCACGAGTTCAGCCGGCGACTCTCCGCAGTTCAGCCCGCCGACATCGCGCTGCTGTGCACGACTTCCGGCACGACCAGCATCCCCAAGCTGGCGATGCTCTCGCATGAGAACCTGATCGTGATGGCGTCCCAGTTGCGCACTGTGGATGCGATGAACCCGGGCGACGAATTCGTGTCGTTCCTTCCGCTCGCCTGGATCGGTGAACAGATGGTGGCCGTGGCGAGCGGGCTTCTGGCGGGGTTCACGGTCAACTTCCCCGAGGAGACGGCGACCGCGCGCAAGGACATGCGTGAGATCGGGCCCGCTTTTCTCATGTCGCCCCCGCGCATCTGGGAGAACATGGTCTCGGACGTGCAGGTGATGGCCGAGGACACCACCCGGCTCAAGCGGTGGTTCTACGGCTGGGCCATGAAGCAGGGCGCGGCGACCGCCGAAGCGCGGTTTCGAGGACGGCGCATCGGTCCGGTCCGGCGCCTGGCCCATCGCCTCGCGGACTGGACGGTGTTTCACCCCATCCGCGACCAGCTTGGGCTCAACCGCGTCCGGCGCGCCTATACGGGAGGCGCCGCGCTGGGTCCCGACGTCTTCCGTTTCTATCACGCCATCGGGGTCAACCTGAAGCAGCTCTACGGCCAGACCGAGGTGTCGGGAATCTCGGTGGTGCACCGGGACGACGACATCCGCTTCCAGACCGTGGGGGTGCCGCTGCCCCGCACCGAGATCCGGATTTCGGACGAGGGCGAGATCCTCTGCCGGAGTCCCGCGGTGTTCCAGGGCTACTTCCGCAACCCCGCGGCCACCGCGGAGACGCTTGAAGACGGCTGGCTGCATTCGGGCGACGCCGGCTACTTCGACGAGAATGGCCACCTCGTCGTGATCGATCGCCTGGCCGACGTTATGAAGCTGGCGGACGGGACCCACTTCTCGCCGCAGTTCGTCGAGAACAAGCTCAAGTTCAGTCCCTACGTCGCCGAAGCGGTCGTCTTCGGGGGCGCCGGGGCTCCGTTCGTCACCGCGATGATCGCCATCGACATGGAGAACGCCGGGCAGTGGGCTGAGCGACACCGCATTCCCTACACCACCTTCACGGACCTGGCGCGGCGGAGCGAGGTGTACGCGCTGGTCCGGGAGCACGTCGCTGAAGTGAACGAGGAGCTGCCCGAGGCCGCCCGCATCCATCGCTTCCTGCTTCTGCACAAGGAACTGCACGCCGACGACGCCGAGCTGACCCGCACGCGCAAGGTCCGGCGACGCCATATCGCGAACCGCTTCGCGGACATCATCGGCGCGCTGCAGAGGGAGGCCGAGTCGGTCACGGTAGCGACCGAGATCACGTATCAGGACGGGCGGACTGCCGCGGTGGAGCACGATCTGCGCATCGAGACGATGGATACCTGACTCTGTGGACATCTTCCTGCAACTGACGGTCTCCGGACTCAGCACGGGGATGATCTACGCCTTGGCGGCGGCGGGCTTCGTGGTCATCTACAAGGCCAGCGACGTCATCAACTTCGCCCAGGGCGACCTGCTCCTCCTCGGGACCTACCTGATCTTCTTCGCGGTGGCGCAGACCGGGCTGCCCTGGAGCGTGGGGGTCCTCGTGACCGTGCTGCTTGCCGTTGCGGTGGCCCTGGCGGTCGAACGCCTGGTGCTGCGGCCCCTGGTGGGCGAGCCCATCATCTCGATGATCATGGTGACCATCGGGCTGTCGTCGGTGCTCCGGGGCGCGATCAACGCCATCTGGGGCCCGAATCCGCGCGCGTTCGAGTCGTTCCTGCCCGCCGGCGACCTCGTCATCGGGCCGGCGGTGCTCTCGACGGCACGGGTGCTCTCCATCCCCATCGCGCTCGCGGTGCTGGCGGCGCTCGGGCTCTTCTTCCGCTACACCCGCGACGGCATCGCTATGCGCGCCATCGCCGACGACCAGCAGGCCGCGCTCAGCATGGGGATCAGCATTCCGCGCGTGTTCGGGGTTGCCTGGGGGCTGGCGGCCGCCTCGGCAGCGATCGGGGGCATCATGCTCGGCAACATCGTGGGGGTGAGCCCGAACGTGGCGGCCATCGGTCTGCGCGTCTTTCCGGTGGTGATCCTGGGCGGGCTGGACTCGATCAAGGGGGCCGTTGTCGGCGGCGCCATCATCGGGCTGCTGGAGGTATACGTCGGCTTTTACGTGGGGCACGGGCTCAACCTGGTGGTCCCCTACCTGGTGCTCATCATGGTGCTGATGGTCCGGCCCTACGGCCTCTTCGGGAAGGAGATCATCGAGCGCGTATGAGACTCTCCCCATGAGCATGGAGTGCGGGGTCTTCCACACCCGCTACGAGTCCGACATGGGACTTCGGCCGCGGCCCGCACAGCGGATCCGGCTCGCGGCTCTCGCCCTCTTCGTGCTCGTCTTCCCCTTCCTGGCCAGCACCTACTGGCTGGATCTGGCCAACCAGGTGGCCATCGCCACCGTGGGCGCCATCGGACTCAACATCCTAGTGGGCTACACGGGCCAGATCTCGCTGGGCCAGGGCGCCTTCATGGCGATCGGGGCCTACACCGCCGGACTCCTGACCCTCAACTTCGGGGTCCCCTGGGGCGCGAGCGTGTTCTGCGCCTGCATTCTCACCGCCGTGGCGGGCACCTTCTTCGGGCTCCCTTCCCTGCGTCTCAAGGGCCTGTACCTCGCCATTGCAACCCTGGCCGCGCAGGAGATCGTGGAGTGGGCGATGACCCACTGGACGGCAGTCACGGGCGGGACCGAGGCCATTGTCGTGCCCGCCCCGCGCCTGTTCGGCCTCCGCCTGAACAGCACCTTCAACTTTTACTGGCTGGCGGTACTCACGGCGGCCGGAACCGCGCTCTTCGCGGCCAACCTCTTCCGCAGCCGCATCGGCCGCGCCTTCGAGGCGGTGCGGGACCAGGACGTCGCGGCGAGCGTCATCGGGGTGGACGTCTTCCGCACCAAGCTGCTGGCTTTCGCGACCTCGTCGTTCTTCGTAGGGCTCGCGGGGGCGATGATCGCCTTCTACCGCAACATCGTCACCTGGGAGCGCTTCACGCTGAACACAAGCATCGTCTACCTGGCGATGATCATCGTCGGCGGCCTGGGCTCGATCCGCGGATCGTTCCTGGGAGCGGCACTGATCACGTTGCTCCCGGCGCTGATCACCAACCTGGGGCGCGCCATCCAGGATACGGCTCCCGAGGCGGCTTCCCTTCTCCCCTACGCGCAGCAGGCGGTGTTCGGGATCGTGATCATCCTCTTCCTCATCTTCGAGCCCCGGGGACTGTCCAAACTGTGGGACAATGTGAAAGACTACTTTCATGTGTGGCCGTTTGCGTACCGGCGCGGCGAGAGCCGGGCTAATTGAAGGAATGAGAAGATGAGCGAGATGGACTGCGTGCACGCCGGGAACGGACGACGGGCGGTGGGATGGAGGAAGGCGCTGACGGAGGCTCGAGCGAAGAGGTGGGCCGCGGGCGTGGCGATGCTCCTTTGCGCCGCCTGCGGGGGCGACGGCGCCGAAGTGGACGACAACAGCATTACCGTGGGCGCCATCTTCGACCTGACCGGACCCACGGCCGACGTCGGCACCGACTACGGTGACGGCGTGCGCGGCTTCGCCGACTGGATCAACGGGCAGGGGGGCATCGAGGGACGGCCGATCGACCTCATCTTCCAGGACTACGGATACCAGGTCGACCGCGCCGAGCAGCTCTACAGCCAGTTCGTGAGCGAGGGCGCGGTGATCTTCATGGGATGGGGCACGGGCGACACGGAGGCTCTGCGCATGCGCATCGCCGAGGACGAGATCCCTTTCAGTTCCGCGTCCCTGTCCCATCGGCTGGGGAATCCGGCCGAGGCCCCCTACAACTTCCTGCTGGCCACGACCTACAGCGACCAGTTCCGCATCGCCCTCGACTGGATCGCCACGAGCCACGGCGAGGGAACCCCGATCGTCGCGCTGATGCACAACGCGAGCCCCTTCGGGCTGTCGCCGGCGAACCAGGGCGGGATCGAGTTCGCCGAGACGCGGGGAATCGACCTCACGCTCTACGAGATGCCGCGCGGGGCGGTGGACTTCACGGCCGAGCTCTCGCGCATCCGTCAGAGCGGCGCCCATTACGTCGTCTTCCAGAACACCTCCGGGCCGGCAGCGGTGGCGCTCCAGAACGCACGCAGCCTGGGGCTCGACGCCACCTTCTTCTGCCTCAACTGGTGCTCCAACGCGCAGGTCGTTCAACTGGCCGGAGAGGCGGCCGAGGGGCTCATGGGGACGATGCCGTACGCGCCCCTGACGGTGGACGTGCCCGGGACGCGCGTGATTCACGACTATCTCGCCTCCAGGGGCGAGACCGCCGAGGGCAGGACCAATGCCTACACCCAGGGCTGGTGGACCTTCGCGGCATTCGCCGAGGGGATGCGCCGGGTGCTGGCGGCGGGCCAGGAACTCACCGGGGCGAGTATCAAGGCGGCGCTCGAGACGCTGTCCGACTACGACATGGGCGGGGTGACCGCTCCCGTGACCCTCACTTCCACGGACCACCGCGGCTCCAAGGGGCTGCGCATCTTCCGGGTGGAGGGCGGGGTCTGGGTTCCGCTCACGGACTTCATCCAGGCGCCGGCGTCCTGAGGGCGATGGGATGACGGATTCGGCCTTCGGCCGGCGCGGCGCGGCGGAGTCGAATGGGCGCCCGGATGCAACGCCGCTCCTCAGCCTCAACAACATCGAAGTCCTCTACGACGACGTGATCCTCGTGCTGCGGGGATTGTCGCTCGAGGTGGCGGAAGGCAAGATCGCGGCTCTCCTGGGCTCCAACGGCGCGGGAAAGACGACGACCCTCAAGGCCATTTCGGGGCTGCTGTACGTCGAAGACGGCGAGGTCAGCGACGGGACCATCGTCTTCGACGGCGAGGAGATCCAGGGGATGGACGCCCACCGCATCGTGGAGAAGGGAGTCTTCCAGGTGCTGGAGGGACGGCGGGTCTTCGAGCACCTGACCGTGCGCGAGAACCTGCAGGCGGGGGCGTACACACGCGGGACGCGGCGCGGCCTGAACGCGGAGACGGACAGGGTCTACCACTACTTTCCGGCGCTGGCCGAGCGGCGCGGGCAGCTCGCGGGTCATCTCTCGGGCGGCGAGCAGCAGATGCTGGCGCTGGGACGGGCGCTGATGGCATCTCCGCGCATGATGCTGCTCGACGAGCCCTCCCTCGGGCTGGCTCCGATGCTGGTTGAGAACATCTTCGAGATCGTGCGGCGCATCAATCGCGAGGAAGGGACCACGATTCTGCTGGTCGAGCAGAATGCACGCATCGCCCTGTCGGTGGCCGACTACGGCTACATCATGGAGGGAGGCCGGGTCGTGCTGGAGGGCGCCGCAGAGGAATTGCGCACCAACGAGGACGTGAAGGAATTCTACCTGGGGCTGGGCGATGGCGGACGGCGGTCGTACCGGGACGTGAAGCACTATCGGCGGCGGAAGCGGTGGTTGTCGTGAAGGGCACGCCCGACATCGCACCGGGATTGAGGCCGAGGTCGTCGTGACGCGTCGCGATGCCGAGAGTCGCGGCTCCGTGCCGTCCGGGCGAGAACAGGACGCGGCGGCGGACTGGGACGCGCTGCAGGACCGGCTGGCGGCGCGGGCGGTCGCGTACGGGGCCGAGCACAGCACCGAGATTGGTCACAGGTTGGCGGGCGCGGGGATGTCGCCCGGGGACGTCGCCGGGGTGGCCGACTTACAGGCGATCCCGGTCCTGGCCAAGGACGACCTGCCCGCCCTGCAGGCCGCCGACCCGCCCTTCGGAGGGATGCTCGCGGTGGCGGCCGGGTCGCTCGCGCGTATCTACCGTTCGCCGGGGCCGATCAGCGACCCGCAGGGGACCGGAGACGACTTCTGGCGCTTCGCGGCGGCCCTGCGCACCGCCGGCTTTCGCTCCGGCGATGTGGTGCTGAACAGCTTTTCGTACCACCTCACGCCGGGCGGCCTGATGCTCGACGGGGGACTGCGCGCGGCGGGGTGCACCGTGATCCCCGGGGGCGTGGCCGCCACCACCGCCCAGATCGAGGCCGCGCGCGCGGCGGGCGCCACTGGCTACACCGGCACGCCCCAGTTCCTGCTGACCCTGCTCGAGCGGGCGGAGGAGTCGGGCGAGCCGCTCGGGTTCGAGCGCGCGCTGGTGACCGGCGCGCCGCTGCCACCCTCGTTGCGCGCCCGCCTGCAGGACGGCTTCGGCGTGGACGTCTACCAGGCCTACGGGACCGCGGACACCGGCCTGCTCGGCTACGAGTGCGCCGAGAAGGACGGGTGGCACGTGGCGCCCGAGGTGGTGATCGAGGTCCTGGTGCCCGCCGACGACCGCTCGGCCGGGGAAGGAGAGGCGGGGCAGGTGGTGGTCACCAGCCCCAACGAGGTCTACCCTCTGGTTCGCTTCGGCACCGGCGACCTGTCTGCCTGGAAGCGCGCGCCCTGCCCGTGCGGCCGCCCCGGCCCCCGCCTGGCGGGCTTCCTGGGCCGGGTGGGGGAAGGCGTCAAGGTGAAGGGCATGTTCGTCCACCCCCGCGAGCTGGCGGCGGCGCTGGGGTCCGACCCGGCCGTGGCGCGCTACCAGGCGGTGGTGACCGCCGACGGCGCGCGGGACGTGTTCACCGTGCGAGTCGAGGCGGCCCCCGGGGCCGTGGTCGACAAGACCGCCCTCATCGCCCGCATCCGCGAGGCCGTGAAGATCCGCCCGGTCGTGGAGGTGGTGGGGGCCAGGGCCATCCCCGACGATGCGCGCGCGCTGGTGGACACGCGGGAGGAGTTGGCAGCGGGTTCAGGCTAAACCCTGACGTTCCCCCAGTTCGCGTCCCCGGCCTACTCCGCCGGCGAGGAGAGGCGGTCGACCAGGTCGCTCACCCAGCGTCCTGCCAGGTCCTTGCAGCCCAGCCCGAAAGCCAGAGCCAGCGCAAAGCTGATGGCTCCGAGGATGATCAGGAAGGCATCCCCCACGAACTGGACCTGGAGCTGTTGCAGTGCCACCACGACGGCAAAGACGATAACCATGTACTGGACGAACTGCCCCAGCACCTCCGCCTGAGCGATGCCGGCGTTGCTGGCTACGGTGCGGACCGTAGCGGCCAGGAAACCGGCGGCCAGGATCCCCACGATCAAGACGACGATCGCCGTCACAATGGTGGGTAGGAAACCGACAAACCCCTGCAGCAACTGCGCGGTGGCGGTGAGCTGGAGCGCGTTGAGGGCCGCGACCAGCACGACGAGCATGACAAGCCAATATGCGATGGCTCCCAGCAGCCCGGAGAAGGTTCGCTGAATGCCTCCTCTGGACAGCATATCCGCGAGCTGGACCCTTTCCGCCAGACTGTCGGCCTTCACCGCCTCGAGAAGTCGGACGAGCACGCCCTGGATTACTTTCGCGATGATCCAGCCACCGACGAGAATCGCAACCACGGCCAACAGGTTTGGTACGAAGCCGACCAACTGCCCGATGAAGGTACGGACCGGATCCAACAGGATCGCATTCCAATCCATTTCCATTTCGCCTGCCTCCATAGTCCAGGTGGTGCCCCTCCGGATGGAGTCATTATCGCGGGGAACAGGCCCCTGCCGCCAGCGCCCCATGAAGCCGGAACCCCGCCTCCGGACGAGCGCTGCACCCTCGATAGCCACGTTGTTCCTCGGGCTCTAGATTGGATTCGCCCTCCGGTGTAGGGTTGCGAGGGTGATGCCCGCGATGGGGGTCGGCCTTTCGGTCAGGACCTGCGGCGGGCGGGACACCCGCTTCCCGGAGCCCTCAATGGTCGCGCCAACGGTAGCAAACACCGACGGAAGTCCGCCTCGCGGAGCGGCGACGACTCGCGCGTCCGCCCCCTCGGGCGAGCCCTCCGAGTCCGGTCACGGCTTCGGCACAGCCCCCGTCTTCCTGGCGTCGATCAGCACGATCCTGGGCGCCATCCTCTTCCTGCGGTTCGGTTACGCCGTGGGCCACGTCGGCCTGTGGGGCACGATGATGATCATCGTCATCGGGCACATGGTCACGATCCCCACGGTGCTGGCCGTCTCCGAAATCGCCACGAACCGGCGCGTCGCCGGGGGTGGCGCATACTTCATCATAAGCCGCTCCTTCGGCACAACGATCGGCGGCTCGATCGGGATCGCCCTCTACCTGTCGCAGGCGATCTCAGTCGCCTTCTACCTGGTGGCCTTCGCCGAGGCGTTTCAGCCGATCCTCCAGTGGATCGGGGGCAGATTCGAGGTCGCACTCGGTCTCCAGTGGGTCAGCGTTCCCGGTCTCGCCGTCCTGGTCGCTCTCATGCTGACCAAGGGTGCCGACCAGGGGGTGCGCGTGCTGTGGGTCGTGTGCGGCATCCTGGCAGCGGTCATCGGGGCCTTCCTGCTCGGATCGGGACCCGAGGAGATCCGGCCCGACGGACTCAACCTGACATCAACCATTGCAAACCCCGACGGGTTCGGCGTCGTGTTCGCCACCTGCTTCCCCGCCTTCACAGGCATGATCGCAGGCCTCGGGCTGTCGGGTGATCTCAAGAACCCGATGCGCTCGATCCCGCTGGGAACCATCGGGGCGACCTTTGCCGGCATGGCCGTCTACGCGCTGGTGGCGATCAAGCTCGCGCAAAGCGCCACGCCGGACGCCCTGGCGGAGGACCAGTTCATCATGGCCCGCATCGCGCTCTGGGGCCCTTCCATATACATCGGGCTGGCCGCCGCGGCCTTCTCCTCCGCGCTCGGCTCCGTCATGGTTGCCCCGCGCACGCTGCAGGCGCTGGCCCGTGACCGCGTCTTCCCGGGTGGGAAGGTCAACGAACTCCTCGCTACCGGGCGGGGCGAGGCGGGCGAACCCATCAACGCCACCTACGTCTCCGTGGCGTTGGCAGCCGTGTTCGTGGCGCTTGGCGACATCGACTTCATCGCCCAGATCCTGAGCATGTTCTTCATGGTGACGTACGGCACCCTCTGTTCCGTGGCGTTCCTGGAGTACTTCGCGGGGAATCCGTCGTACCGCCCGACCTTCCGCTCCCGCTGGTACATATCGCTGATCGGCGCGGTGATGTGCGTGCTCATGATGATCCAGATGAGCGCCGTGTACGCGCTCCTCGCCATGGCGATCATGCTCGTCATCTACCTGGGGCTGAAGCGGTCGCGGCGCGGGGAACGGGATCTGGCCGCGATCCTGCAGGGGGCGATGTTCCAGCTCGTCCGCAGGCTCCAGATCATGCTCCAGAAGAACCAGAGCGCGCAGCAGGATGGCGGGTGGCGCCCGTCGTTCGTGGCGCTCACGCAGTTCGGCGACCGCCGCGTGGCCCAGTTCGACCTGCTTCGGTGGATCTCCCATCGCCACGGCTTCGGCCACTTCGTGCAGCACATGAAGGGTGAGTATGCACTGGACACGGAGCTGGCGGCCCGCGCCCAGCTCACGAAGCTGGTGAAGCGTTCCGACCTCAGCCGGGCGGGGACCTTCGTCGACACACTGATCGCGCCCTCCTTCGAGAACGCGGTCACGCAGGCGCTCCAGTACCCCGGCATCTCGGGCCTGCCCAACAACAGCATTCTGCTGGAATTCGACCAGCAGCACCCGGAGGAGATTCCGAGGCTGGAGCGGGCCATGCTCCTGGCGGCCTCATCCCGGTTCAACGTGGTAGTCCTGCGCTCCAGCACGTTCCGCTTCGGCTACCGCTCGTCGATCCATGTCTGGCTCACCCCGGAGACCCTGCCCAACGCGGCGATGATGCTGATGCTGGCCTACATCATCGTCGGTCATCCCGAATGGAGAACCGCCGAGATCCGCGTGTTCGCGTGCATCGGCACGGACGGGGATGCGCATGAAGCCGACCGGTTGTCCGCGCTCGTCGACCAGGGACGCCTGCCCATCGGGCGAAAGAACATCGAAACGCTGCCCGTCGAATCGCAGGCCAGGATCGAGTCCGAGGTGGAGTACCGGTCATCCGACGCGGATCTGGTGATCGCGGGGATTTCGGCGGAGCAGATGAAGGGGGGCAGCCTGACCGACGTTCTCCAAAGCCACAGGGCCGCGAACGACATCGTGTTCGTGCATGCCGTGGAAGAGATCGTCATCGACTGACGCCCGAGGGCATCGAACTCCCGTTCCCGATCCGCACGGTCTGAATGCGGGATTGATCCGCGATGCCTCAGAACGGCCAGAACACCGGGATCACGAGCATGACCACCGCGAATACGACGGCGGTCAGCGGCAAGCCCACGCGCAGGTAGTCGGTGAACCGGTAGCCGCCGGGTCCCATGACGAGAACGTTCGCCGGATGGGAGACGGGGCTGGCGAAGCTGGCCGACGCGGCCATCGCCGTAGCCATCATCAGAGGGTAGGGGGAGATGCCCAGGCTCTCCGCCGTGCCCAGCACGATGGGCGACATGAGGACCACCAGGGCCGCCGTCGGGATGACTTGCGTCGCTACGGAGGTAACGAGGAACAGGGCGCCCATGGCGGCGAGGGGCCCGAAGTCCCCGACCGTACGTACAACCGCTTCCGCCAGCAGCGCCGAAGCGCCCGCCTCCTGCAGCGCCACCCCCAGGGGAAGCATCCCGGCGATCAGGAAGACGGCCTGCCACTCGATGGACCGGTAGGCCTCCTCCATCGTCAGGCAGCCGAGGAGAACCATGAGGGCGGCGCCTCCCACCGCCGCGATGGAGATCGGCAGCCATCCCAACAGGACGGGCCCCAGCGTAACGGCCAGGATCAGGGCCGCAATCGGCGCCTTGCGACGCCGGGGCGGCGTCTGCACACCCTCGGTCAGCACGAGGAAGTTCGGATCCGAGGCGAGGACACGGAGGTTCTCGCGGGGTCCGTGAACGAGCAGCGCGTCGCCGGAGCGCAGCGGCATGTCGCGCAGTCCGGTTCGATGGGACCGCCCCTCGCGCCAGATCGCGAGCACCATCAGGCCGTACTTCCTGCGGAAGCTGAGCTGGCGGAGAGTTTGCCCTACGAGCCTGGTATGGGGTGAGAGGACGACCTCGGCGATCCCTATCTCCTCGGTCTCCAGAACGGAGCTCTCCTCCGTCCCTTCGGTCTCGACCTCGAGCTCCCGGAGTCCCTCCAGTGCGGACAACCCTTCGGGCCGGCCTCTGACGACCAGCAGATCCCCCGCCTGCAGGCGCTCGCCGGGCTCCGGCATCTCGATGGTGCGGCCTTCGCGGCCCACGCTGATCACCCACAGCCCCAGAGCGGCGCCCAACCCGCATTCCTTCAGCGTCTGGCCCGCCAGGAAGGAGTCGCGGGGCACCCGAACCGCAAACAGTTCGTCCTGAAGGCTGTAGAGGTCGATGTGGTCGGCGGGAGCGACAGTCAGTGCCTCGTGTGTGCCCAGGTCTTCGACCTTGTCCGGCGGACCCTGGACCAGCAGCGTGTCGGCGGGCTGAAGCGGCACATCCTGCAAGGGACTCGGCAGGGACCTCCCGTCTCGCCGGATCGCCATCACGCGAACCCCGAAACGGACGGCGAAGTCCACGTCGCGGAGCGTCCGTCCCGTCAGCTCGGAGCCGCTGGGTACACCGACCTCCGCGATTTCGAATTCGGGAGCTTCCAGCACCTTCACGCCCAGCCCCTCTTCCTCGATATCGAGCGCGGAACTCTCGCGCAGCCGGTCCAGCCGATCCATTGGCCCCTGAACGACGATCCGGTCTCCCGCCCGGAGACGGAAGTCAGGGCCGGGCGAGGGTCGGGGCCGCCCGTCACGGATGACGGTGATGGCCTGAAGTCCGGCCACGGACCCGAGCCGGATTTCACCAAGGCTCTTTCCCGCAAGCGGCGAGGCCTCGGGCAGCCTAAGGACCATGAACCGCTCGTTCAGCCCGTAGATGTCCGGCAGCACCCGTTCATCGTCTCCTTCGGGACCGTCGACCCGGATGCGGCGCTTCGGCAGCAGCCTGGGGACGGCCAGAAGAATGAAGACGAAGCCCGCCGCCATGACGAGCAGTCCCACCGGCGAGTAGTCGAAGAGCCCGAACGGCTCGAGACCCTCGTTGCTGAGCGCCTCCGCCACCAGAATGTTGGGCGGCGTGCCGATGAGGGTGGTCAAGCCACCCAGCAGGCACGCGTACGCGAGGGGCAGAAGAAGCCTCGAGGGCGGGATCCGGGTCTCTTTCGAGAGATCCATGATGACGGGGAGGAGAATCGCGGCCACGCCCACGTTGTTCATGAAGGCGGATGCCACGCCGGCGGTCGCCATGATGACCAGGATGATGCGGGTCTCGCTTCCGCCCGCAAAGCGTATGACCTGGCGCCCGACCAGGTTGGCTATGCCGGTGTGGGCGAGTCCCCCGCTCAGCACGAAGACGGCCCAGACGGTCACGACGGCCGGATTGGAGAACCCGGCGAGCGCCGCGGCCGGTTCGATGAGCCCGGTCACGGCGAGGAACACGAGCGTGAGGAGCGCGACCAGGTCCATTCGGAGTCGCCCGTGCATGAAGAGGACGACATCCACCACCAGAACCGCCAGAACGAGAACGAGGTCCACCGTCACCAACCGGACCTCCCGGACGGCGAATCCAGGCTCAAGCGGAACCGTAAAGTCGTGATCGGCATTCCTTCGTTCCGGACCGATGTCGATAGCAGCCGTGTAGACGGTACCGTTTCCACAGGATGACAACCATGGCGCCCCTGCTGCAAACAGTTCCCATCCTGGTCGCCGCCTTTGGTGGCGGCGGGACGATGCCGGCAGCCGCGCCTTCTCCGCAAGAGGCTCCGGCGAGCGGGTCTCCGGTGTTCTCGCTGTCGGGAGACCACCGCACCCGCTACGAGCGCCTGAGCAACCAGTTCCGTGCCGGTCTCGACGGCGTCGCCCGCGCGCTGATGCTCCGCACTCGGGTCTCTGCGGGGCTGGATGCGGGACACTTCAGGCTGCGGGCCGAGCTGCAGGACTCGCGGTCATATCTGGCGGACTCCGTAGCGGCCGTCACGACCTCCATGGTGAACCCGCTGGAGTTGCTGCAGGCCCACATCGAGATCCCGCTCGGTGACCGTTCCGGGCGTGGGAGCCGGAGCGTCCTGCGCGCGGGACGGATCACCATGGACATCGGCAGCCGACGCCTGATCTCGCGCAACCGCTTCCGCAACACGTCCGACGGCTTCACCGGGGTCGAGTGGCACTGGACAGGTCCGAACGACGGCCAGGTGCGCACGTTCTACACCCTGCCGGTAGAGCGAAGGGTTTCCGGCAACATCCTCGACAACGGTCCGCGTCTCGACAAGGAATGGAGCAACGTACGACTCTGGGGCGTTCATTTCTCGCGCCCGCGCCTTCCCTGGGGCGACCCGGGGGAGGTCTACTACTATGGCCTGGACGAGGCGGATGCTCCCGGGCTGTCCACCGCCGACCGGCATCTTCACACCATCGGGGTCCGCTTCCATCGTCCCGCAACCATCGCCGGCTTCGACTACGAAATCGAGTCCGCGTTACAGTTCGGCCGATCCCGCGCCTCGAGGGCCGCGGCCGCGGATCTGACTCACGTCGCCCATCTTCAGCACATCGGCGCAGGATATACATTCGCAGTGCCCGGCACGCCCCGGTTGCAGCTTCAGTTCGACCATGCCAGCGGCGACCGCGATCCGGCGGACGGCCGAAACAACCGCTTCAGCAGCCTCTACGGGTCGCGCTCGTTCGAACACGGACCCAGCGGCATTCACGGCGCCTTCGCCCGCGCCAACGTGACAACCCCCGGCATCCGACTGACGCTGGCGCCCCGGTCGGACCTCAACGTGATGGGCGCCGCGCGCGGCTACTGGCTGGCGTCCGCCGCAGACGAGTGGACGACGACGGGCATTGGCAACACCGGGGGAGCGTCCGTCCGGCACGTCGGCACCCTGTGGGAGTTCATCGGCGGGTGGGAGCTGGATGCGGCCCGCTTACGTCTGGAGGCGGGTCTGGTGCGACTCACCGCGGGCGCGCTGATGAAGAACGCGGGCAAGGGGAACGCGACCTACACCTTCGCACAGACCATGCTGTCATTCTGAGCACCAGGGATCCTAACTGGGCCAGAAGAGCGGAATGAAGAGCGTGGCCGTAACGAGCAGGATGAGGTTGAGCAGGCCGCCCACCTTCACGAAGTCCATGAAGCGATATCCGCCCGGCCCGTAGATCATGACGTTCGTCTGGTACCCGAATGGCGTCACGAAGGAGGCCGACGCCCCGAACATGACCGCGATGAGCAGCGCGTACGGGTTCACGCCGCCCTGCGTGGCGGCCAAGATCGCGACCGGGGTGAGCATCACGGCCGTCGCCGCGTTAGAGACCACGGCGGTCATCACGGCGGTCAACAGATAGAAGGCCGCGATCAGTCCGATCTCTCCCAGCGGCGACGAGAGGGTCACCACCCATCCCGCGATCAGCTCCGCCGCCCCGGTGGTTTCGAGCGCCACGCCGAGCGGAATGAGCCCGGCCAGCACGAAGATGACCAGCCACTCCACCTCCCCGTAGATCTCCTCGATGTGCACGCAGCGCGTGAACACCATCAGGACCATGCCGGTGAGCGCGGCCGTCATGATGTCGAGCACGCCGAAGCTGGCGCTGAGCACGACGCCGGCCATGATCGCCGCGGCTACGCCGGCCCGTGGCCTGTTCCCCGCGTCCGCCTTCACTTCCGCCAGCGGGACGAACCCGGGATCGTCGGCGAGGCGCTGGAGCGCGGTCGCCGTTCCCCGCACCAGAAGCAGATCGCCGACGCGGAACGAGATCCCCGCCAGCCTTTCCTGGACGGTGACACCGTGCTGCTGGATGGCGATCACCGCCGCATCGAAGCGCTGGGCGAAGTTCAGATCGCGGAGGGTCCGGCCCACAAGACTCGAGCCCGGCGCCACGAGGATCTCGACCAGCCGGCCGCGCCCGCCCGCCTGTTCGAGTTCATGCTCCTTCTGCTCCCTCGGGGTATCGAGCCGCTGCCGGCGCGCGAGATCGAGGAGGCGCTCGGCGGGCCCCTGCACGTACAGGATGTCGCCCGGCCGTATGTGGCGGTCTCCGTGCGGCGCGGTGATCTCCTGGTCGCCCCTTTCGATGTCCAGCACCGTGACGCCATAGCGTTCGCCCCACCTCAACTGGGCCAGCGAGCGGCCGTTCGCGGGCGAATCCTCCGGGACGTGCAGTTCCGTGACGAAGCGGCGGACGTCGTACTTGGCAGACAGGTCCGGCGGCCGAAAGCGCCGCGGCAGCAGCACCCGGCCGGCGGTGAACAGATACAGCAGACCCACAGCCAGACTGATCAGCCCCAGCGGGGTGATCGAAAACATGCCGAGGGCGTCGTACCCGCGCCTCATCGCCTCGCCGTGCACGACCAGGTTGGTGGTGGTGCCCATCAAGGTGACCGTCCCCCCGAGAATCGAGACGAAGGAGAGCGGCATCAGATACCGCGAGGCCGGCTCCTTGGCCTGTTCGGCGAGCGCGAGGAACACGGGCATGAACACCAGCACAACTGCGGTGGTCATGAGAAAGGGGGAGAGGAACGCGCAGATGAGGCAGAGGACGAGCATGCGCGCGTACTTGCCGCCAAGGGGAGCGGTGCGCGCCCAGGCCCCGATGGCCGACACCAGGCCGGTCTTGCGGAGCCCCAGGCCGAGCACGAGCATCGAGCCGACCGTCACGGTCGCGCGGCTGGACAAACCCGATACCGCTTCGGCCGGCGTGACGATGCCGCTCAGCAGGAGAACGACCGGGACCGCGATGGCCACCTGGTCCACCCGGATCCGGTCGAGGGCGAACAGGACGAGCGCCGCCAGGGTGAGCGCGAGCACGAATGCGATGTCGAGCGTCATGTCGCGTAGCTGCCTCTCACCTGTCGCGGCGCCAGTTCGCAGCTGTGCCGGCGCTTCTTCACGGCCGAGTATGGCCCGCCGCGGGCACCACACCGTACCTTGAACCCGGATTGGCGCGAACCCCGGAGGTTGCGATGAAACACCTTTTCCCACCCCATGTTCATCCCGCTCGCAGGCTGGTCGTCCCGGGCCTGCTCGCTCTGGCTCTGTCACTACCGTTGGTGACAGTCTCCCCGGCAGCAGCCCAATCGGGCGATGTGCGCATCGTCCAGACGAATTCGGCCGGCGACAACGTGCACATCATCGACCCGGTCACGAACGAGGTCGTGCAGATCATCGAGGGGGTCCCGAAGGCGCACGGCGTTGCGGCGCAGGCGGACGGGAGCGTCCTCTATTTCAGCAACGAGATCCACCGCACGCTGGACATCGTGCCGACGGACGTCATGAAGGTCACGGAGCAGATCCCACTCTCCGGACGGCCGCACAACATCGCCATCAGCAACGACGGTCGCACGGTGTACGCCGCGATCATTCAGGACTGCAGTTGCGTGGAAGTGGTGGACCTCGAGAAGGGCGAAGTGGTGAAGTCGATCGCGACGCTGGGGACGGTGCACAACGTGTTCATGTCGCCCGACGGGCGGCACGTCGCGGCGGGGATGATCGGCGCCCGCACCCTGACCATCATAGACACCTCGATCGACGAGGCGATCTGGTCGCTCCATTTCAGCGGGCGCACCACGGGCGGCTACGCGGACGGAGGAGTGCGGCCCATGGCGTTCGAGACGCATCCGGACGGTTCGACCTGGCGTCTGTTCATCCAGATCTCCAACTATCACGGCGTTTACGTGGTGGATTTCGCGCAGCGGAAGGTGGTGCAGAAGCTGGACATGCCGAGCCTCCCGATTTCGCGCGTGACCAACGACGCGCTGCAGGGATCGCCGGGCCACGGCCTCGCGGTCTCGCCGGACGGGCGCCAGCTCTGGTCGACGAGCAAGCCCAACGGGTACGTCTACGCGTGGTCGCTCCCTGATCTCGAGTACCTTGGGGGCGTCGAGGTCGGCCACATCCCCGACTGGCTGACGATGACGCCCGACAGCCGCTACCTGTACGTGGCCAACGCCGGATCGAACGACGTTTCGGTCGTCGATACGCAGGAGATGAAGGAGATCGCGCGCATTCCGGTGGGCCAGGTGCCGAAACGCAACAAGACGGTGGTGTTCCCGTGAGCGGCGGCGGGCGGTCCAGTGCGGATGTATCGTCGCCCGATTGCGGCCGGGGTCGGATCCGCGCACTGCTGGCGGGCAAGATCCTCGGGCGGTCCGGCTTGGCGCTTGCCATCGCACTCGTCGCGTCGGTTGCCGGCGCCGGCGAGGTCGCGGGCCAGACGCCGCTGAGCTTCGAGGACTACCGCGCAACGGTCGAGCCGATCTTCCTGGCCGACCGCGGCGGATGGGGGCCGGGACGCGCGCCGTGCGCCACCTGCCACGTCGAGCAGGGCACGCCCCTGCGCCTGCAGCAGCTGCGCGAGACCGCCGAGGGAGAGGTCTACTGGTCGGAAGAGGATTCCCGCAGGAACTTCGAGGTCGTCTCCCGCCTGGTCACCCCCGGGGACCCGGACCGCAGCCGGCTCCTCAGGCAGCCCCTCGCGGAGTCGGCGGGCGGTTCGCCAATCCATGTGGGCGGGAAATTCTTCGAATCGAAGGATGACCCGGAGTGGCGCGCGATGGCCGACTGGGTCGCGGCGGCGGATCGGGTCGAAGCCACCTTCGGACCGCGTCTGGACGCCGACTTTTTCCGTGACTGCGTGCAACGCGTCTTCCTCGACAAGCGCCCGGGCGACGTGGAGTGCGTCCACTGCCACGCTTCCGGCGTGCGCGGCTTCGCCCCGCCCGTCCCCGAGGGCCGCGACTTCTGGAACGAGGAGGAGACGCGGCGCAACTACGCGCTCGCGCGCCGTTACGTGGAGCCCGGCGAGCCGATGATGAGCCGGCTCTTGACGCATCCGCTGGCGCCCTCCGCGGGAGGAGACTACTTCCACGGCGGCCCCCGCCGCTGGGCATCGACGGAAGATCCCGAGTGGCAGATGCTGGCCGCCTGGGTGCGCGGCGAAACGCCCGCGTGCGTGGTCGGCGAGGGCGATCGCTGACGCGCCCAAGGCAAACCCTTACGTAACGGCAGGGTTGCAAGGTCCGCCCTGTTTACGTTGCAGATAAGGACATGTAACTGTTGTGTGCGGGATCGCTTGCGTCCGGTACCGGGATCGGATCAATTCCGGTTCCGCACCACCCCGCGCCAACCTTACCCCGAGCCAGGGTGCCTCCATGAAGCGCTGCATCGGTAGCTTCCGCTCGATTTCGGCGAACGCTGACAGTCCCGTTCGCGGCCACGCGACCCTCGTCCCGGCAGTCGCGATCCTCGCCTTGGCGATTCCGGTCCTCACGAACATCGCTGCGCCCGAGCACCTGGCCGCCCAGCAGCCCATGGGCATGTACTCGGGCCCCACGGTCCTGCGCGCCGCGCGCCTGCTGGATGTGGAAACGGGCGAGATGCACCGGGACGCCGTGGTGGTCGTCGAGGACGGGCTCATCACCGCCGTGAATCCGGCGTCCGTCCCCGACGTCATGCACGACATGGACCTGGGCGACGTCACGCTGCTGCCGGGCCTGATCGACACCCACACCCATCTCGCCATGCAGATCAGCGCGACCTCCTTCACGGACGCCGTGACCCGGACGGAGGCGCACGCAGCCTACAACGCGGTCAAGTACGGGGACATCACCCTGCGCGCGGGGTTCACCACGGTACGCGACTATGGCGGCGACGTGACCGTCGAACTCGGGCGGGCGGTGGAACGTGGCGACATCATCGCGCCCCGCGTGATCCCGTCGCGCAACCCCCTGGGCATCACCGGGGGCCACTGCGACGTCACGGGCTTCGCGCCCGGCATCCGCGAGGGCGGCCCGGAGGAGGGCATCGCGGACGGACCCTGGGAGGTGGTCGAGGCGGTCCGCTACCAGATCAAGCACGGCGCCCAGGTGATCAAGACCTGCGCCACCGCCGGCGTCCTGTCGATGGAAGGCCCGGTGGGCGCCCAGCAGTACACGCTGGAGGAGCTGACCGCCATGGTCGAGGAGGCGGCCCGTCACGGGATCAAGGTCGCCGCGCACGCGCACGGCCCGGAGGGCATCCTGGCCGCGGTCCAGGCTGGCGTGGCGTCCATCGAGCACGGGTCGATCCTCACCGACGAGATCATGGACCTGATGATCGAGAAGGGGACCTACCTGGTACCGACGACCTACCTGGTCGACCGGATCGCTCTCGACCAGTTGCCGCCCCTGGTGCGTGCCAAGGCAGAGGAGATCACCCCGCTCGCGCGCCAGAGCCTGCAGCGGGCCATCGACCGCGGCGTCCCGATCGCCTTCGGTACGGACGCGGCGGTCTTCCCGCACGGCGAGAACGCCGGCGAGTTCGGCATCTATGTCGGGATGGGGATGAGCGAACTGGACGCCCTCCGCACCGCGACCATCCATGCCGCCGATCTGCTCGACACCCCCGACCGGGGCCGCTTGGCCGCGGGCATGCTCGCGGACATCATCGCCGTGCCCGGCAATCCGCTCGACGACATCGATGTGACGAAGGATGTTCGGTTCGTGATGCTCGGCGGGCGGGTGATCAAGCATGTCGTCGGCGGGCGCGACATGCACTCGATGGGACGATGAGCCGGTGAGTGATGGTCTCCCTCCACGATGAGCTTCGCGCCGGCGTCCGGTCGCTCTGCGCGCGCTTCGACAACGATTACTGGCGGGCCTCGGACGAAGCCCGCGCGTACCCGCACGAGTTCGTCGACGCGCTGACCGAGGCCGGATACCTGGCGTGCCTCATCCCCGAGGAGTACGGGGGGATGGGGCTCGGCATCCGGGAGGCGAGCGTCATCCTGGAGGAAATCAACCGCTCCGGCGCCAACTCCGCCGCCTGCCACGCGCAGATGTACACGATGGGCACCGTGCTGCGGCACGGCTCGGAGGAGCAGAAGCGGCGTTTTCTGCCGGGGATCGCTTCCGGCGAACTTCGGCTGCAGGCCTTCGCCGTGACCGAGCCGGATGCCGGCTCCGACACCACCCGCATCCGCACCTTCGCCGAGAGGCGAGGGCCCAAGTATGTCGTCACGGGACAGAAGGTCTTCATCTCGCGGGTGCGCCAGTCCGATCTCATGATCCTGCTGGCGCGCACCACGCCGCTGGACGAAGTGGAGAAGCGCACCGGTGGCCTCTCGGCGTTCATCGTGGACCTGCGCGACGCCGGGGACGCGCTCCGGGTGAAACCCATCGACACCATGATCAACCACGAGAGCTGCGAGGTCTTCTTCGATGGCGTCGAGGTGCCGGCCGGGAATCGGATCGGAGAGGAGGGCCGGGGCTTCCGATACATCATGTCGGGGATGAACGCGGAGCGCATCCTGCTGGCATCAGAGTCGGTGGGGGACGGGCTCTACTTCGTGGACCGGGCATCGGAGTACGCCCGCTCCCGGCACGTCTTCGACCGGCCCATCGGAGCGAATCAGGGCGTGCAGTTCCCGATCGCCGACGCGTACATGGACGTGCGCGCGGCAGCCGCGGTCCGGGACCAGGCGGCCCGGGACTTCGACGAGGGCGAGACCCGTGGCGACGGCCCCAACATGGCCAAATACCTCGCCTCGCGCGCGGCCTGGAAGGCGGCCAACGCAGCCATGGACGCCTTCGGCGGCTGGGGGATGGCGGCCGAATACGGAATCGAGCGCAAGTTCCGCGAGGCCCGCCTCTACCTGATCGCCCCGGTCGCGAACAACCTCGTGCTCAGCCATGTGGCGACCCACCTGCTGGGCATGCCGAGATCGTTCTAGAGGATGCGAACGATGAACGACGGAGCAGGCGCAACGGAAGGGCCAGGGATGGCCGGGCATTCCCATGCGCGGCTTGGCTGCCGCTCGATCCTGTTCGTTCCGGGATACCGTCCGGACCGCTTCGGCAAGGCGCTGGCGGCCGGGGCGGACGCCGTGTGCATCGATCTGGAGGACGCGGTGCCTCCGCAGCGGAAGGTGGTGGCGCGTGAAGCGGCCGTGCGCTTCCTGGCAGAGCGGGCGGCCGGAAGGGCCCGGAGCGCTGGCGGCCCGCCCCACCTCATCATTCGCATCAACGACCCCGAAACGAACCTGGGGCAAGCGGACGCGGAAGCGCTCCGCGGCGTTCGTCAACCCGACGCGTTCATGATCCCCAAAGTCAGAACCGCAGCAGGAGTACGCCGCGCAGCTCGGCTTCTCCACGATGGTGCGCCGCTGTTTGCCCTCATCGAAACGGCGCTCGGACTCGAGAAGGCGGCGGACATCGGGCAGGCGTCGCCGGCCGTCGCCGGGCTGGTTTTCGGCGGCTTCGACCTGGCCCTCGAACTGCGCGCCGACCCCAGCTGGGAGCCGCTTCTCTACGCGCGCTCGCGCATAGTGCACGCCGCCGCGTTGAGCGGACTGGACGCCATCGACATGCCGTCGGTCGATTTCGGTGAGATGAGGCGCCTGCGTGAGGAGGCCGGCAGGGTTCGTCTCCTGGGATTCGCGGGAAAGATGGCCATCCATCCGGTGCAGCTTCCGGTCATTCACGAGGTGTTCACCCCTTCGGAACTCGAGGTCGAGCGAGCTCTCCGCATTCTGGACGCGGACAGGGAGGCGGGCGGAGGCGCGGTCGCGCTCGAGGGCCGCATGGTGGACCGGCCGGTCGCCGAGGTGGCGCGGCGCGTGCTGGCCCGTGCGCGCGCGGCCGCCAGCCGAGAGGCACGCAAGTGAAGGAATCAGCGGTGCCGACCGAAGGTGAGAGGCGCACGCGGGTGCACACCGACATTCTCGCGCCCGGGCCGGCCCAGGCCATGCTCGGTCTGCTCGACCGCGATCCGCGCGCCATCTCGGAGGGCGGTCGCCTCCCGCTGGGATGGCACTGGCTCTATTTCAGACAGCCCTGCCGTGCTTCCCGTCTGGCGCGCGACGGACACGAGGTGCGGGGGGACTTCATGCCCGACATCGACCTGCCCCGGCGCATGTGGGCGGGCGGAACGCTCCGGTCGCTGCGGCCGGTTGCCCTCGGTGAGCGGGCCGAACTCAGATCGGAGATCGTGAGCATCACCGAGAAGCGGGGGCGGAGCGGCCGGCTCGTGTTCGTGACCGTGGGCCACACGGTCCTGCAGGGGAATCGCCGGTGCGTGGAGGAGGAGCAGGTGATCGTCTACCGGGAGGCCGCGCCTCGCCCGGCTGCTGCGACCGCCCGGCCTCAGGCCGCCCGGCAGAAGGCGGTCGCACCCGGCAGAGGAGGCGGTACAGCCGTTGCGGCGGGCGCCGACGATATGGCGAGCGGCAGCGGGGGGCGTGTCGATCTGGCCCCCGAATGGACCGGGACCTTCCTCCCCACCACGGTCACCCTCTTCCAGTTCTCGGCCCTGACCTACAACGGCCACCGCATCCACTACGACCATCCCTACGTCACGCAGCAGGAAGGCTATCCCGGGCTCCTGGTGCATGGACCGCTGACCGCGCTTCTCCTCCTGGATGCCGCCCAGCGACACAGCCCGCGCCGGGTGAGACAGTTCCGCTACCGGGCGCTGGCGCCGCTCTTCGTGGACCAGCCGATCGCGCTTGCGGGCCACGGGCCACCCGCCGGCGCGGACGGATCCGGTCCACAGCAGGAGCGCATCGTGGAGGCGCTCGCCCCGTCCGGCGCGGTCGCGATGCGCGGGTGGGTGACCAGGACTAGTGCTTCGAGGCCAGCAGAATGAGCATCCGCTGATATCCATATGCTACTCTTGGATTATCGAACGCCAGCGCTTGCGCTGCGACACCATCGGGATATCTATTGTATATTCCTACCGCAAAGGAGATCATCATGGGTGCCCGATCACACATCGCCAAGTGGGGGAGCAGCCTCGCCATCCGCATTCCCAAGCCCGTCGCGGAGCAATGGGGCGTCCGCGAGGGTTCGAGGATCGATATGGTGCCGCACGGCGACCAGCTCGTAATGAGCAAGAGAGCCTACGATCTGACCGAGCTGCTAGCCCGAATGTCGCCGGAGACGCTCCACGGGGAAATCGATACCGGACCTGCGCAGGGTAGAGAGGAGTGGTAGACGGTCCACACCCGCCGGACACCGGGGACATCGTCTGGCTCGCCTTCACCCCCCAGGTGGGTCACGAGCAGGCCGGGCGCCGTCCGGCGCTGGTGCTCAGCCCCAGGGACTACAACGGCAGGAGTGGTTTGGCGCTCTTCTGTCCGATCACATCCAGCCGGAAGGGTTATCCCTTCGAAGTCGTGCTGCCGGCGACGGGCAAGGTCACCGGTGTGGTCTTGGCGGACCAGATCAAGAGCCTGGACTGGCGAGCCAGGCGAGCCCGATTCGCATGCAGAGCCTCATCCACGGCCCTGAGCGAGGTACTGGCCAAGCTCTCGGTTCTTCTGAGCCCGCCGTGAGCAGTCGCCGGATTGCGTCCGACGCGTTGATGGTCTCCAAATGACCGTCGCCCCTCCTTACTGCAGCCCGATCCCCAGCGCGACCCAGATCGCCACCATGCCGATGGCGACCAGCCCCAGGTAGAGGGGCCCCACGTAGCGGATCCAGTCCTCGTAGCGAATCTTCGCGGACGCCAGGATCGCCATCAGCGCCCCGTTGGTGGGGGTGAGCAGCTCGCACAGCCCGGCGCCGTACTGGTATGCGAGCACGGTCACCTGGCGCGACATGCCGAGCAGGTCGGAGAGGGGCACCAGCACCGGCATGGTCAGCACGGCCTGCCCGCTCACGCTGGGGACCGGCACATGGATCGCCGCCTGGGCCGCCACCATCCCGAAGGCGGACGCCAGTACCGGCAGCCCCTCCAGGGGCGTGAACAGCCCGTGCACGATGGTGTCCACGACACGGCCGTCCTGCAGCACCACGTAGATGGCGCGCGCGAAACCGATCAGCAGGGCGGCGAAGGTCATCTCGCGGAAGCCGCGCAGGTAGGCCTCGGTGGTACCGGCCACGCCGAGCCCCGCCAGAACGCCCACGATCACGCCCATGATGAAGAAGGCCGCCGAGAGCTCGTTGAACCCCCAGCCCCACAACAGCATGCCGATGACCGCCAGCCCGAAGGCAGATCCCACCAACGCGAAGATCCCCCAGTCCGAGGCGCGTACGCCTTCGCCTTCATCGCCGCCCTCCGCCGGCTCCTCCATCCCGGCCCCGGCCCCATCCCCGGCCTGACCTCGATCCCGCGTCCGGTGCGCATAGCGCATGGTCATCGCAATCCAGAACCCGAGCGCGATCAGCAGAAACACGATCCGGAACAGCGCGCCCGAGGCCAGCGGCAGCTCCGCAAGCTGTTGCGCGATCGCCACCTGGAAGGGGTTGATGGGGCTGAAAGCGGAACCCACGAACGCGGCCCCCGCGCTCATCGCCACCGCCACCATCGCGTTGAAGCCGAGCCGGCGCGTGAGGATCAGCAGCACCGGAATCAGCGGAATGATCTCCTCCTGCAGGTTCTGGACGACGCCGCCTATGGCGAAGGGAACGGCCACCACCGGGATGATGAGCAGATCCCGTCCCTGCAGCGCCCGGGTCAGCGACGTCACGCCCCGCCGGAGCGCGCCGGTCGCGTCCACGACCGTGAAGGCGCCGCCGATCAGGAAAACGAGGAAGATGATGTCGGCCGCGTCGATCATTCCGCGCGGCAGCGCGACCATGGCCTCGAAGAGGTTCACCGGATTGGGCTCGACCTCCTCGTATGTTCCCGCGACGACCACGACGCGCCCGGTCGCCTCGTCGTCTCGGCGCTCGTACTCGCCGGCGGGCAGCAGATAGCTCGCGGCGGCGGCAAGAATCACGCCGGCCGTCAGCAGCACCAGGGGATGGGGGACGCGAAGCTTCATCGCCTATCTCCCTTCCATCCACTGCACCAGCGCATCCTGCGCGACGATCAGCACATGGCCCTGTCCCGGAAGGATGTCGAGCGTGACCTCCGCTCCCGCGTCCTGCAGGCGCTCCGCCGTGGTCTCCGATCCCTCGACCCAGCGGGCGTCGCCCTCGCCCACCATCATCCAGACGGGCACCCCGGCCAGCGATTCCAGCGATTCCTCGCCCGCGTAGCGCCCCGGCATCGCGATGATGCCTCCGACACGGTCCGGTACCGCAAGCGCCGCGTGGAAGACCCCGATCCCGCCCGCGGACGCGCCCGTCATGACGATGTCGGCGGACGCACCCGCGAAGTTCTCGTCGATCCAGCCCATCACGGCGGACATGACGGCCGTTGCGTCCTCATCCAGATCCGGGCCGTAGGTCTCCACGCCGACGACCGCGTATCCCACCGCCGGCGCCGCCTGGTCCCAGTACGAATCGATCAGTCCCAGCAAGAGGCTCGCATCGCCCGCGCCCCACGGGAACGCCACCACGACGCCCATTGGAGCCACCTCCGGGCGCACGACGGCGATGCTCACGTCGGACCCCGACTCCATCGGCAGCCGGATCCACTCCGGAAACTGCGGTAGCTCGGGCGCGATGCCGTTGTCGGCTCCGCAGGCGAGGGCAAGCGTGACGAGGGACGCCGCGAGAGCCCCGGCACGCGGAACCGTGCGGGGCTGGACCGGCTGAAGCTGGCCCGTGCGGGCCCGGCCCGGCCCGGTCATCGGCTCCCCCGGTCCCAGTAGCCCACAGGCCGGTTGTCCATCCGCCAGGCGTCCGGGTCGACCCACCAGTGCTCCCCGTACGGCTCCCGGCCGGGCCACACTTCGTCGAGCGTGAGCGCGTCCCGCACGATGCCCCCCTGCACCACGTACATGATGTCGGTGGTGTTGCGGATGTCGTCCAGCGGGTTCGAGTTGAGCACCAGCAGATCCGCGAGCTTGCCTTCCTCGATCGAGCCGATGTCCGCCTCGGCGCCCAGGAACACCGCGCCGTGCAGGCTCGCGACCTCGAGCGCGGTCATCGGGTCCGTGGCCGACTCGACCATCCAGATCTCCCAGTGGGAACCGATGCCATGGGCCTGCCCGTGCGATCCGATCGCGCCCCAGCCGCCCGCCTCGATCACGTCCATCATCCCCAGGGCGATGAGCGGGAAGCTGTAGTCAGTGTCGGGACGCTCCCAGCGCCGGCGCATGTGGGGGATGACCTGGCGCCAGGGCAGCCATTCGCGCTGCTTCGGGTCAAGCCAGACCTCGCTCTCCGCGAAGAAGAACTCCTCGTTCCAGGGCCCGATCCCGCCCACGATGAAGGTGGGCGAGTAGATGGCGCCCGTCTCGCCCAGGAAACGGCTGAGATCGCGGTACATGGGCAGGTAGGTCATGGGATGCTCGAACGCCGTCTGGCCATCCATGATCATGCCGATGGTGTACGGGGTGTCGTTGTTCTCGGAGGTGACCATCAGCCCCTTCCGGCGGGCGATGTCCGACACCCACTGGCGCTGGTCGCGGCGGGGCTGCAGGTACTGCTTGAGTGCGGTGGCGCCCCACGATGCCAGGCGGTTGATGTTCTGCTCGGCGACCTCGTAGCTGGTCAGGTCGTTCTGGCGGGCGGCGTCGCCGCGGTAGAGGGGATCGCCGGTGGAGTAGGTCCGCGGTCCCACCACTTCGCCAGCCCGGATCAGCTCCGCGCTGGCGAAGACGTTCTGCGACCACATCGAGTTGTCGAGGTTGGTCGTGACCCCGTAGGCGAGATAGATGGCCGACTCGAAGTCGCGCCTGGGGATGAGCCCCTTGTGCTCGCGGTAGTGGTGTGCGTGCATGTCGATGAAGCCGGGGACGATGGTCTTCCCGGTCATGTCCATGGTCCGGTCGGCCCCGGAGACGTCGCAATCGCCGACGCAGGCGATGCGGCTGCCCTCGATGAGCACCGTGCCGCTCTCGTGCACGGCGCGCTCGTCGAGGGTGACGACGCGCGCGTTCGTCAGGGCGAGGGTGCCGGAGGGGATGCGCCGATCGACGCTGAGGCGGATGGCCATGGTGTCGGTGGCCGCTGTCGCTACGTCGTGCACGAAGAAGGACTGGCCGCTCCCGAATTCCAGCCGGTCGTTGTCGAGCCAACGCGGAAAGAGGCCTCCTTCGGTGGTCAGCCGCGTGACCGGGACGGGGGCGCCGGTCTTTTCGAGCGCCACCGGCCCTCCTCCCGCGCCACCCGGTGGCAGCGGGGCCCAGAAGACGTTGTCGCCCTCCTGAAAGGCCACCCGGTCGCCGCCGGGCGACACGACGAACTCGTCGCCGTAGGGGATGGTGGCGTGCACGCGCGGGCCGGAGCCGTCCGGCGCGATCGACATTAGGGCGGTGACGTTGTCGCCGTCTTCCGCCTCGTGTCCCGCGGGGAAATGGATGCGCCCCTCGGGCCCGAAGGAAGCGCGCGTGATCTGGCGCCTGTTGCCGAGCAGCCCGCCGGCGCCGCTGGGGATGGTGGTGATGCGCTCCTGCGCACCTCCCGCCGTGGCGACGCGCCAGAGCTCCCAATACGGGTTCTGGGTCGCGGACCGGGCCCGGGAGGCCGCACCGCTCCCCCGGGTCACCACGATCTCGGAGCCGTCGGGCGCCCACACCGGATGCACGTACTCCGAGGGTGAGGTGGTCAGCTGCTCGGGGGCGCCGCCGCCGGACGGTATCTTCCAGACATGGCCGCCCTCTCCCCCCTCCCAGGTGGTGTAGGCCACCCACCGGCCATCCGGCGACCAGGCTGGCGAGTACTCGAAGGGGCCGTCCCCGGACGTGAGCCGGGTGGGGGCGCCCCCTCCGGCCGGCGCGAGCCAGATCCTCCCCACGGCTTGGAAGGCGACGCGCGAGCCATCCGGCGAGAGGGCGTACCAGCGGAGCATCTTCGCATCGAAGGGCCCGTCGTCGATGCGGAAGTTCGCGCGCGTCATCTCCGAGACGGTGCGTTGTACGCGGGCCGAGAAGGGCACGGTGGTCACGTCCCCGCTGGCCACCTCCAGCCTGTGGATCTTCCCTCCCTGGGTGATGACGATGCCGGAGCCGTCCGCCGTCCAGCCGTAGCCGGGCAGGATGCGGAGCGTCTTGATGCCCTCCGCGTTGTCGACCGTGATCGGGTCCATCGCCACGTGCTCGCGTCCCGTGTCCAGATCCCGGATCCAGAGCGCGGTGCGCGGCCCGAAGGTGTGGCCCCGGTAGGAGATGGTGCCCCCCGCGATACGCCGCGCGAAGGCCAGGTGGCGGCCGTCGGGGGAGATCTCGGCGGCGTACGCGCTCCCGCTCGAGGCGCGCACCTGCTGGGCCGCAGTGCCGCTGGTGATGTTGACGATCTCGCCGCTCGCCAGATCCTTGCGCCGCACCTGCCAGTGGCCCGCGAGGGCGTCGCGGCCCTGGAGCCCGGACGGCCCGGTGTAGACATGGAAGTAGAGGTAGCGGCCGTCGCTCGAGGGCGAGGGCCAGGCGGCCTGGGGCTGGTCGCCCACGACCTCAAGCCCGCCGCCGCCGTCCCGGTGGTACATCCAGATGCCCCCGCCGCCGCCGCCCGGCGTGGTGTTCTGGCGGCGCACGAAAATGTAGTTGCCGTCCGCCGACCACGCCGGCTCCACCGCCCGTATGGCGCCATCGACGAATACCGGGCGCGGGTTCGACCCGTCCGCGTCCATGACCCACAGGTTGTTCTGCCCCTCCCGGTCGCTTATGAAGGCGATCGTCGACCCGTCGGGCGAATACCGGGGGTGGTAGTGGGTGGCCACCCCCGTGCCCCCGGTGAGCAGCTCGGCCTCGCCCCCGCCATCCGCCGGAACGCGGTAGACATGGCCCAGCAGATCGAAGGCGATCCAGCGGCCATCGGGCGAGATGTCCATCGACATCCACGTCCCTTCTTCCGTGGTGAAGTCGATGTCGCGGGTCTCGCCCCGGGCCAGGGTCACGTCCCATTCATCGTCATCCCCGCCCCCGGCTTCCTGGGCAGCGAGAGAAACGCCGGGCACCAGGACCGCGACGAGGATGACCGCGAGCCCGGCAGGACCACGCCGGGCTGCCCGCGAAGCGGCCACGCCGGTGAACGACGATCGGATCGTGGGAAAAGGACGGATGGGGCGCATGGATGTTCTCCCGGGGTCGAGGAGTCGCGTTCTTCACCAGCGGCGAGCCTGAGGCTCTCCACCCCGCGTGGGGGGTGGCACCTCTGGAGATAGAGCGCGGGCAGCTTCCCGAGCAAGGTGGATCCGTGTGCCTACTCCCTCCCGCGCCGGCGCCGAAGCGACGCCCGCCGCTGCCGGTAGCTCGCGTACGCCCCGGGATGGTCCTCGGTGGCGCGCGCGGGCTCGGAGAAGGCGGTCAGGTGCAGTGCCGTCTCCTGATGGACCAGCGCCCCCGCGATCGCGCCCCTCGCCACGATCCCGACGTCATGCCCCAGCGCGACGGCCGGGTGAATGTCGAACGCCCCTTCCCGCAGACGGTCCACGAAGGCGCGCGCGTCCTCCGGCTTTGCAGCCCCGTCTCGAGCCGGCGGCCGCTCCATCGCGTCGATGGCGTAGCTGCGCACCAGCTTGGGGAAGAAGGCCGCGAATGTCTCGTGCCTGTCGAAGAGATCCATGCCGAACTGGCGCGGACCGGTGACGAAGATGGCCCCGACCTGACCGGACTCCAGGGACAGCTTCTCGACGTATTCGTCCAGCGTGCCCTCATGGCGCTCGTAGATCGCGCTCATCGCCTCGGTGGGCGAGTGCGCCTCCATGCGGGCGGCCTTCTCGCTGAGGTCGTCCCACACCGCGCCCTGGTCGGAGCGCCGCGTCCCGCTGGTGCGCATCGATTCCTGCACGCCGCGGAGTCTCGCCGCGCGCCCGCGGCTGTACTGCACCCGCTCGGTCACCGCGAAGTCGGGCCGGCTGTAGCTCCAGCGCCCGGCCTCCACGCACGACACCGGAATGGTTGTGGTGCGCTTGGCCGGCACCAGCAGCGTGAGGTTCGCGATGCGGTTCTGCTTGGCGCCCACCAGCTCCTCGCCGTCGACGATGAGCACGTCGGAGTCGGACCGGTTCTCGACCGCGAGATTGGGGACGCTGCCCTCGTTCTGCACTTCGCGCACGGAAACCAGCCCGGAGCTAAGTCCCTCCTCTAAAAGCACATAGCGGACGGTGCTCCGGAGATCCGAGGACAACGGGAAAACGGTCAACCCCGCGAAATGCGTGGGCTTTCCGATCGAGAGGCTGGACAGCGCGGTCCTGGCGCTGGAGATGGGGGTTTCGCTGGTGCGGGCGGTGGGTTCAGTGGTGCGGGCGGTGGGTTCGGCGGGGGATCGATGGCGCATGATCGTGTCTCCTTGTATATTGTCAGTAATCACCAGTTGTCATCAGTATACAGACTCGGTTGGCCCATGTCAACAGTAGTTGTCAGATTACACCAGTAAACGACACTTGAAGCGGGCGAGCAGACGCCGGCGGTCCTGAGAGGCAGAGAATGGGCAGCTACACCACGAGCGAGCTGGAGCGCGACACCGGGTTCGGCCGGAGGACGATCGCGTACTACGTGCAGGAGGGCCTGCTTCCGCGGGTGGGCCGGCGAGGGCCGCGCACCCGCTATCCCGAGCTGGTGCGGGATCGGCTCCTCTTCATTCGCCGCGTGCGCGAGGCCGAGGCGGAGAGCGAGATCCGGCCGGTGCCCCTCCGCGAGCTGCGCGAGCTGTTCGAGGCCCTGCCCCCCGGGCTGGTCGCGAGCGTCGCCGCCGGCGATACCCCGATGACCTCCGACATCGTCTCGCTCGCGTCCCTCGAGCAACGCTCCATGGTCGACCGGGTGGCCGCGCTCAGGAAGCGGCTCCTGGCCCAGGGGCCCGCGCCAATGCCCGCGCCCCCGTTCACCGAGGACCGGACGCCCGACCTGCGGACCATGGAAGAGCTCGAACCCCAGGGAGACATAGACGACCTCGCGGTGGCTACGCCGCGGGACATCGAGGAGCCCGGCGCGATGTACCTGGCCGCCCCTCGGCCTCCGGCATCCCTGTTCGAGGACGACGTGGCGGCCGACGCCGCTGACCGGCATCCGAGCACGGGCGATCCGGACGAGGAAGCCGATACCCTCGCGAATCAGCTGTCCTGGGTGCTGAATGAGCTGCGGTCCCAGGCCCGGCGGCGCCGCGAACTCGCTCCGGACTCCATCGACACCTGGTCGCAGGTCGAAGTCAGTTCCGACATCCGGCTCTCGATCCGGGGGATGGCGGATGAGGACGCGTTCCTCCTGCGCGTCGCCGGCCGCCTGCTGCGGCAGGTGCTGGAGAGCCGCAGTTCGCTTGTGGAGCGAACCCCGGGCGAACCCGGCGAGTAGCCGCCGGACCGGCGGGGAGCGGGGCCTCAAGGCCGTGGAGCCGAGCCGCGGTCTGACCGCGATCGCGGTGGAGAGCGCCTGCCGCGCGATCGGCCTGGATTTCGCCGACGTCCTGAGCGCGCGCCCCGTCGGAGGCGGATGCATCAACCAGGGCACCGCCCTTCGCACCACCCGGGGCGACTTCTTTCTCAAGTGGAACCGGCAGGCGGATCATCGCTTCTTCGGCGTGGAGTCCGAAGGCCTGGAGACGCTGGCCGCCTCGGGCTCGGTGCGGGTGCCGTCCGTCATCGCCGCGAGCGGGCCCGGGGACGAGGTCGCCTGGCTGCTCCTGGAGTGGATCGAGGAGGGCCGGCCCGACAGAAGGAGCTGGATCCGGCTGGGCCGGGAGCTGGCCGCGCTGCACCGGGGTGCGGACCCGGGCGGGCCGGATGCCCGCTTCGGGTGGAGCGGCGACAACCTGATCGGATCGCTGCCGCAGCCCAACGGGTGGAGCGACGACTGGGCCGGCTTCTGGGCGGAGCGGCGCATCCGTCCGCTGGCGCGGGAGTTGCGTGAGCGAGGCGCCCTCTCTGCCGCCCAGGCGAACATCGTGGAAGCGGTAGCCAGGCGCGCAGGCGAGCTCGTCAGTCCCGCGGCGGCGGCCGACGGCCCTTCCCTCCTCCACGGCGACCTCTGGTCCGGCAACGTCCTCTTCGCCCGCGACGGCGCGCCCGTGCTCATCGATCCGGCGGTGTACGTCGGGCACCGCGAGGTGGACCTGGCCATGGCCGATCTTTTCGGCGGCTTCTCGGGGGCCTTCCGCGAGGCCTACGAGGATGCCTGGCCGCTCCAGCCGGCCCATCGGCGACGGCGGCCCGCGTACCAGCTCTACCCGCTGCTGGTGCACGCACGGCTCTTCGGAGGCGGCTATGCGGCGTCCGCGGCAGCCGCGGCCAGGGCGGCGCTGGGGGGATAGGGACACGTGCCCCGTCGTTTCGCCCGGTCCGCTCCAACGGCATATCATCCTTGCTGAGGTACGAGCGGCAAACTCCCCCGGGAGGCAAGATGCGATTGACGCGGGTCGGTGTGGTCTTCTTGACGGGTGCTCTTGCGTCGGGGCCTCTCGCCCTGTCGGGACAGGACGGCGTGCCGCGGGTCACGCTCGCGGAAGCGCTGGAAGCCTTCGGCGAGAACAGTCCCGCGCTGCGCATCGCCCGGGCCGAGGCGGCCGGGATCGCGGGGCGGGCGCGCCAGTCGCGCGGCTACGCCAACCCCGCCTTCTCGCTCCTGCGCGAGGATCTGAGTCGTTCGGGCGAAGATTACTGGGAAGCGACCGCAGGGCTGATGCAGCGGATCGAATGGCCGGGTCGCACCGTGGCCCGCGGAGTGGCTGCCCGCCACACCGTCACCGGGGCCGAAGCCCGGTTTCGAGCGGACTCGCTGCAGCTGGTCTTCGCCGTCCGCGAGGCCTATGTGCGCGCTTGGCTCGCGGAGGAGGCGGAGCGCACCATCGGGCAGGCCGCGGAGATGATCCAGGGGGTCACGCGCGCGGCGGAGCAGCGCCTCGAGGCGGGCGACATCTCGGGGTACGAAACCCGTCGTCTGCGCCTTGGCCGCATTCAAGCCGAGAAGGATGAAGCGGATGCGGAGCTGCGCGCCCGCGCCGCCCGCAGGCTGCTGGCGTCCCTTGTCCTTCCGGAAGTTTCCCTGCACGAGCTGGGACCCGCGGATGCGATAATCGGCGTTCCGCCCGCCATCGCCTCCGGGAGCGCCCTCGATGCCCTTTCCCGGCGTCCTGATCTGGAGGCGGCCGCGCGGGAGCTGGACGCGGCCCGAGCCCAACACCGGGTCGCGAACCTGGAGTGGGTGCCCGATCCCACCGTGAGCCTGGCGTACAAGGAGCACGCGGACGGCTTCAGGGGCGCGACGGTCGGCGTGGACCTGCCCCTGCCGATCTTCAACCGGGCCGGGGGTGCCCGCGAAGAGGCCGCCGCGCGCGAATCGGCGGCCACGTCTGGCCTGGACCTCCTCCGCCGCCAGGCCGAACTCGACCTCGTCGATGCGTCCGATCTGTACTCGGTCGCGCGTGAGCGCCTGGAGGTCACGGGCGAGGGGCTGTTGGCGGAATCCGAGGTTGTGCTCTCATCGGCGCGGGTAGCGTATGATGAAGGCGAGATGACGCTGGTGGAGTTCCTGGACGCAACGGGGGCCTTCAGGGATGCCCGGCTCAGCGCGCTCACCCTGCGGGCGGAAGCCTGGATCGCCTACTACAACCTGGTGCGCGCCATGGCTGGCGGCCCCGGGGAGGAATCATGATGAGGGCGGATGGGGTGGCGCCGGTGTCGGCGGTCTTGATTGCGCTGGTGTCCGGGGTCGCGTCGGCCCTGGTGTCGAGGGTCAAGACTGCGCTGAGGCCCGGGCTCGCCGTCGTGCTGGTGTTCGGGACCGCCGCGCTCTGGCTCATCGGCTGCGGTCCGGGCGTGGACGAACTTCCGCCGGAGCCCGATCAGGCCTTTGCCGGGGGCGCGGTGGTGACCCACTGGACCGACGCGCTCGAACTCTTCGTCGAATACCCCCCTCACGTTCGCGGGCTGGCGGGCGACGTGTGGGCCATCCACCTCACCTGGCTCGCGGACTGGTCGCCCGTCGAGGGCGGCAGCCTGACGCTGGCGCTGCAAGGACCGGGAGGGGCGCGTGAGGAAATCGTCATGCCCGCGCCCGCCCGGGCAGGCGTCTTTACGACAGCTCCGGTGCTGCCGGCCGCGGGCATCTGGCGCGCCGACCTCACCCTCTCGGTCGACGGCCGGGAGTACCCGGTCCCGGTGGGCGAACTCGAGGTCTTCGAGAGCGTGGACGCCCTGCTGCCGGACGAGGAGGTGTCGCCTCCGGGCCTGATCACGCTGCTCAAGGAGCAGCAGTGGGTGATGCCCTTCGCGGTGGCGGCCGCGGAAGAGAAGAGTATCCCCCGTTCGATTCCTGCCGCGGGAGAAATCGTCGCGCCCGCCGACGGCCTCGCGCACGTCTCCGTGCCGGTCACCGGCCTGGTGGTCGTGCAGGGTCCCACGCCCGCTCCGGGGGATCGGGTCGCCGCGGGGCAGACGCTCGCGCTGATCGCGCCCACCAGCCTGGACGACTCCTTCGCGCGCATGCAGGTGCGGGTGGCGCACGCCGAGCGGGAGGCGGCGCGCGCAGAGCGGCTGTTCGCCGCGGAGGCCGTCCCGGAACGCCGCCTGCTGGAGGCGCGGCACGAACTGGAAGTAGCGCGCGCGGCATTCGCGGCCGTAGGCGGGATGGAGTCGCCGGAGGGCGATGAGGCCGCGCACCTGTATGCGCTGCGGAGCCCCATCGGCGGGGTCATCGCGGAGCGCCATGTCGCCCCCGGCGAGCAGGTGGAAGCGGGCGCGCATGCGTTCACGGTGGTCAATCCGGCGACCCTCTGGTTTATCGCCCGGCTGCCGGCACGGGAGGCCGCGGCGGCGGGCGGGGTGCGGCAGGCGTGGTTCACGGTCGAGGGTGCGGACGCGATCCACACCACCGACAGGGTGGTCTCCACCGGGACGGTCATCGACCCCGAAACCCGCACCCTGCCGCTGCGCTTCGCCGTCGACAACCCGAGCGGCACGCTCAAGGTGGGCATGCTCGCCGAGGGGCGGCTGCTCACGGGAGAGCCGGTCACCGGCGTCGCCGTCCCGTCCGCCGCGATCCAGGACGAAGACGGGCTCGGGGTCGTCTACGTCGAAGTCGGCGGAGAGAGCTTCCAGCGCCGGGTGGTCGAGGCGGGGCCATCCGACGGGGCCTGGACCCTCGTCACCGGCGTGGCGAGCGGCGAGCGGGTGGTCACCGAGGGCGCCTACCAGGTGTTCCTCGCGTCGCTGGGCGAAGCAGACCTCGCCGACCACGGCCACACGCACTGACGAGTACCGGCTGATGACCCCGACGCCCGCCGAACGGGAGCGGACCGGCCTCCTCGACGCGGTGGTCGGCGCCTCGCTCCGGCACCGGCTGCTCACCGTCGGCGCCGCGGCGATTGCACTCGCCGGTGGGGGATGGGTCGCGGCGACGCTTCCCGTCGACGTCTTTCCGGACCTCACCGCCCCGACCGTCACGGTGCTCACCGACGCCCACGGCCTGGCGCCCGAGGAGGTCGAGAGCCTGGTGACCTTCCCGCTCGAAACCGCGGTCAACGGAGCCCCGGGCGTGCGCCGGGTGCGGTCCAGCTCGGCGCAGGGCATCAGCATCGTGTGGGTGGACTTCGACTGGGGCACGGACCTGTTCCGCGCGCGCCAGATCGTGAACGAGCGGCTCCAGCTCGCGGTTGCGCAGCTCCCCGACGACGTGACGGCTCCCGTCCTGGCCCCGGTCAGCTCGATCATGGGCGAGATTCTGCTGGTCGGCATGACCGCGCCGGAAGGGCAGCTCATGGAAGCCCGCACCGCGGCGGACTGGACGGTGCGGCGTCGTCTGCTGGCCGTGCCGGGCGTGTCGCAGGTGGTCCCGATCGGGGGCGAAGTACGCCAGTACCAAATCCTGGTAGATCCCGGCCGGATGCGGGCATACGGCATCGCGCTCGACGAGATTCTCGCCGCCGCCGAAGCCTCGAACCGCAACGTGTCGGGCGGCGTCTATCGCTCCGGAGGCCGGGAAGTCCTCATCCGGGGCCTCGGGCGCGCACGCGGCCTGGAGGAGATCGGCCTCACCGTGGTCGCGGTGCGCGACGGCGTGCCCGTGCTGATCGAGGATGTCGCCGACGTGCGCATCGGCCCGAAGATCCGCTTCGGAACCGCCGCGGTGAATGCCGAGCCCGCCGTCATCCTCTCGATCCAGAAGCAGCCCGGCGCCAACACGCTTGAGCTGACGGAGCGGGTCGACGCCGAGCTGGACGCCATCGAGGCCGAGCTTCCGGCGGGGGTCTCATTCGCGCGGGCCATCTTCCGCCAGGCGGACTTCATCTCGCTGGCCGTGGAAAACGTGGTCGAGGCGCTCCGCGACGGGGCGGTGCTCGTCGTCGTCATCCTGTTCCTTTTCCTCTGGAACCTGCGCACGACGGTCATCTCGGTGCTGGCGATTCCCCTGTCGCTCGCGCTGGCCGTGATCGCCCTGCTGCTGCTCGGGGGCACCATCAACACGATGACCCTGGGGGGGATGGCCATCGCCATCGGCGCCCTGGTCGACGACGCCATCATCTTCGTGGAGAACGCCTACCGGCGGCTGCGCGGCAACCGGCAACAGCCGGAGGACAGGCGGCAGCCGACGCTGCCGCTGATCCGGTACGCGGCGCGCGAGATGCGCGACCCGATCGTCAATGCGACCATCATCATCACCGTGGTGTTCGTGCCGCTCTTCTTCCTGTCCGGGGTGGAGGGCCGCATGCTGCGCCCGCTCGGCCAGGCCTACATCGTGGCCATTCTGGCCTCGCTGCTGGTGGCGGTGACCGTGACTCCGGTGCTCTGTTCCCTGCTCCTGTCGGGCGATCGCTCGCTGGCCAGGAAGCAGGAGCCCTGGCTGCTGCGCGGGGTGCAGCGCGTCTACGGCAACCTGCTGGAATGGACCCTGCGCCGCTCCGGTGTGGTGGTGGCGGGGGCAGGCGTGCTGCTGCTGGGCACCCTGGCCGTGATTCCCTCGCTGGGGGGCGAGTTCCTGCCGCCGTTCCGGGAAGGTTCGCTGACCATCTCGGTGGTGAGCCTGCCGGGCACTGCGCTCGCCGAGTCGGACGCGATCGGGGCGCGGGTGGAGCGGCGCCTGCTGGCCCATCAGGCCGTGGTCTCCACCTCGCGCCGGACCGGGCGGGCGGACCTGGACGAGCACGCGCAGGGCCCCAACGCCTCCGAGATCGACGCGCGCCTGGACCTGGACGACTACGACCTGGACGATGTCCTGGCCGAGCTGCGCGCCGACCTCACCGGGTTTCCGGGCACCAGCATCACGGTGGGTCAGCCCATCGGACACCGCATCGACCACATGCTCTCCGGGACGCGTGCCGCCATCGCGGTGAACCTGTTCGGGCCCGAGCTGCAGCCCCTGCGCGACATCGCGGGGGAGATCGAGGCCGTCGCCGGACAGGTTCCCGGCCTCGTGGACATCGCCGTCGAACGGCAGGCGGACGTGCCGCAACTCCAGGTTCGAGCCGACCGCCGCGCCATGGCCCGCTACGGCGTCACCCCGGGCTCGCTGACGGCCGCTGTGGACGTGGCGTTCCAGGGCGAGGAGGTCTCGCTGATCCGCGAGGGTCAGCGCGCCTTCGACCTGGTGGTGCGCTACGCCGAGGAACACCGCGCGGACGCCGATGCCATCGGAAGCACGCTGGTGTCGACGCCGGCGGGGGCCACCGTCCCGCTTTCGCAGCTCGCCTCCGTCGTGCCGGCGCGCGGTCCCAACACCATCAGCCGTGAAAACGTCCAGCGAAAGATCGCGATCAGCGCCAACGTGGCCGACCGCGACGTGGTAAGCGCGGTGACGGAGCTGCAGGAGAAAGTCGCGGCGGAAGTGGCGCTGCCGCAGGGGTACTCGCTTCAGTACGGCGGCCAGTTCGAGAGCGGACAGGCGGCCACCCGAAGCATCACCATCCTCTCGTTCTTCTCCATCGCGGCGATCTTTCTGGTGCTGCTGCGGGCCTTCGGCAACATCCGCACGGCGGTGCTGCTCATGGCCAACCTGCCGCTGGCGCTCGCGGGCGGCGTCGCCGCGGTGATGCTCATCGGAGGCGCCATCAACGTCGCCACCCTGGTCGGTTTCATCACCCTGTTCGGCATCGCGGTGCGCAACGGGATCCTGCTGGTGAGCCGCTACCAGCACCTGTGCGGGCACGGCCTTCCCCTCCCGAACGCCATCCGGCGCGGATCCGCGGAGCGGCTCAGCCCGATCGTGATGACCGCGCTCACCACCGGGCTGGCGCTGATACCGCTGGCGCTCGGCATCGGCGAGCCCGGCAAGGAGATTCAGGCTCCGCTCGCGGTCGTCGTGCTCGGGGGCCTGACCACCTCGACCTTCCTCAACATGTTCGTCATTCCCGCGCTCTTCCTGCGGTATGGCCGATTCGGGAAGGAAGCGCGCTGAAAACAGCCGGACGGCGCCCGACTCGCTGCGGCTGGCACGCTGTGAGCGCCTTGGCAGGCGCCAACTCCCGATTTGCGGTGTCCGTGTGACCCGAACAAATACCGAATTACGGGGTAGGAGGAGGTGAGCCAGTAACCGATCTTCCCAGAGCCCCCGGAATCAGACCACCATGTCCTCTGCCTCCGCCACACCAGTCGCACTCGCCCCAGTTCCTCCTTCGCCCACTCCTTCCACCTCAGGCCAGCCCGCCGCGAGTCCGCTCGTCCCAACCGCGCCCGCTTCTATTACGCCCATTCCCGCCGCAGTCGCCCCTGTTGCGCCCATCTCCAAAGGGTTCAGCCCCGATCTCGATCCGCTCGGCGACGAGATCGCCCTTCTCTGCGCCCACATCACCGCCGCCACCTACCGGCTCCTCTGCCTGCTGAAGGTCTACGACGAAGAGGAACGCTGGCAGGGATTCCGCTCCTGCGCCCACTGGCTCTCCTGGCGCACCGGCATCTCGCTCGGTCCCGCCCGCGAGAAGATGCGCGTGGCCCGCTGCCTCCCCTCCCTGTCCCTGATCCCCGAAGCCTTCGCCAGGGGAGAGCTCTCGTACTCGAAGGTGCGGGCCCTGACGCGCATCGCCAACCCGGAAAACGAAGAGAAAATCCTCGACTTCGCACGCCACGGCACCACCGCGCACGTGGAGCGCATGGTCCGGCATTGGCGCTGCCTGGACCGGGGCGACGCCTCGGAGGCCGCCCGTGCGGAGCGCCGCGGCCTCTCGGTGTGGCTCACCGACGACGGCAGCTATGAAGTGCGGGGCCGCCTCAACCCGGAGGTGGGCGCCCTGCTCCTCAAGGCGCTCGAGGTCGCGGAAGGCCGGCTCTACCGCGCCGAGCGCAGCGCCGGGACCGAGCACCGGACCACGCCGCTACAGCGTCGAGCCGACGCCCTGGGGCTGTGGCTCGAGGAGCGCGTGCAGCCTCAGGTACAGCTCGTGATGCACTCGTTCCAAGGGGAGGAGCAGGAGAAGCGGGAGGAGCATCAGAAGCAGGAGGAGCAGGAGCAGGAAGTGTCGGCCCCGCTGGTCACCGAGGACGGCTCGAGCGTTTCAGCTGAAACGTCTTCGCGGCTCGCATGCGATGCCGAAGTCGTGCCCATCGCGCGTGGGGCAGACGGTTCCGTGCTGGATGTCGGGCGTCGCCGGAGGACGGTGGGCTGGAGGCTGCGCAAGGCCCTCGAGGCCCGCGACGGCGGGTGCCGCTTCCCGGGATGCGACTCGCGCGCGCGCATCCACGCCCATCACATCACGCCATGGGCCGAGGGTGGAGAGACCGCGATGGACAACCTGGTGCTCCTGTGTCCGTTCCACCACCGCGCGGTCCACGAAGGGGGATGGCGGGTGGAGATGGACGAGTGGGGAGCCCCGCGCTTCCTCAAACCCCAGCGCGTTCCGCTGCCGATGGTGCCCGCCTCCCCGGACATCGGCGGCCTGGTGCCCCGCGGCGCCGCGACGGCACGTCCGATGTCTTCGCGGACTTTCCCGGTGTCGTCGGCGCAGGACTTCGGTCTGACCCGCTGGCACGGACAGGACGGCATCGACGCCTGGACCGGGGACTCGCTGTGGACGGGCGAACGCATCGACTGGGGCTATGCGATGTTGTGCCTCTGGACGGATGGAGATGAGGTCGCGCGAGGGACGTAGGGAGACACTGGCCACCCCTGACCCTTCGTCTACACCGGCGGAAGTTCGGACTTAATGCAGGATGTTGCGTGACTTGAGATGGGCGGCTACGGCGCCAATCATCAGGGGGCGGATGCGATAGCTGCGCCAGGCTGCGTTGCCTCCCACCGCTTCCTCCACCGAAGGCTTCTCGCGGGCCGCGGTTGGGACCTTCTCGATCACCCGGCACTCTTCCAGTGACCGGAGGATGTGCAGGCTCTCGGCACTCGAGCTTCGGGCCACGTCAGAGTATTCACCGACGGTCACGGTTCCGTGCTCGAGGATGGCCTTGAGGGCGAAGCTCTGCTCCCGGTCCAGGTTCTCGATGCCCGACTCCAGCGTGCTCAGCGGCTGCACGAGGAGGCTTCCCGCAGTCGAAGCGAAGTCCGCCGAGCGCAACCAGTAGAACAGCGCCAGACGGGGAGATCCCCGGGAAACGCGGTGAAGACGCTGGAAAAAGTCGGATTCGATGAGCCCTTCCTGCTTGCCCGAGCCCCGCAGCCGTCGCGCCCGGCGCCGCAGTGTCGCTCCACGGTCGTGTGGTTCGGCGAAGCGCAGAGGAAGCCCGCTCAGCCGGTGCCGGGCCAGAACCGCCTGGCGCAACGCTTCGGGGGAAAGTTCCCCCATAGTGACCCGCTCGACGTCGTGGACGAACGCGGGGGCGCGCTTCTCGACCAGCTGCCAGGCAGTCGAGGTGACGACTGTGAGCCAGAACACCCTCGATTCGGTGCGCGACATGAAGGTCAGGAGCAGCTCGAACAGCCTGCCTCCTCCGGGCGCACGCATGTGAAGATGTTCCGTCGCCTCCAGGACGGCGAAGGAGGGAACCGACCCCGACGGCGCCTCCAGCACCCGGTCCGCGAGCGAGTCGAGGTCAGGCGCATCCCCAAGCCCCAGCCATCCGGCCACGCGCCCCGCAAGGTGCGCTTCCGTTCGCACGCGGGTGGTGAACCTCTGCCGTACTCCGCCCGGAGCCTCTTCGGCAAGGTGGCTTGTGACGACATTCAGGAAGCTGGTCACGCCAGCGCCGGGCGATGCGATGACGACGAGGGACCTGGCCTCGCCGGTGGCTCGCCGCGCCCACGCCGACGCCACCGCGGCCAGGGCGTCCTCGCGCCCCGCGAGCAACCGTGCATCCGTCAGCGGTTCCAGCGAGAAGAGGCGCCTGTAGACGACCGGAAGCGCAGCCGGGTACTCGTCTGCGTACGCGAGGGCGTGCTCGCGGCGGTCGACGACGGTCCGGGCGGATGGACCGAGGCCCATCGTTGCGCTGAGCGGCCGAAGGAACCCCAGGGCCCACGACACGGCCGCGGCGCCGCGAGCCGCGGCCTGGCCCGACAGCCGGCGCGTCTGCTTCCATGCGCGTGCGAGCCCGGCCGACAGAACTGTGCGAGCCTCGAGATAGCCCGCCGTCATACGGTCCGCGGTCGCCTGCTCGAACAGCTGGCGCGATCCGCTGGCGATCTCGGCAGCGACCCTGTGCTCCGCCGCTGCCAGCGCCTCGCGCAGGACTTCGCGCGCCGCGGCAGCCTTGTTGCCGGCGCGGGCGAGACCGTTGACGACCAGCGCGGCGGGATCCGGGGCATCGGGACCGCCCCGCTCCTTCGCCTCCGCGACCGCGGCCTCGTAGCCGTATCCCGACACCTCCCGGAGCTCGACGACCTCCGAGCGAATCCGGTACATGGCTTCACGGATCGCCGAAGGCGCGGCCTGCATCCGTTCCCGGCGCAGGAGATCGAACGCGTGCAGGAAGGTCTCGCGCAGGCGCACGGTGCGGGGGTCCGACCCCGGTTTTCTCGGGGGATCTCCGGGCGCCGGAATGTCGTGAAGGGCCAGGGCCCCGGGCATTCGCTCGCGAACCTCGCCCAGACCGTGGATCGTCTCCTCGACGGAGGCAGTCAGCGTCTCGAACACGGCACCGGGCTCCGGCAGGCCGCCCTGGATGTGCGCGAGCGCCGCATCGGTGTGCTGTCGCTCGGCCTCCAGCATCGCGACCAGATCTTCTCCGCCGGCCGAAAGGCTTGCCGCCCGCTCCCTGCCCCGGCTCAGCTCGGCCGCGACTTCAGCAAGAACCGCATCCGCGTCGCGGATGGCATGCGACCAGTCGCCGCGCAACTCGCCGAGAATCCCCTCGATGTCACCGCGCATCGCGGCCAGACTCCGGTACAGCTCCAGCCGGGCCGCTGCGCCCTCCGCCCAGGCATCCCATCGCATGGCCAGCTCCCGCTGGCGTCCGGGGCCCGGCCGACTGGATGGCGGATCGGCTGCGAAGGTGCCGGCCACCGCAACCGAGGCGGCCAGGGATGCCTCCAGTTGCCCGAAGTCGGCGCTCCGAGCGCTCCCGGAAGCCCGTTCGACCTCGTCTACGAGCGCCTGCAGTTCGCTCTGCAGCCGCGCTCCGGCGGCGTGCCGGGTGGGCGTCTCGGCAGCCGGCGGCTCCTCCGCGACGGAGTCGGCGGAGGGTGTGGATTCATCGGCCGGGAGAGCCGGCTGCAACACGGCGGCCGCCCAGTCGGCCCACGCGCGCTCGAGGCGCCCGAGCCATTCGGCCCGGTCGTGCTGGCTCCGGCGGAAGGCGTTCGCCTGGTCGCGAAGCACCACCTGCTCGAGGTGCTGGCGGGCCAGCCGGGCCACCGGGACGCGGCGCAACCGGCCGCGCCAGACCACCGGGCCCAGCACGCGCGCGGCGGCTCGCTTGATCCAGCGTACGGGCCCAACCCCCGGAAATCTCGCGACGGGCGGACGGGCAGCCGGCGCCTGCAGCATGGCAGGCAGCTCGGCCGCCGCCGCGCGCGCATTATCCCGGGCCGAGGCCAGCGATTCTTCCAGCTCGGTGGCAGTGGCGCCGGCGGCGAGGGCGGCGCGCAGGGGCTCGATGACCTCATCGGCGACCGCATCCCGGTATTCCGCGAGCGCCCCGGGCACATCCTGCTTTCCCTCGCCGGCACTCGCGTCCCGGCTCCCGTCACCCGCCAACACCTCCCGCTCTACACGTCCGGCATTCGCATCCTCCCGCCCCTTGCCGTTCACCGCGGCGAGTGCCCGCCCGTGCGCAGCAGCCGCCTCCTCCAGCACGCGGCGGATGGGCAGCCACACGTCCGCTTCGTAGCGCCCCCAGACCTCCGCGAAGGGCTCGTGTACGGCAGCGGAGATACGGGCGGCGATGGCGGAGTCCGCGGACACGCCTTGCGCGGTCCCGGGTGTGTTGGCCGCAGGGTCGCTCATCGCGCGTCGGGCCTACGGGAGGCAGTCGCTTCCGGCGGTTCGACCATCGGATACCAGTCGCGCTCCGGCGTGAGCCCCGCGGCGCGGAAGCCGTCGCGGGCGCGCTCGGTGATGTCGCTCTGCATCAGGAACTCGAAGCGGGGATCCAGCACGTAGGCCCTCACCCTCACGCGGGTGACGAAGGTGGTGCGGAACTCGTCTCCGACGAGCACCACGATGGGCTTGTTCAGGAAGACGTACCGGGAAGTCACCGCCGCCTCGAAGGCGATCTCCCTGGCCTTGCGCTCGTCCACCCGTCCCGGCAGGTAGAGATCGGTCACGACCTGGCAGTTCAACTGCCCGGCGTTGGCGTTGGCGACCTGCTCCTCCACGACCTGGGAGTTGGGCACCGTCACCAGGTTGTCGTCGGCGGTCACGATGCGCGTCGACCTTAGCCCGATCGACACGACCTCTCCGTAGGTTCCCCCGACGGAGATCTTGTCGCCCACCTGGAAGGGCTGGTCGAAGACGACGATCAGGCCCCCGAACACGTTCTTGAGCAGGTCCTGCGCGGCGATGCCGAGCGCCAGGCCCAGGGCGGCGCTCGCCGCGAGAAGCCCCTGGGCGTCGACCCGGAAGACGGTGCGCAGGATGAGGTAGGCCGCGATCCCCCACAGCGCCATGCGCGTAATGGGGATGAGCCACTTAAATGTCAGGCGGCGCCTGACGCTCCGTTCGGCCAGCGTCTCGAGGACCCATGCCAGCGCCCGGATCAGGAAGTGAAATACGACGATGATGACCAGCGACCAGAAGATGCCCACCCCGAGACTCCGGACTTCCTCGGTCGCCTCCTCCAGATCGAGGGCGCCGACGGCGGTGTCGGCCGGAGCCGCAGCCACTGCGCCGCCCTGCTCCATCGCGTCCAGCCGGGATAGTATCAACTCCTGCGCCACAGTGATATCACTCAGTTGGGCGGCGAGGGAGTCGAGCGTCGCCTGGGATGGCGGAGTCTCCTGCTCGGCACCCGCCTGCGGCTGAGCACCAGCCACCGCGTCAGCCTCCGGATCCTCGGCGAGCGCCGCGCCCGGCTCCGTCTGTTGCTCCGGTGCACCCGCTTCGGCGCCAGGAACGGCAGGCTGCTCCGTCCCTGTGATCACGACCGTGCCGGACTCCGAGTCCATCGGCGAAGGATCCGCGCACGCCGCCACGACCAGCGGGACCATGATCCAGCCGGCGGCACGCAAGAGAAGGCGCGCGGCGTCGCTTTTCGCGTCTCGTTCGGGCATTTGTCGGCGACGGCTCTCCGGGAAACTGCGGACCACTACATTACCCGCGCCCGCGTTGCGCGCCTACCCCCGCCCCTCCGGCAGCCCGCGCGCCTTCCACAGGTAGAAAACAACCGGGAAGAGCAGCAGCACCACGGCGCCCGAGGTCACGACCCCTCCGACCAGGGGCGCCGCGATCCGCTTCATGACGTCGGCGCCCGCGCCCGCGCTCCACATGATCGGCATCAGCCCGAGCACATCGGTGGCGATGGTCATCATGATCGGCCGGACCCGCTTGATGGAGCCGCTTCGAATCGCATGCGCCAGCGCGGCGCGGTCCTTCAGCAGTCCGCGGTCGCGGTAGTCGCGCAGCGAGATGTTCAGGTAGAGCAGAAACACGATCGCGGTCTCGGCATAGAGGCCGGCCAGCGCGATGATCCCGATCCAGACCGCGATGCTGAGGTCGTAGCCGAGGATGTAGAGCAGCCAGAACGAGCCGGCGACCGCAAACGGAACGCCCAGCAGCACGAGGCAGGTCTCCGCCGCGGACCTGTTCGCCAGGTAGATCAGGACGAAGATCAGCAGGAGGGTCAGCGGAATCACGTACATGAGACGCCGTTCGGCGCGCTCCAGATACTCGTATTGCCCGCTCCACGCGATGGTGTATCCGGGCGGCGGAACGACCCCGGCCGCAACCGCCTCGCGCGCCGTCTCCACGTAGCCGCCGATATCGACGTCGCGCAGGTCGACGTACACCCAGGCGTTGGGCTTGGCGCCCTCGCTCTTGATGCTCGGGGGACCGACCACGTATTCCATGCCGGCCAGCTGTCCCAGCGGCACCTGGTGACCCTGGGGCGTCGTCACCAGGACGGCGCGCAGCGCGGGCAGATCGTCCCGCAGTTCCCGGCTGTAGCGCAGGTTGACCGGATAGCGCGTGAGACCTTCGACCGTCGTCGTCACGTTCATCCCGCCGATCGCCGTCCGGATCACCTCCTGCACGTCCCTCACGGTGAGTCCGTGGCGGGCGATCGCCTCGCGGTCGATGGAGAAGTCGAGGTAGTTGCCGCCCATCACCCGGTCCGCGTACACGCTGGCGGTCCCGGGAACGCCGCGCAGCACATCCTCGATCTCCCGCCCCAGCCTCTCCAGCTCGGTCAGATCGGGACCCGCGATCTTGATGCCCACGGGCGTGCGGATTCCGGTCGAGAGCATGTCGATCCGGCTCCGGATGGGCATGGTCCAGGCGTTGGTGAGCCCCGGAATGCGGAGGGCCGCGTCGAGCTCCTCGATGAGCCTCTCGGGCGTCATCCCCTGCCGCCACTGGTCGCGGGGCTTCAGCGCGATGGTGGTCTCGAGCATGGACAGGGGCGCGGGATCTGTTGCCGTTTCCGCCCGCCCGACCTTGCCGAAGACGTGCTGGACTTCGGGAAAGGTGTAGATGATGCGGTCCGTCTGCTGCAGGATCTCGCGCGCCTCGGTGATGGAGACTCCGGGGAGAGTGGTGGGCATGTAGAGCAGGTCGCCTTCCCACAGCGGCGGCATGAACTCCGACCCCAGACGCGACAGCGGCACGATGGTCGCAGTCAGTCCGAGCACGGCGGCGGCGAGGACCCAGGTCCGGAAACGCAGCACGAACCCGAGAACCGGCCAGTACGTTCGTGCCAGCTGCCGTCCGAGCGGGGTGCTCGATGGCCGGCGGATCCTCCCGCGCACCCAGTAGCCCACCAGCACCGGAACGAGCGTCACCGACAGGAGCGCAGCGGACGCCATCGCGTAGGTCTTGGTGAAGGCGAGCGGCTTGAACAGCCGCCCCTCCTGCGCCTCGAGGGTGAAGACCGGCATGAACGACACGGTGATCACCAGGAGCGCCACGAACAGCGACGGGCCCACCTCGCGCGCCGCCGAGGCGACGATCTCCCAGTGCGGCCTCCGGCCCCCGTCGCGGGCGAGGTGCTTGTGGGCGTTCTCGACCATCACGATCCCTGCGTCCACCATCGTTCCGATCGCGACCGCGATCCCGCCCAGGGACATGATGTTGAGCGTCAGCCCCTGCATCCGCACCACGATCAGCGCCATCAGGATCCCCACCGGCAGCGCGATGACGGCCACGAGGCCGCTGCGCAGGTGGAACAGGAAGACGAGGCACACCAGGCCCACGATCGCGAGCTGCTGCGCGAGGCTCATGCGGATGCTCCCGACCGCCCGGTCGATCAGTGCGCTCCGGTCGTAGGCCACTTCGATCTCGACGCCCTCCGGCAGTCCCGGCGTGATCTCCGCAAGCTTGTCCTTCACGTCCCGGATCACCCGCCGCGTGTCCGCGCCGGACCGCACCACGACGATGCCGCCGACCGTCTCCCCTTCCCCGTTCCACTCCGCGAGGCCGCGGCGGCCCTCCGGTCCCAGGCTCACGCGCGCCACGTCCTCGAGCAGGATCGGCGTCCCGTCGGCGCTCACGCCGAGACCGATCCGGCGAATGTCGTCCACCGACCGGATGTAGCCGAGGCCGCGAATCATGAACTCCCGCTCGGCGACCTCGATGAGGCCGCCCCCGACATCGCTGTTGCTCTCCTGGATGGCGGAGCGGATGGCCGAGATGGACAGGTCGTAGGCGCGCAGCCGGTTCGGATCGACCGTGATCTGGTACTGGCGCACGAACCCGCCCACGCTCGCCACTTCCGAGACCCCGGGCACCGCGGTCAGCTCATACCTGAGGAACCAGTCCTGGATCGAGCGCAGCTCCCCAAGGTCGTGGCGGTCGGACCGGAGCGCGTACACGAAGGCCCAGCCGACTCCGGTGGCATCGGGTCCGAGCCTGGGCGTGATACCCGGCGGGAGCTGCTCGGAGAGGGAGTTCAGGTACTCCAGAACCCGGCTTCTGGCCCAGTAGAGGTCGGTTCCCTCCTCGAAGATCACGTACACGAACGACACCCCGAAGAACGAATAGCCGCGCACCACCTGGGCGAACGGCGCCGCCAGCATCTGGGTGGCGACGGGGTAGGTGACCTGATCCTCGACGATGCGCGGGGCCTGGCCGGGATACTCGGTCTGGATGATGACCTGCACGTCCGAGAGATCCGGAATGGCGTCGATGGGGGTGCGGGACAGCGAGAAGACGCCCGCCAGCACGACGGCGAGGGCGCCGACGAGGATCAGGGGCCGGTTCCTGATGGAGCCGTTGATGATGCGCGCGAGCATGAGGGACCTCCGTCAGCGGCCGGGCGGCATGCCGGAGGCCGCGCCGGGCATCGCCCCAGGCGGCCCGGGCATCTCGCCGTGCTCCATCTCGCCGTGCTGCATCTCGCCGTCCGCAGCAGGCTGCCCGGTTTCCGCGCCGCTCAAGAGCTGCGAGATGGCGGCCTTGAGGTTGGCGTCGGCGTCGATGAGGAACTGGGACGAGACGAGGACCTGCTCACCCGGGGTCAGCCCGGACGTCACCTCCTGCATGCCCTCGCTCTCGGTTCCGAGCAAGACCTCGCGGGGCTCGAACACGCCCTCGCCCCTGGCCACGATCACCACCGCGCGGGTTCCGCTGTGCAGCACCGCCTCGGCCGCCACCATCACCGCGTCGGAAGCGCCGCTGGCCCGCGCCGTCACGTCGACGTACATCCCGGGCCGGAGCCGCAGGTCGGCGTTGGCCACCTCCACGAACGCCGTGAGCGTCCGAGTCTGCGTATTCACCGCGGGACGAAAGAAGAGGATGCGCCCGTCCCAGCGGCGGTCGGGAAACGCGTCCGCCTCGATCTCCACGGCCTCGCCTTCGCCCACATGCCTGAGATCGTCCTCGTAGAACTCGGTCTCGGCCCAGAGCGTGGAGTGGTCTGCGATCTTCAGGACCGTCATTCCGGGCGAGATCCGCAACCCTTCCATCGAGTCGCCCATCTTCTCGACGATGAAGCCGGTGGCGGGCGAGAAGACCCGGACCGTGCGCGCGACCGCCCCCGACTCGGCGAGCGCGTCGATCTGCGCCTCGGTCATGTCCCAGTACAGCAGGCGCTCCCGGGTCGCCTCCAGGAGGGACTGCGCGCGCTCGATGGCTTCCGGATAGGCTCCGCCGTCCCGCAGGCGCCCGACGTACTCCATCGCCCCGACGAACTCGCGCTGTGTCGAGACCAGTTCCGGGCTGTAGATCTCGAAGAGCACGTCGCCCCTCGCGACCGTCTCGCCCACGTTGTTCACGCTGGCCTGCTCGATCCAGCCCTCGTACTTGGTCTGGACCGAGACCACCCGCTCCTCGTTGTGCGCCAGGATGCCGACCGTGCGGATGAGGACGGGGAGCGAGCCGCGATGAACCTCGGCCGTGCGAACGGCAAAGTTCTGCAGGAAGCTCGGACTCACCCGGACCTGACCGTCCGCGAGACCCTCGTCCGCATAGACCGGAACCAGCTCCATCCCCATCGGGGACCTGCCCGGGCGGTCGGAGGTGTAGTTCGGATCCATCGGTGCTCGCCAGTACAGGATCCTGCGTTCGCCCGCGGGCGCGGCCTGTCCTCCGGGCGCGAGGGCTCCGCTTTCGCCGGCTCCGGCCTGCGCCTCGTTCATCGGCTCCCCGGGCAAGATGCGCATCAGCAGCAACGCACCGCCGGCGCCAATCGCGACGCCCAGCGCCACGACTGCGGTCAGCTGAAGTCTCTTCGTGTTCCTCATGATCCCTCCTCGCCCGGAGATGACGGTTCCTCCTCCGGAAAGGCCGAGCCGATGGCTCGTTCCATGTCGGCCAGCGCCTTCATGTAGTCGGCGCGTATGCGCGCGAGGCCCAGACGGACGTCCAGCAGGACCGCCTCGCTGTCCAGCAACTCGAGCACGCCCGTGACTCCGGCCGAATACGCCTCCTCGGTGGCGCGCAGGGCCTGCTCCGCCTGCGGGACCAGCGCGCGCTCGAAGAGGGCCAGCTGCCCTTCGATGGTGGTCAGGCGGAACGCGGTCGAACGGACAGCGAGCGCCACCCCGTTTACCGCGTCCCGGTACGCTTCCTCGGCCGCGGTGAGGCGCGCGGCAGCCTCGCGCATGCCCGCGTCGTAGCTGGACCTGAAAACCGGAATGCTCGCGCCGAGGGTGAGACTGTAGGTGTCGCGCCCGTTGTCCGGGGGCGGGTCGTTGCGGCCCGCGTCGTCGCGCCGGTCGAGAACGCTGCCCCAGGCGAGGCCGACGGAGAAGTCGGGCCGGTAGCGTCGACCTGCGAGGCGGACGGCCCGTTCGTTGCTCTCGATCCGCAGCCGGGCCGACCTCACCTCCGGCCTGGCGCCGAGCCCGGCTGCCCGCAACCGCTCATCGTCAATGTTGGCAGGCGGACGTTCCCCCACCTCGATCATAGGGATGGGGGCGTCCACGGGCCGATTGGCGAGGATGTTGAGCGTGGCCTCGAAATCGGTCCGCTGCTGCAGGAGTTCCTGCCGGCGGCTCAGGACACGCGTGACTTCCGCCTGAAGTTTGAGAACGGCCTGCTGCTGCCCGAAGCCCTGCGAGTAACGCGCCTGGGCGAGGGCCTCGTAGTGGAGGAGGAGCTGCTCTTCCTCTCCGGTGATGCGGAGCGCTTCATCCAGGTAGGCGAGGTCGTAGTAGGCCAGCTTTACCTGCCGCACCACTTCGGCCGCCTGCCGCCTGTAGGTCTCCCCGCGACTCTCGGCCTCGGCCTCGGCGATGTCCCTTCGGTCCGACAGCGTCCCGAACCAGGGGAATGCCTGGCTGAGCGACACGCCGGAGGTCTGCGGCCCGACCCGGGTCTGGGGCCCCCGCAGGTGCTGGGTGAAGGCGACCATCGGATTCGGGAGGGTCCCCGCCTGCGGGACGCGGGCGCGCGCGGCCTGCACGTCCGAGAGTGCTCCGCGTACACGCGGATTGCCCTCCAGCGCTTCCGCGATGAGCGCGGCCAGCGTGGGATCGCCGTTGTTCGCATAGGCCGGCGTCTGCGCCGTGACGCCCGCCGGTCCCAGGGGATCCGAGAGTGCGATCGCCAGCGCGACCGCCAGGATCCGCTTGATAGACATGTAGACCTCGCCATCAGGATGTCGATACGTCCCGTGAGGGGATGCCCGGGTGCGCGGCGGCCGTCCCGATGCGATCCGGGACAGGCTTCACGCCTGACGGGCCGTCGTCCGACTGCGGGAAGTGCCGCCTCCGGGTGCGGAGACGCGTGCGCGAGTCAGGGAGCCTTCACGGGTTGCGCCCCGAACGGAGCGCGGACGGTCAGGCGAGGGGGCGAGGTGGGGGCGTTTCGACGCCCATTGCCACCGCGACCGGGATGGGCGCGATGTAGAGATTCGCCTGAAGGGAAACGGCCGGCAGACGAACCAGGTTGGCCGTCTGCGCAGGTCGCGCGGAGGCGGCGCTGCAGGCCGCCAGGATCATCAGGCACCCGCCGCCGTCACCGTCGTGCTCCCCGTGCGAGGTCGCCGGCGTCTCCTCGGTGGAGAAGTGGTCGTGGCCGGCGTGGGTCGGGGCGGGCTGGTGGCCCTCGAGCATGGGCACGGGCGCACCCATGTCACAACGGAGCGCGACCAGCTGGGACCAACACAGGGCCGCGAGGGCGAATACGGCTACGGTGCGGCGCATGAACGCAATGTGCGCCGGGAACCGGCGGAGCGTCAACAAGGCGATGCTCGGGTCAGCCGCCCCCCACCCCCCGGAAGGTACTTCGCCGGAATCGGGTGGTCGGGTCCCTCGCCGAGCCAGAAGATCGACACCACCCACCAGCGCGACCCGTCGTTCATCAACTGAATGGAGTTGATGCCGCGCGTGAACGGCTCCGGGTCGCTCGCGCTCCTGCGCGACTCGTAGGTGCTGAACACGTGCGCGATGACGCCGTACTCCTCGGTCAACCGGTGTATCTCCACCTCGTGGAAGCCGTTGGCCTCGAGCGACTCGCCGGCCACCTCCGCGTACTCGTCGGGGGTGATCACCCTGCGCGCCCAGGTGGACCCGCCGCCGGGACGTCCCATCGGGCTGAGGGTCGCGCCCGGCACGAACAGCGACCGGAAGCGGTCCCAGTCGCGGGCCACGCCCGCGTCGCCGGAGATGACGTCGTAGACGGCCGTGATGATGGCGTCGATCGACGCGACGTCGGCCGGGTCGGCGGCGGGCTGCTGAGCGGTGGCGGGGGTTGGCGCCAGGGCAGCCACCACCCCGGTCACAAGGACCAGGGTGGTTAGCCATGCCACGGAGACGGGGCGGCCTGGAGGACGTGGGCGCGTAACGGTCATGGGTGCGGATCCGTGATTGGGAACGCCGGGCAAGTCCGGCAGTTCGAGGCTACATGATCACCCGCCGCATGTACTGCCGGACCTTCTCCATGTACTTCTCGAAGAAGTGCTTCTGGATGTCGTTCATGTCGAGCTCGCGGCCCTGGATGTAGGCCTGCTCGATGTCGCTGGTCATGTCGAGCGGCGTGCCCGTCGTGATGAGGAAGGTCGCCTGCTTGCCCGGCTCCAGGGAGCCGACCCGGTCGTCGAGCCCCAGGAACTGCGCCGGGTTGATGGTCACCGCCCTCAGCGCCTCGTCCTCCGGCAGCCCGAACGCAACCGCCACCCCCGCCTCGAAGGGCAGCCGGTTCGAGTAGAGCGATCCCGACCCTCCCGAGATCGCGAAGCGCACCCCCGCCGCGTGCAGGCGCGCCGGCATCGAGTACGCGCCGTCGTAGCCCTCGTAGTCCCGCCCAGGGGCGGCCATTGTCGACGTCAGGATGACGGGGATGTCCTCGGCGACCAGGCGGTCCGCCACGTGGATGGCGTCACTGCCGCCGCGGATGACGATCCTGAGGTTCTCCTCCTGCGCCCAGGTGACGGCGTCGTTGATCTGCGCCGCGCCGTCGGCCGCGACTACAACCGGAAGCTCCTCGTCGAAGACCGGCATCATCGCCAGATAGCGCGAGTCGCTCCGTACCTCCTCGCCGGCAGCGACCGCGTCCCGATAGGCCCGCGCCTCGGCGAAGAAGCTCTTGAGCTGCTGGACCTGCTCCTCGTAGCTCGGAGGGTCCTCCTGCTGACCAAAGCCGAACCCGCCGAAGCCACCGAAGCGGCGGGGGTTCGGGTTGGGCCAGTTCACGTTGAGCGCCGCGGCCGACTGCATCGACATCTCTTCCCAGCTCCAGCCCTCGAGGGCCATCGCCGAGGACATGCCGGAGACGAGGCCGCCGTCGGGGGTGGTGAGCGTGGTGAGCACGCCGGCCGAACGGGTCGTGCCGATGTGCCGGCTCTCGGCGTTCACGGCGACGTCCGCGCGCACGTTCGGGTTGAAGTCACCCAGTTCATTGATGTCGTTGGACACCCCGACCGCCCCGATTTCTGCGATCCCCACCGTGCTGTAGGCGTCGATGAGCCCGGGATAGATGTGTTTTCCGGTCGCGTCCACCACTCGGGTGCCTTCCGGAATCTCCAGATCGGCGCCGACCGCGGTGATCACCCCGTTCTCGAAGAGGATCGTCCCGTTCTCGATGACACCGCTGGTCACCGTGTGAATTGTCGCCCCCTGCAAGGCCATCGGCTCGGCCTGCGGGGGCACCGTCATCCGCACCTGGGCCTCGATGGCCGCCGGCGCTAACAGCCATAGGGCCAAGGCCGTGCAGGCGGTTCTGCCCGCCCGTGCCCAGGTTCCCTTCCTCGCCCGTCGCTCCGTCGTCGTCATCAGTTTCTCTCCATCTGAGCGTTCTGGCCGCCGTTCTCCACGGACAGGATGGCCTGGATGAGCTGCGTGCGTTCCTGTTCGATCCGGTCCCGCATCGCCGCGTCCTCCTCGAGCGAGAAGTACCGGCGGCCATCGATCCATGTCTGCTCGGCGCGCGAGAACTGTGAGAGCGGGTTGCCGCTCCAGATCACGAAGTCGCCGTCCTTGCCGGCTTCCAGCGAGCCGACCTGGTCGTGGATCGCCACGGCCTCCGCCGCCTGGTTGGTCACGGTCGAGAGCGCCTGCTCGGGGGTGAGCCCGGTGCGGAGGAGCTTGCCGGCCTCCCAGTTCATGCGGCTGGCGATCTGGCTGTTGTCCGAGTGCAGCGAGGTCACGACTCCCGCCTCGATCAGGATGCGGGCGTTGTACACCGTCGCGTCGTAGGCCTCCATCTTGAAGGCGCCCCAGTCGCTCCAGACGACCGCTGCGACCCCGGACGCGGCGAGCTCGGGCGCGATCTTGTAGGCCTCGACCCCGTGCTGCAGCGTCTGGACCCGGAACCCGAACTCCTCCGCCAGCCGAACCAGCGCGAGGAACTCGTCAGCGCGATAGCCGTGCGACGAGATAAGCAGTTCCTGGTTCAGGATGTCGAGGATGGCCTCCATGCGCAGGTCGCGCCGCGGGGGCAATCCCTCCTGGTTCTCCTCCCACTGCTGCCACTCGCGCTCGTAGTCGCGCGCGGCCATGAAGTGGTCGCGGATGATCTCCTGCACCCCCATGCGGGTGTCGGGATAGCGGCCCTGACGCCGCTTCGGGTTCTCGCCCAGCGCGAACTTCACGGTGCGGGGCGCGTTCTCTAGCTTGAGATCCTCGGGCAGCAAGCCCCAGCGCATCTTCACGAAGACGTTCTCGCCCCCGATCGGGTTCGCGGACCCGTGCTTGATGTGCGCGGTGGTGAGCCCGCCGGCCGCCTGCCGGTACATCCAGATGTTGTTGTGGGTCACGACGTCGCCCATGCGCACTTCGGGGACGATCGCGAAGCCGCTCTCGTTGACGGCGCTCACGCCCGAGTGGATGTGCGGATCGATCATCCCCGGCGTGACGTGCTTGCCGCTCGCGTCGATCTCCACAGCGCCGCCCGGGGCGTCGAGATCCATGCCGACCGCCTCGACCGTTCCGGCGCGCACCAGGAGGTCGGCGCCTTCGATGATTCCCTGCGGCCCCTGGGTCCAGACCGTCGCGTTGCGCACCACGACTGCGGCGGGCTGTTCAGGGATCGAGGTGCGCCCATAGTCCATCATGGGCCGGATGAAGGGCAGGTCGATTTCAGGCACGTCCATAGCGACGGTGCCGCGCGCCGGGCCCTCGAAGGGTTCGCTGCGGATGCCGCGGAAGGACGGGTCCGCCCCATTGGGAAGCGAGGTCCATCCGAAGAAATCGTCGCCGCGCACCGAACCGGACAGGAGCGCCATGCCCTGATAGCCGAGCACCTCGCCGTTGAAGCGGACGTCGATTCGGCCGGTTTCCGCGACCGCGGTGGCCGATTCGAGGTCGATCCGCGCGCCGCCCGGAAGGTCGGGCCCGGTGCTGGCGATATCGAGGTAGCCGCGCAGCCGGTTCAACGGACCCTCGAGGACGAGAACGGCTTGGAAGCCCCACTCGTCGTCCGAGGCGATCTCCCAGCTTCCGCGCGGATCGATCTGGGCCGGGCGGGTCACGCCGTAGACCCTTCCCTGCACCCATACGTCGCGGACCGTCGCCTCCTCGGCGAAGAGGTCGCCCTCGCTCACGATCAGGTTGGCCACCTTGCCCTCGGCGATGGTCCCGTGGGTCCGATCGATGCCGAGCCAGGAGGCCGGCGTGGTGGTGAGCGCCGCCAGCGCATCGTCCGCCTCGAGCCCCCGCGCCACCGCGACCCGCAGATTGGGCAGGAACTCGTTCAGCGACGAGAGGCCGTCGGTTGTGATGGCGAAGCTGACCCCGGCATCGGACAGCTGCGCCGGGCTGGTGGGCGCCAGATACCAGTGGCGCAGATCGGCGAGCGAGGCATCGAGCGCCGCCCCCGGATGGCCCACGTCCGGGGCGTCCGGGAAATCGAGCGGAACGATGAGGGGCTCGGTGCGCCCCCGAAGCACGTCGATGAGCCTGTATTCCAGGCCGTTCCCCCGGTACCACGCATCGAGCCCGAACTCCGACGCGAGATTATGCGCGCGCAGGTATTCCTCCTCGCTGCCGGTCTCGAAGATGACCGGCTGATCGCCGTCCGTCGCGTCTTCGAGCGCCGCCAGCGCCTCGCTCGTCTCCGGGGGCAGGAAGGCACGGCCGCTCGCCTCGTAGGCGTCCCAGGCGCGCTCGTACCAGTCGGCGTCCATGAACGTCTGCTTCATGAGCGAGATCGTGCCCATGGCGGAGTTGGGATACGATCCGCCCAGCTCGAAGGAGCGCTGGAAGCCGATGGCCTGGGCGATGTCGGGGCGCAGCACCCGGTCGCGCACGCCCTCGTCCCCGAGGGTGACCAGCGAGGCGGTGCCCCGGAAGATGCCCTGGCTGGGGACTGCCAGCGCCGCGCCGAACCCCTGCGAGCGGAGCGCCGCGCGCCGGCCGGCGTCATCCTGCAGGTTCCGCGTCGTGGAGAACCACGCGCGCACCTGCGGATTCCAGTGCGTGGGACCGACGTCGCCGCCCTCCGGCACCTCGTCCATTCCCAGGTCCGCGTGCGCGTCGATGAATCCCGGGTATACCGTAAGCCCCTCGAGATCCCAGACGCGCGCGCCCGCCGGCGCGTCGCCGCCCCCGACTTCCTGAATGAGGCCGTCGCGGATCACGATCGTCGCGTCGTCCATGACCTGTCCCGGCCCGGTCACCACCCGCGCCCCCACCAGCGCGTGGAATCCGGTGCCGTTGTCGCGCATGCCCTCGATCGGCTGGGTCCGGGTCGCCTGCTGGGCCCCGATACCCGTGGCCAGGACGGCCGCGAGCCCCATCGTGCAGAGTATCGCCTTCACAGAACCCCCCATTTTGTCACCCCTGCGTGAATCGCCTCGTGTCCAAAGCCCGACCGGCCCACCTGAGCCCGTCGGGACCGAGCAATACTGATGACTAGTCTTCCCGTGGCGTCCGGTCAATTCGGTTTCGCGGATCCTGATCGGACGGCGCGCGAGAACCACGGGGCAGAGTCCTGGAATCGGGCCCCGGGGCCCGCGCGGACCTGGGCAGCGTGTCGCGCCCCATCTCGGCTGCGGAGGCCGCACGAGGGAGCGCAGCGCGGGCTTCGAGCCTCCTGACCGCGGCCGCGACCGCCGGCCCCGCAGCCTCCTGTGAGCCGGTCCTCCTCAGCACTTCGCGGAGCCGGGGGAGCGCTTCCACGGCGTGGATCCCGGCGAGCGCGTTGGCCGCGTGCGTCCCCGAGGGCCCCTCGAGCGCACCCCCCAGGGCAGCGACCATCTGCGCCCTGTACGCTCCGTCGTCGGCCTTGAGAGGCCCGAGATCGCCGCGGAGCGCCGCGAGGACGACGTCGACCCGATCCCCTGCGCCCAACTGCCTCAACGCCCCCGCAACCCTCTGCTGAACGGGTTCGCCGTCCGCGTCCCGGGTGTCACCCAGCAGGGGGATCAGGCGACCGATCGCATCCGTGTGCCCAATCGCCGCGAGTGCTTCGATCGCCCGGGCCCTGAGCAGCGCATCCTCGTCCCGGAGGACCGACGAGAGGGCCGGAACGGCTGCCGGATTCCCCAGCCGTCCGAGCGCGGCTGCCGCATCGCGGCGGGGTCCATCGCCCTCCCACAGGAGGTACTTGTCCTTGATCTCGCCCCCGGGCGCGGACAGGCGCCGGATGTGGATCTCCACATCATCCTCATAGGCCTCGCCTTCGTGACACAGTTCCTGCAGGACTTCGGCGAAGAGGTCGAAGAGAGTCCGCAGCCGTGCCAGGTCCTTGATGACGCCGGTCGACTGGAAGTGGAGTTCGTCCACACCCGCGGGGAACTTGCTCCGCCATCCTTCGTGGGCCTTGACCGAGAGTCGAATCTTCGGCTGGGCGGAGATGAGGCGGCGGATCTTTTCATTGTCGAAGAAGCGCCGCACGCGTCCGGGCGCATTGCCCTTGATCACGAAGTCCTCGTCGAAGCGGGGATGGCCAACCTCGATGTCCTGCATGCCCAGCCCCTTCCCCAGGTCGCTGAAGAGGCTCGCGCGGTAGATCTCGAACCTGAAACCTTCCGGATTGAAGTAGGGAGCCCGGAGGCGGGTGTAGGTCTGGCTCGACTGGCCGGTGCTCACCGTGAAGGTATCGAGCGTGATGATCCAGTCGTCGGCGCGAGCCTGGACGGCGGTAGGCGTGAAGAGGTCTCCTTCATGGAAACGGCCGCCCACCTCACCCGAGAGCTGCTGCCAGATCTCCTTCCGGCTCGGCCCGAAGAGGGACTTGAGGAAGCTCATCGCAATCGCACCACCGGGTGTTTGACCTTGAGGTCGGTCTTGCGCAGCAGATCGTGCACGGTAACGCACAGCCAGCGGTTCTCGTCAACCGAGTAGGTGACGCGCAGCCGGGGCGCCGTGCCCCTGCCGGGCGGGTTCAGCGGCAGCGCCGGATCGGCCTCGTTGAGGCACAGGCAGAAGGCCCGCTCGCCCGCGATCCGGGGCGTGAAGTACCGCGAGCCGTTCGGGCGTTCGGTCCACTCGACCGGACGCCCGGCGACCCGCCCCACCTCGCAAACGAACAGGTTGATGTGCTGCTGACCATCGAATCCGGGGGCGTAATAGCGCGTCACGAAGTTGTCGGCCGTCGGAAAGCAGGTGCCGCCGGGGATCAGCAGCTCGTACTCGGCCTCTCCGCCATCGTCGGGCAGCAGGCGAAGCGCGTAGTCGTGGTAGATGAAGTCCTGGACGTGCGCGCCTCCCGCGTAGATGCACGCACCCCGCGCGACGCTCGCGAAGGGGAGCCACTCCCGCACCTTCTCCCGCCCGAGCACGTCGCCCACGACATTGCGTACTTCGGGAAGCAGGGTGGATCCGCCCTCAAGGATCACGTCGTCGATCTCGTCCCGCGGGACGCCGTGCCGGGTGCGGAGTTCGGTGAGCAGGGCGTCCAGGAGTTCCCGCATGCGCGCGTACAGCCCGTTCTCGGCGAGAATGTCGTGCAGCACGTCATAGTCAAGCGTGCCGAACGACTCGTTGCGGAAGGTGAAGTCGCCCTCGCTCCCGGCGCTCGCGAGCAGCTTCACGCGCTCGGCCTCCCACCGGAGCGCCACCTCCCACTCGGGCCAGTCGTGCAGCGCCGAGGGCACGAACCGCTCCAGAATCCAGCCGTCGACATCGTCGCCGCCGAGTTCCACGGCCTGCTTCGCCAGGACCTCCGCCCGCCCGGTCTCCATCGTCCGCGCGCCGTGAGTGCGGACCACGGCGGCCTCCATCGATCCGCCCCCGAAGTCGAAGGCCACCAGGGTGGTGGGGCGTCCGACGTCCACCCCGTAGCCGAGCGCGGCCGCGACGGGTTCGTCGAGCGTCCGGAACACGACCCCGGTCGGCCGGCCCCGCAGGCGCGCCCAGACGCGCTCCCACCAGCCGCGCCGCTTCAGGCCCCGGACGATCGCCTGCAGTTCGGCCCGGTACGTCTCGTAGAAGCCGCTGGGCGTGGCGATGGTGATATCGGCGACCTCTTCGTCGAAGCGCGCCTCGAGCGTGTGGATGACCTGGCGGAGGAAGAGCGAAGCGATATCCTGGGCGGTGAAGCTCCTCCCGCCCACGCGCGCCATGGCGCGGCCGCTCTCCATCCCGAGATGGCGCTTGAAGCCGCGCGCGAAGCCCGCCGCCTGCCCGTCCCAGTTGTAGGTGACGGCTTCCTGGCCGATCAGGACCTTGTCGCCCTCCCCGTCCATGACGCATACGCAGGACGGCATGACGGGCGTCTGAGTGACGGGTTCGAGCTTCGCGAGGTCCGGCAGGTTGAGGATGTGCGGCCGGCCCGAGCGGTCCTCGCAGATGGTCGTGTTGGAGGTGCCGAGGTCGATGGCCCAGTGGGTTGGCATGGATGAATCTACTGTCATGACGTATGGTGTCGAGTTCGCCGAGGATTGCGGGCCAACCAGGATCACAGGCGATGGCCGGACACAACTCCGATCGGGAAGCTGCGGACCAGGGCACACGGATGAGCGGTTCGGGGATCCCCGTGGGACTGCTCATCGCGGTGGTGATCGGCCTGCTGGCGCTGCTCGGCATCGGTACCCGCTACTACGTCCACGGGGACGTGAACGCCATCCATTGCCTGTTCAGTGTGTTCTTCTCGACCAATCTCCTGATCTGCTACTGGGAGATGTGCCTGTTCTTCCGCAGGGACCATGTCGCGGCGCGCGCGCAGCATTGGCGCCAATGGCGGCGTGAAACCGGCCGCACCCCGGCGGTCGAATTCCTGACCGCCAGGGTTCCGCTGCGCCGGATCCTGTCGCCGACGGTCTGGGCCGACGTCTGGGCGACGTACTCGATGATCGATTCGGCGTACGAGGAGCGCGGCAGCTTCGGCTTCGCTGCAGACGTCGGCAACGGGTTCGTGACGCCCATTCCGACATTGCTCCTGTACGCGGCGTATACCCTCGAATCTCTGTCCGCCATCGTGGCCGGGATCATCGGGGCGATGCTCTTCTGGCAGTGGGTCTACGCGTCGTCGCTCTACTGGGTCAGCTTCTTCATGGCCCGGAAGCACACCCGCCTCACCAGGCGTGAACTCTTCGTCTACGTGCTCGGGCTCAACGCCGTCTGGGTGTTGATTCCGATGTTCGGCCTGTACGTGTCCGTTCGTCTGATTCTCGACGGCGCCTACGGCGTTCTGGGATGAACTGGACATCACTGGTGACTGGTCATATAATATGTCCATATCATGCTAGGAGGATGAAGCCATGAAGACACACCCGAAGGCGCAGGAGAGCACGGCGCCGCCCCGGAGGATCGGCGCGGCGCGATTCAAGGAGCAGTGCCTCGCGTTGCTGGATCGGCTCGGTCCTGACGGCCTGGTGATCACCAAGCGAGGCAGACCGGTCGCGCGGGTGTTGCCCTACGATCGGGACTCGGCCAGCCTGATCGGCAGTCTGCGGGACAAGCTCGAGATCCGGGGGGATATCATGTCCACGGGGATTCGCTGGGACGCGGAGTGCTGAACCTCGACACGCATATCCTCATCTACGCCCTGCGCGGAGAACTGGCCGAAAGCGAGCGGCAATTGCTCGCCGAAACGCAGTGGTCGGTCTCCTCCATCGTCTTCTGGGAGATCGCGAAGCTCAACCAACTGGGCCGGGTCGGGGTGGACCTCGACGACCGGGACGTGGTCCGGGCCCTGAGTCGCATCCGCTCGTGGCCGATCGATCTGGCAGTGGCCCGCGCCTCGGCCCGTCTGGATTTCAGGGGCGATCCGGCCGACGAGATCATCGCGGCGACCAGCGTCGTCCACGGAATCCCGCTCGTCACGCGGGACGCCGTGATTCGCAGGTCAACGCTCGTCCCACTGGCTCTTTAGCCCGCAGGGAAGAGCCATGCTCCACGGGGCGAGACACGGATGGGTAGAGGTCGTCGCCGGCGTCATGTTCAGCGGCAAGTCCGAGGAGCTGATCCGGCGCGTGCGGCGCGCGCTCATCGCCGGAAGGCGGGTGCAGCTCTTCAAGTCGCACCTGGACGACCGCTACGGCGGCCAGTTCCGCATCTCGTCGCACGACGGCCGCCAGATCGACGCCGAGCCCGTCTCCAACTCCGTGCAACTCGCCGAGAAGGTCCGTCCGGAGACGCAGGTCCTCGCCATCGACGAGGCCCAGTTCCTGGATGACGGCATCTGCGGGGTTGTCGATGCGCTGGCGGACGCGGGGATGCGCGTGATCGTGGCCGGAACCGACATGGACTTCCGCGGCGAGCCCTTCGGTCCCATGGGCCTGCTGCTGGCGCGCGCGGAACGGATCGACAAGCTGAATGCCATCTGCGTCGTGTGCGGCGATCCGGCGACCCGGAATCAGCGCCTCATTGACGGCAAGCCGGCGCCCGCGGAGGGCCCGACAATCAAGGTAGGCGGCGCCGAGTCCTACGAGGCGCGCTGCCGCGGCTGCCACGTGGTCCCGAAGCGCGATCGGGCACAGGGAGAGTTGCTGCTGAGGCGCGCGAAGGAGGGGTGGGAGGGGGTGTAGCGCGCCTGCGTTACCCCCCCGGCACCCGCAGAATCGGATACACTTCCCCGGCGCTCAGCCGGTCCGCGAGGAATCCCCAGTTCGCGAAGCCGTCGTCGGACTGCGGCTCCAGCAGGGTGAACAGCAGGCGACCCAGCGGCTGGTCGACCCGCGCCAGCATGTCGCCTGCGGCCGGGGTGACCCGGGCCTGCTCGTAGCCCCCGAAGATGGTCTGCTCGTTGCGGCCCTGGAACGGCTGTGCGGCCGTCTGCACCGAATCGATGCGGAACTGCTCCACATCCAGCGGTGTCGTCCCGGCCGGCTCCAGGGCGACGCCGTGCGCTGCGAGCCGCGTCAGGACGTCCTCCAGATCCGCGGGAACCAGGTAGGCCTCCGGTACGCGCTCCCGCACCGTCGGCGCAAACGTCCCGTACTCGTACATCGGCGCGACGTACTGGGTATCGGCGCGCAGGAGCAGCGGGCGTCCGGTGAGCGGGTGCGTCTCCTCGATCGTTGCGCCCATGAGGATGTCGACCGGCGCGGCCGACCGCTCGGGCACGGCGCGGAGCGCCAGCGTTTCGCCCACCAGCGCGGCGGCATCGGCCTCCGCGACGATGCTCCGGACCTCGTCCGCGTGCCCGTGGACGTAGTCAAGGATCTCTTCGACGAAATACAGCGTCGCGAGCACCCGCTCCTCGAAGGACGCGTAGGAGTAGGCCTCGCTCAGGATCGCGATCCGGTTGCGCAGGCCGATGTAGTTGTTGTTGAAGCGCGGGCGGTGGTCGAAGGTGTACCAGCCGGGCTCGCCCCCGCCGGGCGCGAACGCGTTGCCGTAGTAGTAGTACTCCCAGCCGTGCTTGTCCCGGATCTCCCCGGTCACGTGCGGAAGGAGTCCCTCCCGCAGGAAGTCGTCGATTCCGGCCGGCGTGTTGGGGTGGAGCGGCGGCGAGTACGTGAGATGGTAGGCGTGCTGCGTCCCGTTCGTCGTATGCAGATCGACGGCCACATGCGGATCGTATTCGCTGAAGAGCCGCGCCACCGACCGCGCCTCGGGCGAGTCGAGCTTCATGTGATCGCGGTTCAGGTCATAGCCCTGGGCGTTTGGCCGCTGCCCCATCCCCCCGAAGGGCCCGTACTGGCGGCCGCGGTTGGTGAGGGTCACCCGCTCATTGCCGTCCGCGTTATAGATGGGCCCGATGAGCAGGACCATCGACTCGCGCCATGCGCTGTGGCGGCCGGCCATGATGTCCCGGAGCAGCATCTGGAGCGCCTCCTTCCCGCACACCTCGCCGGCGTGGATGTTGCCCTGGAGATAGACCACCGTCCTGCCGGAAGCCCGGATCGAGGCAGGGCTTGCATCCGCGACGTCGCCCACTACCGCCAGGGGAAGCGCCCGCCCCTCGTTGGTATAGCCGAACGTGGTGTAGTGGACCGACGGCGAACTAGCGGCCGCGCGCTGCAGGAAGTGCACGACATCGGCGTGGGAGCTGGTCTCGCGATAGTCCGAGCGTTCAGCGCGTGTGAGAAACGGGTCGTCGGGGGCCGGGGCGCTCTCGCACGCCGCGAGCACGGCCGTGACCGCCGCGAGTCCGCCGAGGAGCGCCCGCCGGCGAGCCGCTTGTGCCGTATGCGAATGCGTTGCATGTCCTGTTGCTGAAGTCGCCATGTGTTCACCGCGCCTTTCCGAGGGTCGGGTTGGTTTGCGCCACCAGCCCCAACCTATATTGCTGTCCGGCGACCGGCAGCAGCCTCATGCCGATATCGCGCAGCGCGCCGATCTTCCCGAGGTGAGCGAGTCGGCCATCGACCCATGGAGAGCGAGCGGCACCGACGAGCCACGGCGCGCGGCGGGCTGTGGAAGGGGCTCAATCCCGCGATGGCGCTGGCCGCCAAGGGCGTCGTTCTGGTCTTCGTCCTCGCCACGGTTCGGGACGTGGAAGCCGCCGGCGCCGTCTTCGGCCGCATCCGCGACTGGATCGAGGGCACGCTCGACTGGTTCTACATCCTGACCGTCTGCGCCGCCGCCTTCACCTGCCTGTTCCTGGTGTGCAGCCGGTTCGGCAGGATCCGGCTCGGCGACGACGCCTCCGAACCCGAGTTCAGAACGTCCTCCTGGATCGCGATGTTGTTCTCGGCGGGAATCGGCATCGGGGTGCTCTTCTTCTCGGTTTCCGAACCGCTCTTCTATTTCGACACCAGCCAGACTGCGGGCTACCCGAACAACCCATTCGCCGACATGGCGGGCGCCGCGTTGCCGGACGAGCAGCGCGCCGTGCACGCGATGCGGGTCACCTACTTCCATTGGGGCATACACGGATGGGCCGCGTACGTCGTAGTCGGGCTGTGCCTGGCCTACTTCGGATTCCGCAAGAAGCTGCCGCTGACCCTGCGCTCGGCTCTCTACCCGCTTATCGGCGACCGAATCTACGGCCCGATCGGTGACCTGGTGGACCTGCTGGCGGTGTTCGGCGGGGTCTTCGGCATCGCGACCTCCCTGGGCCTCGGGGCGAGCCAGATGGCCACCGGACTCAACGTGCTGTTCGACGTGGATCCGGGTGTCGTCACGCAGGTCGGCCTCATCGCCGCCATCTCGCTGGCGGCAACATTGTCGGCGGTATCCGGCGTGAGGCGCGGGATCCGCATGCTGTCCGAATGGAACATCGTCCTGAGCATCCTCCTGCTCGGGTGCTTCCTGTTCCTGGGCCCCTTCACGTGGCTCGTCGAATTCGTCGCCACCTCCGTCGGCGCGTACCTGTGGCACGTGGTGCCCATGGGATTCTGGATCGCCGACACTCCGGACGAGGCCGCCTGGCAGAACGCCTGGACGATCTTCTATTGGGGATGGTGGATCTCCTGGGCGCCCTTCGTCGGCACGTTCATCGCCCGCATCTCCCGCGGGCGCACGTTGCGCGAGTTCATCCTGGGGGTGCTGTTCGTCCCGACCGGCCTGGGGCTCCTGTGGTTCGGGGTTTTCGGCGGCAACGCCCTGCATCTGGAACTCAACGCCGCGGGCGGCGTGGGGACCGCCGGGATCATGGAACTGGTTCGGGCGGCAAACTACGAAGCCGCGCTTTACGCGACCATCGGCCAGATGACCGACGCCGGCTGGCTCGCCTGGGCCATGTCCGCCATGGCCACCCTCCTGCTGGCGACCTGGTTCGTCACGTCGTCCGACTCCGGCACCCTTGTCATCACCACCTTCCTGAGCATGGGCGACGCTCATCCCCCGCGGCGCTTCCGCATCGTCTGGGGACTCGGCGTGGGGGCGGTGGCCGCCGTACTCCTGCTTGCCGACGGCCTCCAGGCCCTGCAGACCGCAGCCATAGCCGCCGCCCTGCCCGTGAGCGTCGTGCTGCTGTTCATGATGGCCGGGCTGCTCAGGTCGCTGGCACGGGATCCGTGATGGGGTCGGGAGCGGAGGGGTCCGCTTAGGAAAACTTTCTTCCTTGGCGGGATTCCAAGAAAAGCGAAGGGCCGGAACTTTTCGTTAGTCCTTTCCAACGAAGACGCTAACGAAAGTAAACGCCTTGAATCTTTCTTACGGCGGCGCCATCACGCCGCGGACAGAATCCTTCGCCAGCCGTCCGACAGCGGCCTCAGTTCTTTCGCCTGAACCCATACCTGCCGCCCCGCATGGTGGGCCTGACCGTAGGCCCAGCGTGCGATCCGACGAGTCGCGGGCCAATCATGCAGCACCTTCAGCTCGTCGAAGCCATCACGCAGTTCGTCCCGGCAGATACGATTCCGCTCGGTCCATCGTTCGAGGTGCTCTTCCGCGGCGAGCAGGTCCGACTTGCTCGAGTTACACCCCTGGTGGGCCAGTACGAAGTTGTGGCCAAGGTCCAGCGAGTACAGCCTCCATGGGATGAAGTGGTCGACATCGGCCCGCGACCTGATGTCGCGTTCGCAGTAGAAGCGTCGGCCCCGCTGCACTTCCCGGAGCAGGGGACGGTACACGGCGAGTGAGCTGCGTTGCGATCCGAACAGGAACGACCGCAGGTCCACGACCTGGCCCAGAAGGCGAGGGTTGCGCCGCTGGACGAAGTGGGACCATGCTCCCTCGATCATGTCGGTGATCATCGGATAGAAGGCCCGAAAGCAGTATGCGACTCCGGGTTCGAGCCGAACGGTTCCACCGGCGTCCAGATTCCTGTAGAGGAACTCCAGGCGTTCGGACCCGACCGTCTGCAGCTTCCAGAGCGGCATCTTCCTTACCGTCTGCTCAACCTTGCGCCGCAGGGCGCCCCAGTCCGAGGGACTTCTCTCCAGATCGGCCAGAGAGCCTTGGTATCGGTTGTGGCGCTCCGCCAATTCGCGCACGATTGCCGCCTGTCGGCCCGTGTTCTGACTGAGGATCCCCGAGTCGCTACCGGCGACGAACGGAGCGACCTGGGGCCAGTAGAGTCGGACAAACTGTCCGGCGATCTCGGCAGTGGATAGTTCCAGCTCATGGCCACTATCGTCGCCCCTGACCAGGCACAGGTCCGCGATGGCGTGCAGCAGCGCAAACTTGTAGCTGGAGACGAAGCTGCCCTCGTCCAGAAGCCGCTGGAGCGAACGCAGGAATGCGAGTTGCCCTTCGGCCGTTGGCGGTCGCGGCTCGTTCATTCGTCCCAGTACGCGGCGCGCTCGGGCACGACCCAGCGAATGCCGCCTCTCGGGTCTTCCACATCGCCTTCGAAGCGGGGAATGACGTGTACATGCGCGTGGTCCACAGTCTGGCCCGCCGCCGTCCCTTCGTTGAGGCCTACTGTGAAGCCGTCGGGTTCGGACTCTGACTGCAACTCATGCCGCACCCTGGCCACGAGGCGCCAGATGTCCGCCTGGGCTTCGGCGCTCTGGTCGAAGAAGGCCTCAGCGTGAGCCTTGGGGATTACGAGCGTATGCCCGCTGCTGACGGGATACCGGTCCCGGATGGCGATGGCATGCCGCGACTCGGCGACGACGGAGTCCGCGGCGAGGTGGCAGAAGGGACAATCGGCCGGAGGGGCGGCTTTGGCCGGCGCACTTGTGGGAGTCTCTCGGACTTCGCGCGGCCACCACATTTTTCCCTCGAGAAGTTCGGCCGGATCCCGGGATGCGGTGAGCGCGGAGAGCTCGTCCAGGTGGCGGGCCATGACCACGGCGGAAATCGCCGCGTCGAAGGCATCCTCCGACGAAGCCGCCTTGCCTGCGAGCACGTCATCGATCTCGAAAAAGCGGCGCGCCAGCGACTCCTTGCGCGCGGAATAGTCGGACTTGTTCACCGGCCCCGTGAGCAGCCGCGGATAGATCTCGATCACCAGGGGCGACTTGACCTCGTGAAAGGGCCAAATCGAGAAGCCTTCCCGCCGGAGTGCCGCCACGTGAGGTATCCCTCGGATCGAGCCCGTGCCGACCGCGCCCGCGCCGCCAATCTGGAAGACGCTCTTCGGAAACGAACTCTCCAGGTCAGACGCTTGCTTCTCCGTCTTCCGAAGGAGCTCAAGCCCGGTCGGTTTCTTTCTTCCAGGTCTCCCCCAGAACGGGGGCGGGCAATCGCGCAGCCATTCCTCGCCGTGCCTGGCAACGAGCTTCCAAACGTCCTCGCTCGACTTCGCGCCCTCTCGCTCAGCAAACCAGCTGGGAAACGAAAACGCGAAGTCAAGGCCAATGACAACATCGGGGTGCGCATTGGCATCCTCGATCAGATGCGTGACTACTTCCTGACGATCACGTCCCGACTCCAGCCGCGTGAGGCGTCCGCCTCGAACCTCGGCAAGCCAGATCTTGGATCGCGCCCCGGCCTTCGCTCCGGACCAATCGACTGCTATGACGCGTTTCACGGCATAGGGCGCCTGCACAGTTCCTCACGCCTCACGACACCAGCCCCGCCGCCGTCTCCACCTCGATCTCCTCCATCCCCAGCCGCCTCAACTCGGCGTTGACCTCGGCCAACTCGTCCGCCCAGACGGCCTGGAGCCGGGTCAGGTGACCGTCGAGCCGCTCCACCATGATCTCGTAGACCGCGTACATGCCGCTTCCGGGGCGCCCGTCGCCCTGCTCGGACATCGACAGCAGGTTGGCCAGGCGGTTGTTCACCCTGATGGGGAAGTTGAGGGGATCCTGGTTGGACTGGTTGCGCACCTGGTAGATGTCCGCTTCCACCGCCGACGCGCTCTCCCGCAGCCGCTCGCCCGCGCCGGCCAGCCGCTCATCGTCCGACGCCTCCAGCCGCTCGTCCAATTGCGCCTTCACGTTCCGGATCGCGATCACGGCCGAGTTGGCCTGGTGCACCCGGTCCCGGATCTCGACGCCGAACTCGTACTGGGCGACCAGATCCTCCTCGGTCACGTCGGTGATCCACGGGTGGGGGCGGACCTCCACCTCGGTGGTCTCGCTGCGGTTGCCAACGGTGAGCCGCGCCGTGTACATGCCCGGCAGGACCGCGGGCGCCATCGTACGCACGCCCCAGAGGATCATCCCCGGGAAGGTCGCCGGCGGATCCGTGCGCAGGTCCCAGCGCAGCCGGTTCAGCCCCGCCTCCAAAGGCAGCGCCGGACCCGCCCAGCGATCCCGCTCCTCGCCTTCCACGGCGGGCTCGAACGTGCGCACCACATCGCCCGACGCGTCCACGATCTCGAGCGTCGCATCCCCCGGTTCATCGGCGAGCCACCACGAGAGCACCACCCCGTTCGCGGAACGATACGCGGCCGCGGGCTCGAACAGCACCAAGTCGCGCCCCGTCGTCCCCGGCTGGATCTGCCGCAGCGGCGCGATGTGGTCGAGGACCCAGAAGCCGCGCCCGTGGCTCGCCATCGCCAACTCGTCGTGCTCGGGGATCACGTCGGTGATTGGGATGTCGGGGAGGCCCGGGTTCAGCTCCTGCCAGGAACCGCCGTCGTCAAATGAGATGTAGACGCCGTGGTTGGTGCCGGCGTACAGCAGCCCCGCCCGGTTCGGGTCCTCGCGGATCGAGTTCACGTAGGCGTCGTCCCGGATTCCGTCAACGATTCGGGTCCAGGTCGCCCCAAAATCATCGGTTTTCCATACGTGGGGCCGAAAATCATCGAGTAGAGCGCGACGGGCCGAAACGTAAGCCCGCCCTGCGTCGAACGCCGAGGCGTCGATGAGGCTCACGCGCCCGAAGTCCGGCATGTCGGGGGGCGTCACGTCGGTCCAGTTCTCGCCCCCGTCGCGCGTCACGTGCACGAGCCCGTCATCGGAACCCGTCCAGATCACGTCGATGTCGACCTTGCCGGGACCCACGGCGAAGATCGTCGCATAGACCTCGGGGCCGTTCATGTCGCCGGTGATGGGCCCGCCGGAACGTCCCAGCGTCATGGGGTCGGCGCGGGTGAGGTCGGGGCTCAGCACGTCCCAGTTGGTGCCGCCGTCGGTGGTCCGCCATAGCCGGTTCGACGACGCGTACAAGACGTCGGGATCGATGGGCGAAAAGATGATGGGAAAGGTCCACTGCCAACGCTCGACCATGTCCAGGGCCGGCTCCCCGGAGTAGAACCAGGGGTAGGGATTGACCTCGCGCGAGGTGCCCAGGCGCCGGTTGAACCGGTCGATGTAGCGGCCGTTGTTGGTGCCCGAGAAGAAGACGTCGAGGTCCTTCGGGTCGGGCGCGATATAGCCCGGTTCTCCGCCCCCGGCCACGTAGTGCACGCCCATCGAGCCCTCGGTGATCGCGGGGGCCCGCGCGTCCGCGGCTGCGGCTGCGGCGGTGTCGGCGTCGTCCGCATTCGCGGCTGCCGCGAGGGCTTGCTCGAAGCTACCCGCGTTCCAGTCTGACGGCAGGCAGAGCGTGCTGTTGTCGTGCTGCGACCCGCAGATGTGCCACGGGACGTGCGCCGTGGTAACGCCGTGGTAGAACTGCGCGGTGGAAAACTCCTGGTCGGTCCAGTCGCTCCCGGTGGTGAAGCTCACCGCGCCGCCGCCGTCGTTGGCCACCACGACGTGCGCGGGATCGTCGGGGTCGATCCAGAAGTCGTGGAAGTCGACGTGGGTGCCGTTGTTGATGACTTCGTAGGTGGCGCCGCCGTCGGTGGAGCGGAAGAGCGAGGTGTTCTGCACGTACACCACGTCCTCGTCGTGATGGTCCGTGAAGACGTGCGTGTAATAGAACGCCCGCTGCCGGATTCGCCGCTCGTCGTTGACGAGCTCCCAGGTCGCGCCCGCGTCGTCCGAGCGGAAGAGGCCCCCGTCGTCGTGCTCGAAGAGGGCGTAGACCCGGTTCGAATTGGCGCTCGAGACCGCCACCCCGATCCGGCCCACGACGCCCTCGGGCGGCATCCCCGGATTGCGGGTCATCTCGGTCCACGTGCTCCCGCCGTCGACGCTTTTGAACATGCCGCTGCCCGGCCCGCCGGAGGACATCGTGTACTCCTTGCGGAAGGCCTCCCAGAGCGACGCGTAGAGCACGTCGGGGTTGTTGCGGTCGATCGCGAGGTCGATGGCGCCGGTGCGCTCGTCGCGGAAGAGCACCCGCTCCCAGCTGTCGCCGCCGTCGGTGCTCCGGAAGACGCCCCGCTCCTCGCTTGGCACGCCGTACTTTCCGAACGACGCCACATAGACGATGTCCGGATCGGTGGGATGGATGCGGATCTTGGAAATCCCGTCCGATTCGTGGAAGCCGATGTGCTCCCAGGTCTCGCCCCCGTCGCGGCTCCGGTAGACGCCGTCCCCGGGCAGGATGTTGCCGCGAATGCAGGTCTCGCCCGTGCCGATGAAGACGAGATCGGGGTCGGTTTCGGCGACGGCAACCGCGCCGACCGAAGCCGACGTGATCTTGAAGTCCGTCACCGGGAACCATTCCTCGCCGCCGTCGACGGTCTTCCAGAGGCCGCCCCCGGTCGCGCCGAAATAGGCCTCCTGCGGGCGCCCCTTGACGCCGCTGACCGCGATGGAACGGCCGCCGCGGTCGGGACCGAGGTTGCGCCACGAGTAGCCGGCCAGGAAGGCCGAGTCGAGGACGACGGGTGTCTGGGCGTGGAGAGTGGAGGCGAGGGGGGTCAGAGCGGGAGCGACGGCAGAGAGCGTCGTGACGAGCAGAAACGGCTTGAGGCGGAGGCGCTTCACGGTGGCATTTCCTGTGGATTCGGGAGCGGGGATCGGCCGGGTCAAGCTACCGGAGCGACGGAGGATGCTACAAGCAAACGGCCGCTAACCGATTTGGTAGTCCAGGGCCAGCGCATGCTTGCCGTCCGCATCCACGTGGATCTCCATTGTGCCCGACAGGCCCGCCAGCTCACCCGTTCCGGACCCCGGCACCACGTGGCCGTCGGTGCGCGGCGGAGCGCCGGCCTCGGCTATGCCCCAGTGATGGAGCACGAACGTGCCTTCGCGGCCCCCGAGCGTGCCCGAGACCTGTTCGGACGCGATGTAGCCCGCGTTCTCCAGCGGGCCTTCGGTGCTGGCACGGCACATGAGCAGCCGCACGCGGCCCTCTCCATCCAGATCACCCTGGTAGCGCTTTGAGACGCGCGCTTCAGAGAGGAAGGGGCCTTCGCCTTCATCAGCGTCGGGCACAGGATCCCAGCCGGTGATTTCGAAACTGGAGACGGTCTTCATGAGCTGGAGTCCTTGGGCAGAGGATGATTGAATTAGAGCGTGGGTGCGGACGGACGATAGGGTTCGACGTTGACCTCGCCTTCCCGCTGCCGGGTGCGGGCGATGTCGTAGGAGGCCTGCATCCGCATGAGCGTGTCCATCTTCACCCCGAACGCCTTCTCGATCCGTAGGGCCATGATGCCGGACAGGCTCGACCGACCATTCAGAAATGTGGAAAGCGCCGGTCGGGACACTCCGAGCACCTTCGCGGCGGCAGCGACGGTCAGCCGGTGGGGTTCGATCACCTCGGTCTTCACGAAAGCACCGGGGTGTGGGGGATTCAGCATGCGCATGTGCGACTCCCGGCTAGTGGCGGCGCAGACCTGGATGGGCGATGTTCTCGGATTCTTACCGCGAAGTGTTGCGTGACGGTTTACGGAGATCAAGGGACGGCTCGGAGGCTGATCCCAAAATGCCAGGTTGGTCCGGTCACGTTGTGGATCAGGGGTGAGAGCCGGCTGACGAAGACGATCCCGCGGTTCATCGCGGTTGCGATCGTTGCGCTGTCCGCTGGTTGCCGGAGCCTTCCGACCGACACCGGCGAGGCCGTGGCCTTCCACTTCGATTTCGATGAGGGACCGCTGGGGTTCGTCGCTGGCTTCGCCGACTATCCTCCTGCTCATGAGGAGATCTACGAGTTGACATCCGGGCACCGTGCGCTCCCACCGCCTCTCGAGTCGCGGTCCGGGCTGTTTATTTCCGGTGTCAACAGAAGTGACGATCTGTTCATGTTCTTCAAGGGACTAATCGCCGGCCTGACCCCCGACGCGAGCTACGCCGTCGAGGTCAGCGTGGAAATCGCGACGAGCACGCCGTCCGGTTGCGTCGGCGTCGGGGGTGCGCCGGGCGAGAGCGTCTGGATCAAGGCTGGCGTGACCGCCGAAGAACCGCTCGCGGTCATGGATGATTCCTACCTGCGCATGAACGTCGACGTCGGAAGTCAGTCCAACAGCGGCACGCAGGCGGTGGTGCTCGGCGACGTGGCCAACTCGCGGCAGTGCGAGCAGTCCCCCGAATGGGAACTCAAGGCCCTGGAGAGGCAATCGATACCGGCAAGTCTCTCCGTGCCCGCCGATGGCCGCGCGTGGCTCCTGATCGGCGCCGATTCGGGATTCGAGAGCCGGACGGACGTGTACTTCACGCGCGCGTCGGTTACGCTGACGCCGAGTCCGGGGGGATGATCGGAGATGGCTCCTGCTCCATTGGGAGGAATGGCGGCGGGATCGTCGGCAAGGATGGTGGTTGTCGTTGGCGATATCACGAAGCTTACGGTGGACGCAATCGTCAACGAGGCGAACCGGTCGCTATTGGGTGGTGGCGGGGTGGACGGCGCCATCCACAGGGCCGCCGGGCCGGGCTTGCTCGATGAATACCGTAATCTCGGGGGATGCGAGACCGGTGACGCCAAGATCACACGTGGGTACGGCTTGCCGGCGGCTCATGTGATCCACACCGTGGGGGTCGGCAGGCCCCAGTCCAACGGCTTCATCGAGCGGTTCCACCGCACGCTCCTCGAAGAACATCTCCGGATCAAGGGACGGACGACCTGGTACGAGACCGTCGAGGAGATGCAGAAGGATCTGGACGTGTATCTTGAGACCTACAACCGGCGCCGGCCCCACCGCGGCCGCGGCATGGAAGGGCGGACGCCCTACGACGTCTTCAAGGCCGGGATCCCCCGAAAGCGAACCCGCAAGCCCTCAGCCGGGAAGGAGGTGAAGAAGGCAGCGTAGAACCTGACCTCGGTGAGGCCGGGTGTCAGGTGATTACCATACTTGTACACGCCTTGTGCTCAATCAATACCGTCTTTGGAGGTACTTCGTTACCACGAATCTGGGGATGTAAGGCTCGCGCCTAACGTCATCCATCAGATCCCAGAAAAGGTGTTTCCCAAGCTGTGATTTGATTCCACTGGGAAATCGATAACGATATCGTGCGATCCTTGGGTTTTCGTCCCACCACGTCTCCACGTATTCTCGTCGTCTTGCACTCGCGTACTCGTAGATTCCCCATCTCACGTCATTCAGATGTTGCGCGATAGTGCTCGCATGGTACACTAGGATATCATCGAAAAAATGGTCGTAAAATTCAGGTAATGCGATCATGCACTTTTCTATGTCTACTTGTACTCCGTTTTTTTCTAGGATTTCGCCAAACTTCTTCCCTTGGCGTGTCAATTGTGTGTAGTTGTGTTTACAGATATTACCACAACTAGTGATGAAGTCGCGTCTCTTGATCTTTAGGTCTATTGTGAGATCTAACGAAGGAAACCATCTCTGCTCTATGGTAACTTCCTCACCAAGCCACTGATCGAAATTGGCCACGGCCGATGAAAGCGGTTCTATGCTGTCGCTCAAGAGTGGCTGATGGCATACCAAACGAAGTAGGCCAAGGTAATTGTCGGAGCCGCCGAAGAACTCTCTTGGTATTGAAAAGAAATCGGCCAGAAGGATACTGAAGTATGCGTGATGCGTGGGCGTGTTGAACCGTATTTCAGATCCGTAAGGAGCGATGGAGAACGTCATTGTTTCGTTGTTGACCATATCGTCGATGAGATCTAGCGACGCCTTGACAGCGGCAACCTCAACTTCCAGTGGTGATAAACCTAGTTTGTCCTTCAGGGATTTAGACATCGTAGGTCTCACCTACCCCCGCTACCCCAACTCCTCCAACACCCTTTCCGGCCGCAACGGCAGCCTCCGCATCCGCACCCCCGTCGCGTCGAAGATCGCGTTCGCAATCGCCGCCGGCACCGGCCGATGCGACGGCTCCCCCGCCCCGTAAGGCCGCAGATCCGGCCGGTCCGGGTTCGGGTCGCCGTTCACCATCACGACGTCGATCTGCTCGGGCGTGTCCATGTGCGTGAGGGTCGGATGGGTGCGCCAATCGACGCTGGTGACCTTCTCGCCGTCGAAGCGGACCTCCTCGTAAAGCGTCCGGCTGATCCCGTGCAGCAAGTTGCCCTGGATGGTGCTCTCGAGGCTGTTCGGGTTGATCACCAGGCCGCAGTCGTGGGCGCACACCATGCGCCGGACCCACACCCGGCCGGTCTCACGGTCGACCTCGACCTCGGCGACCACGGCGATCGTGGTGCGGGCGCGATACGCGTACGCGATGCCCCGCCCCGTCAGCACGCGCCCGCTCCCCACCGTCCCGGGTGACGGGCGCGCGTCCCACCCGTACGCCTCCGCCGCGGCCTCGACCACCGCGATCGAGCGTGCTCGGCGGAAGGCCTCGTCGTCATCGGTCGTCCCGCGCAGCAGGCGCAGCCGGAACTCGATCGGATCGGCACCGGCGGCCGCGGCCAGCTCGTCGATGAACGACTCCCCGGCGAAGGTCGTCTGCGGGCCGTTGGGGTCGCGCAGGTTGCCGGTGCGGAGCGGCGTCTCGAACGCCAGCGGGAAGCGGACCGCCCGCGTCTCCTGGCGCCGGTTCGGGATGTGGTACATCTCGTCGGGGCCGCGCCCGCCGCCCGGAGACGGCCGCTCGGGCCGGAAGCCCATCAGTTGCGCGATCAGCACGGTGCGGGCCTGGTTGTATCCCACGTGCGCGTAGTTGGCGATCCGGCCGCGATAGTCCAGCGCGACCACGTTGCTGTCCGCGTCCAGCCCCCCGCGCAGGTCGATGGCGAACGCGGGGCCCTTCGTGTCCCACGCCGTCTCCTCGTGCCGCATCCACTGCACCCGCACCGGGCGGCCCAACTCCCTGGCCAGGTACGCGGCTTCGAAACCCGCGTCGTCCGCCGCCGTGCGCCCGTAGAGCTGGGGCCCGTCCATCCAGATCACCCGCACCTGCTCCGGATCCATCCCCAGGAACTCGGCGATCCCGGTCCGGTGGCTGTACGGCTTCATGTCGTTGGTGTAGATGGTCATCTGGCCATCCGAGGGGTCGGCCAGAGCGTGGGCGGGACCGATGGCGGTGTGCCCGTGGAAGGGGATGTCGTACGCGGCTTCGACAACGGTCGCGGCGCTCGCCAGCGCTCCGTCGGGGTCCCCCTGCGCCTGCGCCGCGCCGCGTCCACCCGAGCCCGGCACGCGCTCCGCGCTCCGCATGTAGTCGAAGAGATCGTCGGATGCCGGGAAGGGCGCCGTGGCGGGCTTCTCCCACTCGACCACGAGGCGTTCCGCGGCCTCGATCGCCTGCTCCTCGCGCTCGCACACCACCGCGACGTAGTTGCCCTCGCTCACCACGCGGATGAAGCCCGGCAGGTCGCGCACCGACGACTCGTCGATGGCCGCGAGCGTCGCCCCCGCGAAGGGCGGGCGCACATTCCGGGCGTGCACCATGCCCGGAAGCCTCACGTCGACGGCCCACTCGAGCGACGCATCGACCTTCCCCGGGATGTCGTAGCGCGGGATCGACTGGCCGACCAGCTTCAGGTCCTGCACCGGCTTGATGCTCGCGACACCGGTGGTCGCGTTGATGTTGCCCCCGGTCAGCGCGACATCGAAGCGCCCGCCGCCGATCAGCTCGCCGTAGGTGACCGTCCGCGCGGGATCGTCGCGCAGCGAAATCACGCCCTCGCTCACGCTGAGTCCCTCCACGGGCACGCCGAAGCGTTCCGACGCCATCTCCAGCAGCACGCGCCGGGCCTCCGCCGCGATCCGGCGTCCAACCATGGCGTCGCGCTCGATCGCATCCGAACCCCCCGAGCCGCCCTGGTCCACGGTCATGTCGGTCCGGCCCATGACCACCGTCGCCTGATCGAAGGCGAGGTCGAGCTCGTCGCACATCATCTGCTGGGTGGCAGTCCCGGTCCCCTGCCCGCCATCGGTCTTGCCGACGTAGAAGGTCGCGGTGCCGTCCTCGTGCACGACCAGCCACGAGTCGAGCTGAAGGAAGTCCGGATCGGGATAGGAAGCCGGCTCGGAGGACTCGTCCCCGGCAGGCTCTGTCCCAAAGCCCCATCGGCCCGCCCCGGCTGCGCTCACGCCGCTCACCCCGAAGACGAACAGTCCCGAAGTCTTGAGAAAGTCGCGGCGGGATGTGGTTCCGCCCCAGCGCGCGAGCGCGTCGTCGAGCGCCGTGGGGACCTGACCGTTCACCCTTGCCCGGCCTGCGCGCTCATCGGGCTCGCCCTCTCCCTGCGTCCGTCCGTTTCGCGCATCGCGTCGCCCGCCGCTCATCGGTCCTCCCCTTCGGCCATCGCTTCCGCCGCGCGCTTCACCGCCGACTGGATCCGGTAGTAGGTCATGCAGCGGCAGAGCACGCGATTCATGCCCTCCCGGATCTCGTCATCGCTCGGGTTGGGACTGTAGCTCAGCAGCGCCGCGGCGGTTAGGATCTGCCCGTTCTGGCAGTACCCGCACTGCGGCACCTGCTCGTCGATCCACGCCTGCTGCACGGGATGCAACTCCCCGTTCTCGGGCAGTCCCTCCAGCGTCGTGATCTCGCCCGTCGAGCGCGACACCGGCCGGTTGCAGGACCGGATCGCGCGCCCATCCATCAGCACCGTGCACGTCCCGCACTGGGCCAGCCCACAGCCGAAGCGCGGTCCCCGCAATCCGAGATCGTTGCGAAGGACATACAACAGCGGCGTGGACGGATCGACATCGAGCGTATGCGTCTCCCCGTTTACCCTGAGCGTGATTTCGCTCATCGATGCATCCCCCTTCGAACGGAGGGCCTCGCGGGCCCGCAGGTCTCTCTCCACGGGCAAGTGTGCGATCCGAGCTCGCTGGCGGCAAGCGGATGCTCTGCGTACCTGATGACCGTGACCTGCCATGTTCGCGCTAGTGCCCCATATTGCGTCTGAAATGAGCACTGCTCCTGGAACGATCCCCGCTGCTTCGAGGACCCTCGATGAGGTGATATCGGGGACCGCTGATTTGGAGGAATCATGTTAGACCAAGTTTCCTCGTCGTTTATCTCACGCGTGAAGCGTCGAGGCCAAGTCTCGCGACGAGCATTGGGGCGAACGACCCTCCCACTGCTCGCCGCGATCTCCCTTGCCGCGGCGCCAGCTTCCCTCACTGCCCAGGACCCCATCTCCCTCCTCCCTCCCATGGAGTGGCGCTCGATCGGCCCGGACCGGGGCGGCCGCTCCATCGCGGTGGCGGGCCACGCCGACCGCCCCTTCGAGTACTACTTCGGCGCGACCGGCGGAGGGCTCTTCAAGACCACAGACGGAGGGTCCACCTGGACCCCCGTGACCGACGGCCAGGTCGGCAGCGCCTCGGTGGGCGCGGTCGCGATGGCGCCCTCCGACCCCGACATCGTCTACATCGGCATGGGCGAGGTGCAGTTGCGCGCCAACGTCCTTCAGGGAGACGGCGTCTACCGCTCCGACGACGCCGGAAAGAGCTGGCGGCACCTCGGCCTCGCCGACACCCACGCGATCGGGCGCATCCGCATTCATCCCACCGATCCCGACCGCGCCTACGTGGCGGCGCTCGGACATCCCTTCGGGCCCAACTCCGAGCGCGGCGTCTTCCGCACCACGGACGGGGGCAGGACCTGGGAGAAGATCCTCTTCCGCGACGAGCGCACCGGGGCCGTCGACCTGGTCATGGATCCGAGCGATCCGGACGTCTTGTACGCCACGCTCTGGCAGGTGTACCGCAAGCCGTGGCGCCTGTGGAGCGGCGGCGAGGGGTCAGGGATCTTCAAGACCACCGACGGCGGCGACACCTGGAGCGAGATCACGCGCAATCCGGGCCTCCCGGACGGCGTGCTCGGCAAGGTCACGATCACCGTGTCCGGCGCGGATCCGGACCGGGTATGGGCAAACCTGGAAGCCGAGCGGGGCGGGCTCTACCGGTCCGACGACGGCGGCCGGACCTGGGAGTTCATCAACGGCCACCGCGACATCTGGCAGCGCGCCTTCTACTTCCAGCGCCTGGAGGCGGACCCGGTCGACCGCAACACGCTCTACATCCTCAACTTCAGGCTCATGCGCTCGACCGACGGCGGAAAGACGCTCGAGAGCGTTCCCGAGACCCACGCGGACCATCATGACCTGTGGATAGATCCCACCAACCCGTTGCGCATGATCAACGGCAACGACGGGGGCGGCGTGGTGACGGTGAACGGGGGCCGCACCTGGACCTCGATGCGGTATCCGACGGCGCAGATCTATCGCCTGACGACGACCTCGGACTTTCCCTACCACGTGTGCGGCGCGCAGCAGGACAACTCGACGGCGTGCGTGTCCTCCGAGCCGGGACATCTGCGCAATCCCCGCGCCCCGAGCACGGAGTGGATGTACGCAGTGGGCGGAGGCGAGATGGGCTACATCGCGCAGCATCCCGGCGATCCGGACATCTTCTACGCGGGCGCGACCAATACGCTGACCCGCTACGACCGGGGGACCGGCCTGGTCACCGACATCCAGCCCTGGCCCCGGATCGTCATGGGCGAGCCCGCTCGCGACATGCCCGAGCGATGGAACTGGACCTATCCCATCGCCGTGGCGCCGCAGCCGCCGCATGCGCTCTACGTCGGGTCGCAGCACCTGTGGCGATCCCTCGACGACGGCAAGTCATGGGCGAAGATCAGCCCGGATCTGACGCGCGCCGAACCGGAGACGCTCGACGATTCCGGCGGCCCCATCGTGAAGGACCAGGACGGGCCCGAGATCTACGGCACGCTGTACGCGATCACGCCTTCGCCGCATGAAGCGGGCACGATCTGGACGGGATCCGACGATGGGCTCGTGCACGTCTCGCGCGACGATGGTGGGACCTGGCGCGACGTGACCCCTCCCGACATGCCGCCGCACACGCGCGTCATGACCGTGGAGGTGGCTCTGCACGCTCCCGCAACCGCGCTGGTGGCCGGGATCCGGTACGAGATGGACGACCGTTCGCCGTACGCGTGGCGCACCGACGACTACGGCGCGAGCTGGACCCGCATCAGCGATGGCATTCCGGATGGCGCCTTCGTGCGCGTGGTACGGGAGGATCCGAAGCGCGCGGGACTCCTGTACGCCGGCACCGAGCACGGCGTGTTCGTGTCCTTCGATGGCGGCTCGAGCTGGAGCGACCTGTCGTTCGGGCTTCCGGACACGCCGGTCACGGGGCTTTCGGTCGAGGAGCGCGATCTGGTGATCAGCACCCATGGCCGCTCCTTCTGGGTGCTCGACGACATCGAGACGCTCCGGCAGTTGAGCGCGGATGTCGCTGCCGCGGACGTGCACCTCTTCCAGCCGGCCAACGCGATCCGGCGATCGGTCCCCGCGGTAATCGACTTCCGGGCAGGCCAGCCGGGGGCGGAGGGGCGGAGGGCGCGGCTCGACATCCTCACCGACGATGGGGAGCACGTGCGCACCCTGGTCGACGCAATCGTGGATTCGGGCACGCAGCGGGCCCGCTGGAACCTCCGCTATCCGGGCGCGGTGACGTTCGACGGCATCGTCCTCGAGGGCGGCAACCCGGCCGTGGGCCCATGGGCCCCGCCGGGCCGCTACCGGGCCCGGCTCACCGTCGCCGGCATGACACGCGAAGCCACCTTTGACGTGCAGCCGGATCCAAGGCTCGGAGACGTCCCCGCCACCGCCTTCACCGACCAGTTCCGCCTGGCCATGGCGATCCGAGACGCCGAAAGCCGGGCGAACACGAGCGTGCTGCTGGCGCGCGACCTCCGCGCCCAGGCCGACGCGATCGTCGCCCGGAGCGACGCCGACCTGAGGGACCTGGTGTCCCGCTTCACGGCAGGGATCGAGGCGGTCGCGGGAGAGCTCTACCAGCTCCGGAACCAGAGCCCGAAGGACAAGATCGCCTTCCCCATCAGGCTGAATGATCGCCTGACCGGCCTGCGCAGCCACCTGGAACGGGGCGACGGCACGCCCATCGACGCATACCAAGCCGTCTTCGAGGAGCTGTCGGCGGAGCTGGAGGCGCACCTGCAAGACCTCGAGCGGATGCTCAGCGACCGTCTACCGCGCCTGAACCGGCGGCTGGAGGAAGCGGGACTACCGCAGATCGTCGTAAGGGAGGCACCGACCCGATGAGAATGAGGCGCGTCATTGCCCCGCTGGCTTCAATCATGGTCTTCTGCACGGCGTGCGAATCCGCTCCGGAGGCGGCGCCTGTGATGCTCATGGACCCGGTGGCCACCTCGGAAGCTCCTCTCACCGGCATCAACTCAATCGCCCTGGCCGACGAGACCACGGCGTGCGTGATCGAGTCCTACGAAGAGCGCATCCACTGCCTGGGCCGGGATGGGGAGGAAGTGGGCGCCTTCGGACGACCCGGCGAGGGTCCAGGCGAATTCCGTAGTCTGATGGAGGTCGTCGGCGGGCCGAACGGCACCATAGGTGCCATCGACTGGGGGTTGGCGCGAATGACCGTCTTTGAAACGACAGGCACGCGGGTCTCCGAAGTGAATCTGCCCTTCTTCGGGCCCTACCGGGCAACAGCGTCCTTCGATTCCGTCTTGTTCGGTTATGGAATGGCGAGTCGCTCCGGCGACCTCGCGACGGGGCTCCAGACGCTACACACGGGATTGGACCTTGCGTCCGGCGACATTCTTTGGGAGAGAGGCTATCCCGTCGATCTCTTGGAAACCGGATGCAACTGGGGGCCGTCGAGCGAGCTCAGCCTGGGTGTGCCCACGCCAACGGGTGGAATCGTCTTCCCCGCGTGCGGCGGATTGATGATCCTTCTGGAGGACCGCGACGGCGATGCCGCCTCGCTGGTGGAGGCTCCCCTGTACGTCGAGGAGTTTCGAACCGAGGCGGAGGTGGACGCATTCGCGGCGCAGCAGCGGACGAGCATGTTCGGTTCCGAGGCCGCCGTTGAGAGATACCGGACGACGCCCCTCCGCTATAACGTCGGACGCCCGATCTTCGACGACCGCGACCGACTCTGGGTCCTCACGCGTCGATTTCACGAGGGGTTCTCGCATCTGGACATCTACGCGGGTACCCGGCTCATCGGCGTGGTGCAAGTGCGGGATCGAGCGGTCGGTTTCGATCTGCGGGGTTCGACGCTTGTCATCCTGACAGACAGGCCCGTCGACCCCGAAGATCCCGACGGCTACCCTGACCGGGCCATCGACTGGTACGACATCGGCAAACTGGAGATCGGCCGGTAGGGGAGCCAACCCACCGCCCACGCTGCAATCCGGCCCGGCCCCACCCCGTCACGGGATCCTCTCCGGCGTACCGCCGTACTCTCTAGAGAGACTGCCTCCTCTCCCCGCCAGCTGCCGGAAGCACCCCGCATTGAACACCGAATCCCTCACGGTCGCCCTCATCACCGACGTCTTTCCGACCCGGGCAGACGAAGAGCGGCTGCTCGATCATCTGCGGGAGGCGAAAGCGCGCGGCGCGAAGCTGGCGGTGCTGCCGGAGCTGCCGCTGAATCGCTGGGCGCCCCTGAGCCAGATTCCGTCTGAAGCCGACGCCGAGCCTCCGTACGGGCCCCGGGAGAGCGCGATGGCCGTGGCCGCGCGGGCGACCGGGCTGGCGGTGCTGGGCGGTGCGATCGTGCACAACCCGGCCACCGACCGCCGACACAACACTGCGGTGCTCTTCGGCGCCGACGGCGAAGAGCTGCTGCGTTACCGCAAGATCCACTTGCCCGACGAAGAGGGGTACTGGGAGGCGCATCACTACGATCCCGGCGGGGAGTTGCAGGCGCCGGCCGACGTGGGCGGATTCGGCATCGGGGTGCAGGTGTGCTCGGACGCCAACCGTCCTCAGGGGTGCAACGCGCTCGCCGCCATGGGCGCGGACGCCATCCTCCTGCCACGAGCCACGCCGGCGGAAACCTACCCGCGCTGGCGGCTGGTGCTGCGTGCCAACGCGGTCACCAGCTGCGCCTACGTGATTTCGGTGAACCGGCCCGGCACCCGGTCGCAGGGAGTCATCGGAGGGCCGTCGATGGTCGCGGGCCCGTCAGGCGAAGTGCTGCTCGAGACGCGTGATCCGGTAGCGACGATCACGCTGGAGAAGTCGGTCCTCGCGCGAGCCCGCAAGGAGTATCCCGGCTACCTGGATGTGCGCGCGGACGTCTACGCGCGCGCTTGGCAAGTTGCCCGGAAAGGCAGGGACTGAGGTCCCGTCCTACCCGAACCGCACCCCCTGCGCGAGCGGCAGCTCGGGGCTCCAGTTGACCGTGTTGGTCTGGCGCCGCATGTAGGCCTTCCACGAATCGGAGCCTGACTCGCGGCCGCCTCCGGTCTCCTTCTCGCCCCCGAACGCGCCCCCGATCTCCGCGCCGCTGGTGCCGATGTTGACGTTGGCGATGCCGCAGTCGCTGCCGCGGTGGGAGAGGAAGAGCTCCGCCTCGCGCATGTGTTCGGTGAAGATCGCGGACGAGAGGCCCTGAGGCACGTCGTTGTGCTGGGCGATGGCCTCAGCCACCTCCTCCACTGCCTGCGCCGGAGACGCATCCGCGCTCCCGTACCCCAGGATGTAGAGGATGGGCGCGAAGGTCTCCTCCTGCACGATGTCGAACTCGTTGCGCGCGCGGGCGATGCAGGGCGTGACGTAGTGGCCGCCGGGGCAGTCCGGGCCGTCCAGGCGCTCGCCTCCGCAGAGGATCTCGCCCCCCTCCTCAGTGACCCGGCGCGCCGCGCTCTCCAGGTCGACGACCGCTTGGTGATTCACCACGGGACCCATCAGCGTCGACGCGGCGCGCGGGTCGCCGATGCGCACGTCGCCGTAGGCAGACACCAGCCGCCGCTCCAGCTCCTCGCGGATGGACTCGTGCGCGATGATGCGGCGCGTGCTGGTGCAGCGCTGCCCGGCCGTGCCCACCGATCCGAACAGGATCGCGGGCAGCACCAGATCCATGTTGGCGTGCGGGGTGACGATGATGGCGTTGTTGCCGCCCAGCTCGAGGATGGTGCGGCCCAGCCGCTTGCCCACCACCTGAGCCACCCGGTAGCCCATCCGGCAGCTGCCGGTGGCGGATACCAGCGGGATGCGCCGGTCGTGCAGGAGCCGGTCGCCCACCGTGGATCCCCGCCCCACCACCAGCGAGAAGATCGCCGGATCGTAGCCGTTCTCGCGCGCAACCTCCCCCGCGATACGGGTGCATGCGATCGCCGTGAGCGGGGTCTGGCTGGAAGGCTTCCACAGGGTGGCGTCCCCGCACACCGCCGCGATGGCGGCGTTCCAGCTCCACACCGCGACCGGGAAGTTGAACGCCGAGATCACCCCGACCACGCCCAGCGGGTGCCACTGCTCGAACATGCGGTGGTCCGGGCGCTCGGAGTGCATGGAGAGCCCGTAGAGCTGGCGCGAGAGACCGGTCGCGAAGTCGCAGATGTCGATCATCTCCTGCACTTCGCCCTCGCCCTCGGTGAGGATCTTCCCCATCTCGAGCGTGACCAGCGCGCCCAGCTCCGACTTGTGCCGGCGCAGCCGGTCGCCGATCTGGCGCACCACCTCGCCGCGCTTGGGAGCGGGCACCGTCCGCCACTGCAGGAACGCCTCGTGCGCCCGCTCGACGATGCGGTCGTACTCACCCTCGGTGACTTGGCGCACGGTCGCAATACGCGTGCCGTCGACGGGGGTATGGACCTCGAGTTCGGGCCCGGAGCCCATCCACTCGCCCGCGAAACCGCCCGGATTCACATCTTCGAGTCCCAGCGCCGCCAGCAAACGTGCGCTGCGGGAGGAGGTGGCAGCCGAAGGCGCCGGAGTGGTCATGGTCGAAGGGTTCATTCTACCGTCCCTGCGTCAGCTCGCGGATCTGCCGCACCGCCGCCTCCACCTTGAGCTGGACGCCCATCCTGCCGTATTCGACGGAAGCCTTGGTGGGGTCGCCGGAGACGCCGCTGCCCTCGAACCCGCCTCCGGGGGCGAGTTCGCCCTGGCGGATGTGCTCGGGCGCGATGTAGAGAAGCTGGGACGTGTCGCTGATGCCGGCGTGCCCGCCGATGGTCGCCGCGTCGTAGCCGTGCTCCTCCATGAGCCAGTCGCGGAACCCGTTGCCGGAGTAGTAGTCGCCCACGAAGTGGACCCGGCCCTGCCTCCCCGCGGCCGCCCATTCCTCGTTCAGCATCTCCGACACGGTGCGCATGCCGTTCTGGTTTCCGCCGCTGTCGCCGATGAAGACGATGTCGGTGAAGCCGTGCACCTCGAGGCTGCGGGCCGCGTATTCGAGCAGCTTCATAAAGTGCTCGTTGGGAAGCGTGATCGCCCCCGCGTAGCGCATGTGTCCGGTGGGTCCGTCGGGCCCGTCGATGGCGCCTTCGGGAACATAGGCGATGACCGGCGCCACCAGCGCGTTGCCCAGTTCGCGCGCGATCATGTCGGACGCGTGGTTGATGATGAACTTGTGTTTGCCGAGCACCATGTGGGGTCCGTTCTGCTCGGTCCCCGCGGTGGGCACGATGATGGTGGTGACCCCCTCGCCGATGGCGGCCCGGACTTCGGTCCAGGTGAGTTCGTCGAGGAAGACGGTGTTGGGCCGCTGTGCGGCGGCGGCGCTCGCGGTCACGAACACGGCGAGGGCAGCGGAAGTCAGCGTGCGGATCATGGGGTCCTCCGGAATGCGCGTAGGTGATGTCGTCACGGCACTAGAATGGTGCATCCCTGCGTCTGCCGCGACTCCAGCGCGCGATGAGCCTCGGCGGCTGCGGAAAGCGGGAAGCGCTGGCCTATGGTGAGCCCGATGCGGCCCGCCTGAATGTGCCCCAGCAGTTCGCCTGAAGCTTCTTCCAGGTCCTCGCGCCGCTCGATGTAGGGCTTGAGCGAGGGACGGGCCACGGTGATCCCCCTGGCGCTCAGGCGCAGCAGGTTCAGGGGAGAGACCGGGCCGGAGGCGTTGCCGAAGGTGATCATCATGCCGAAGAGGGCAAGGCACTCCATGGAGCCGTCGAAAGTGGCCTTGCCGACCCCGTCGAAGACTACCGGGACACCCTCGCCGCCGGTAATCTCGCGCACCCGCTCGACGAAGTCTTCCTCCTTGTAGAGGATGACGTGATCGCATCCGTGGTCGCGGGCGAGGCGGCCCTTTTCCGCACTGCCCGCGGTGCCGATGACGGTGGCGCCCAGCGCCTTGCACCACTGGCAGAGGATGGTGCCCACACCGCCCCCGACCGCATGGATCAGCACGGTCTCGCCCGCGCGCACCCGGTAGGTGCGGCGGCAGAGATACCACGACGTCATGCCCTTGAGCATGGCCGCGGCGGCGGCCTCGTACCCCACGCCGTCAGGGATGGCAACCAGTTGGGCGGCGGGCATCACCCGCCGCTCGCAGTAGCCGCCCAGCACGCTCCCGTAGGCGACCCGGTCGCCGGGCTGGAAGGTCGGCCCGTCCGTCGCCGGCGGACCCGCCGTCTCCACCACCCCGGCCGCCTCCATCCCGAGCACGGCCGGCAGCGACGGCACCGGGTAGAGTCCGCTCCTGTGGTAGGTGTCGATGAAGTTCAGCCCGACCGCCTCGTGGCGGACGAGCACCTCGCCCGGGCCGGGTTCCGGCAGGGGCACTTGTTCCCACCGCATCATCTCCGGGCCCCCGAGCTCGTGGATGCGGATGGCCATGGTGGTGGTCATATCGGTCTTGTGGAAGGTTGGAATGGATGTCTCACGGCGATTCCGCGATCCTTGCCAGCCCGGCCCGCGCCGCACGCACAAGGGCTTTCAGCGTATCCCGCGGCGACTCGCCCATCTCCAGCTCCAGAACGCGCTCATAGAGCCGGGTGGCGAGTTCGATGTCGCCTCGCCCCTCGGCCAGCCCCGCCCTGCGCACCATCTCCGAGGGCGGATCCTCCGGCCGCTCGGCGTTGGGGTCGCGCACCAGGTTCGTCACCAGCGGCAGCGAGAGCACGATCAGCCCGATGGCGAGCAGCACGCGACCGAGTTTGCGGTTGCGCTGGCGAACGTCGGCCCGTCGCTGCTGCTGGGACCGGGGAGGCTGGGCGGGCATCGATGTGGTAGCTGCGGTCGAGGAAGAGCGGAGGGAAACGGCTCCAATCGCATGCAGCGAGTGCCGTCAGCGGGTCTCCGCGGGGGGATCGTTTGCGCGCAAACGTTGGCGCTTGCCGCCCCTGGGATCAAGAGCGGGCGTCAGGAGACCGGCTGCCGCCTCAGGGCCAGAGGTTGATGGGAATCAGCGCCATGGGTCTCTCGGCCATGCGCTGCATGAAGTTGTAGGTGTAGGCGCGGACCTCGGCACCCGACGAGTAGACCTCCAACGTGTAGATCTGAGCCGTCGGATAGGTGTCGAGCTCGTCGAGCCCTCCAAAGGCGGGGATCTCGTCGATGAACACCCTCGGGCTGATCACCCTGCCACGCCGGATGATGCACCGGCTCGAAATGTTGGGGGACATCTGCGCCCCGACTCCAAAGACGCCCGCGCCCGCCGGACACGGGACGGGATAGTAGCGGGTCTCGCGCTCCAGGAACTCGAGGGCGGTGGACGACGCGCTGCGCAGCAATCGCTCCTGGTCGAAAGCGCGGGTCTGATACGCCGCGGACCGCCGCCGCGAGCGAAGGCGCCGCTCCATGGTGGTGATATTCTCCACCACCGCCGTGACGCCGTCGAGCAGGACGGGCTGGGGTATCAACTCGATCTCGATGAAGGCACCTGCCTCGGGCACCTCGATCCTCGCCCCCGCCTCCTCGTACCCGAACTGGATCGCGGCGACGACCTGGAAGCCCACGCCGACATCCTCGAAACGGAAGGTGCCGAGCGAGTCGGCGAGCACGCCGTAGCTCTCGTGCTCCAGGTAGACCGCGGCTCCCGGCACGGCGGTGCCCGTAAGCGCATCGTAGACCACGCCGTGCAGCGGCGCGCGCACGGGCACGGACTCCGGCTCCTGCGCATCGATTGCGGCGGGCAGGAAGAGGCAGGCCATCGCCAGGAGGAGGCAATGGGTCGGTCTGGTCGCGACGCCTGCGCACGTTCGGTGCCGTCGTCCCTCCGGTATGCTTCGGTGCATCTCGTCCAGCCCTCCCGTCACGGCCACGGGCCGAGGGCGATCAGCGCCTCGGGATTTGCAGCCATGCGCTGCATGAAGTTGTAGGTATAGGCCCGGATCTCGGCGCCCTGGGAATAGACCTCCAGCGCGTAGATCTGCGTCGTCGGATAGTTCCTGAGCGCGTCCAGACCGCGGGCGGCCGGCATTTCGTCGATGTACACTCTCGGGCTGACCACTTGGCCCCGTCGCCAGATGCAATGACTCGACAGCGCGCCGGGCGCCTGGGAGGGAAGGTTCCATCCCCCGAGACCTCGGGCCGGCTGCCATCCCGGCAGCGTCACGCCGCCCATGATCGGACAGGGACGCCGCTCCAGGCCGGTCTCCCGCCACAGGAACTCGAAGACATCGGGCTCCGGGCTGCGCAGCAGCCGTTCCTGGTCGTACGCCCGGGCCTGGTACGGAAGGGACTGCCGGCGCGTCCGAAGCCGTCTCACCATGGTGTCGATGTTGTCGGCCACCGCTGTGACGCCGTCGAGCAGGATCGGCCTGGGCTTGAGGTCGATCTCGATAACGGCCCCGGCTTCCGGCACCTCGACATCTGCCGCGATCTCCCAGTACCCGAACTGGGTTGCGACGACGGTCCGCGGGCCGGCGGGGACGCCCTCGATGCGGAACGCGCCATGCGCGTCGGTGAGCGCGCCGTAGTTCTCGTCCTCCAAGTACACCGCGGCTCCCGCGACCGGGGTTCCCATGACTTCGTCCAGGACAACACCCCGGAGGGTGACCAGTACCGGGGCCGGATCTTCCTCTTGCGCATGCAATCCCGATGCCGACAAGAGGCCGAGCGTCGCCAGCAGAATGGGGCGCGCAAAGGCGTCCCGCAGGCCCCCCGGCCAGCGATTCCGCCTTCGTCGGCAACGGTTTGGATCCATCTCGTCCTGCAACTCCATCGCGCGGGCCGCGCGTTCCGGGTGTCCGTTGGTTACGACGCGTCCACCATCTTCGTTCCCGCCACCCACTGATTCTCTCACACCTCTTCCAGCACCTCCGCGCGCACCCAGCCCACCTTGCCGTCGTCGAGCACCACCTCCAGCCACTCCTCGGAGCTGCGGTCCACGCGCACCCGGGTGCCTTCGTGGATGACGAAGAGCTGCAGGGCGGGATCGTCGGAGGGGGCGCTCTGCACGCCCACCTCGGCGGCGAGCACGACGCCATGGCGGGCCTGCCCCAACCCGGTTTCGCGGACGGCCAGGGTGGCGCCCAGCAGCAGAACCAGGATGCCCCCCGCGACCGCGGTGCGCCGCGGCCACGATGCCGCTCCCGGCCGCAGCACCAGCACCAGCACGGCCCCGGCCGCCATGAGGTAGCCCGCCGCCGTCAGTCCGATGAGGAGTGAGCGCGGGAACAGGTTCATCCACCACGACCCGACCCGGAAGAGCCAGAAGCGCGGCAGCGGCACGATCTCGTCCACGCCCAGCGAGCGGGCCAGCTCCAGGTTGGCGAGGATGTCGGCGTCGCTGGGGGCGAGGCGGCGGGCCCGCTCGTAGTAGAGGATGGCCCGGCCCAGCTCGTTCGCCTTGAAGTAGGCGTTGCCGATGTTGTAGTAGAGGCCCGGGCTCTCGAATCCTGCCTCGCGGATGCGCAGGTAGTTGTCGAGCGCGCCCTGGTAGTCTTCCTGCTGGTAGAGGCGGTTGCCCTCCTCGAAGAGTTCGTCCTGGGCGTGGAGCGGGGCGGGGGGGAGCGCCAGCGCCAGGAGGGCTGCCGTTAGAATCATCCGCGCGCTCATCGGGCGAGGTGCTCCGCCATGGCCGCCATCGCCGCCTCCACCCGACCGAGGAAGCGCGCGCGCTCCTCCGCCGACGCGGTCGGCGGGGCGAAGCGCTGCCGGTCGCACTCCTCCAGGCACTCCAGGTAGGGCTCGGCCGCCTCGGTGTCGACGCCCGGGACGGCCAGGCGGTCGCGCACCTCGTCCCGGATCATGCCGGCGGCGGCAATGTTGAGCTTGTCGGCCAGGAAGCCCTCGAGCGCGTGTCCGGCTTCGGCGTAGAAGGCGCGCACGTCCTCCCCGTCCACCAGCTTGCGCGCTTCCGCGAGGCGCTTCCGCGCCACCTTCGCCGCGCGCCGCGAGCGGGCGTACGCGACATCGCCGTGCAACCTGTCGCGGTGCCGGCGCAACCCCGCCGCCCCGCCCAACGCCGCCAGCGGCACGAGCAGGGTGATCCAGAAGAGCGGGTGCGCGAACAGCGTCCGGTTCGCCAGCACCAGGGCCGGGCTGCCGAGTTGGATGAAGCGGATGTCGGTGCGCAGTTCCTCCACCCCCGCCCGCACCCTGCCCGTCCCCAGTGGCCCGTCCGCCGCCACCCCGGTGACCTCGACCGCGAGCGCCCCGCTGGCTGCCACCTCGTAGGTCTCCCGCCCGGGATCGAAGTAGGCCAGCTCGACGGGCGGGATCGCCCCCACTCCCGGCACCCGGGGCACCAGCACGTACTCGTAGGTGCGCGTCCCGCTCACCCCCGCGTCGGTGCGGTCGACGCGCTCGGTCACCTCGGGCGGGAAGGCCTCGAAGCCGGGCGGGACTTCCACCTCGGGCTCGGCCAGCATGCGCAGGTTGCCGCTCCCCGCAACCTCTACGGTCAGGGTGACCGCGTCGCTGACCTGTACGCTGTCGCGGTCGAGGGTCGCGGCAACTTCCAGGTCGCCTACGAAGCCGGTGAAGTTCTCCGGGCGCCCGCCGGGCAGCGGCAGCACCTCGATCTCCACCGGCCGCGAGGCCGCCGCCGTCGAGATGCTCGAGTTCAGCAAAGACCCGCGCCCGAAGAAGTCCTCGAACGGGTCGAAGGCCGAGCGGCGCCGCACCCGCACCTGCGCCTCGATGCCCAGCGGCTCGAGGGTGCGCGTGCCCGACCCGGTCGGGAAGAGCGCCACCTTGCGGATGGTCGCGGTGGTGTACTGCATCCCGTCGCGGACCGTCTGCCCGATCACCGGATTGCCCGCCGGCGGATACTCCTCCACCCAGAACCCCGTCGCGGGAGGCAGTTGGGTGATGCTGTACGAGCTCACGTTCACGCGCGTGAAGATGCGGTAGTCGACCACCACCGGCTGATTCTCGTACACCTGCCGCCGGCTCGGCACCGCCTCCACGAAGAGGTCCTCGGGCGCAATGCCGCGGTCTGCGGTGCCCGGTCCCGCCGAGGATCCCTGGGGGACGGGCGCGTCGGCAACGGTCAGGGTGAGGGGTTCGGTGGCGAAGGCGCTTCCCGCCGCGCGCACCTCGATGGGATCGATGGTGAAGGTACCCGTCCGGGTGGCCTGGAACCGGTACTGGATGGTGAGGCTGATGGTGGTGCGCCCGCCCGACATCTGCATCGAACTCGAGGAGCCGCTCCCCAGGTACACCGAGAAGGAGCTCAGGTCCGGCAGTTCGGGGTCCTGGTCCACACCCTGGGTTCCGGACACCTCCACGTTCAGCACGAACTGCTGTCCGACGCCGACCTGGTTGCTGCTCAGGTAGGCGCGCGCGGAGACTTCCTGGGCGGCCGCGTCTGTCGGGCCTGCGGCCAGCGCCAGGGCCAGCGGCAACAGCGCGGCAAGCCTGGTCGCGACCGCTCTGGTCGCCACGCGCGCAGACACCAAGTCCGCGACATCCTGCAGTACCCGCACTCCCCTCATCGCCAGTTCTTGCGCGGTCTCCGCCCGAGCGAGTCGGCCCGTGGCGGGCGGTCGACCTCGTCAGGGTCTTCCTGAATGGCCTGGAGCAGGCGCTCGGCTTCCTCGGGCGTCATCTGCCCGGGCGGCGGCTGGGCCGGCTGCTCCTGCTCCTGGTCGTCGTTCTCGGGCGGCGGCTGGTCCTGCTCCTGCTCATCCTGCTCCGGATCTCCCTCCGGGGGAGGCTGCTGCTGATCCTGATTCTCCTGATTCTGATCCTGCTGATTCTCCTGCTCCTCCATCTGCTCGAGCACACGCTCGAGATTGTGCTTGGCGTCGAGATCCCCGGGGTTGATGCGCAGCGCCTGCTTGTACGCCTCGAGGCTCGCGTCGAGCTGCTGCTGACGGAAGAGCGAGTTGCCCAGATTGTACCAGGCGCCCTCGGCCAGCGCCGTGTCTCCGCTCTGGATGGCGTCCCGGTACGCCTCGAGGGCGCGCTCGAATTCCTGATTCTGATAGAGGGCGTTGCCCTCGTTGAAGCGGATGAGCGGGGAACCCGGATTCTCGCGCAACGCCTCCAGGTACATCTCGTGCGCCTCGGCGTACCGCCCCTCCGCGTAGAGGCGGTTGGCCTCCTCGACCAACGAGCGCTGGGCGCTCAGCGCACCCGGCAGGAGAAACGCGCCAGCCATCAACAGCGTGCCGGTCGTCATCAGCAACGCCATCCGGTTTCTCATTCGGCACCTCCCGTCCACCGGGTGGCCTGCCTCCGGGCCTCGCCCCTTCTCCGAGCCGGCAGCAGCGGTTCGATCAGCAGCAGGAGGAGCGCCGCTCCCAGGAAAAGCTGGAACTGCTCCTCGAACTGCGCGATCTCACGGGCATCGATCTCGCGCGTCCCCACCGCGCTCATCTCGTCGATGAGGGCGTCGAGTTCGACGCTCTGCGGGGTGCTGAGGTAGAAGCCTCCCCCGGTCGCGTCGGCGACTCGCCGCAAGGTAGCCTCGTCCAGGCGCGTGGTCACGACGTTGCCGTCGGCGTCCCGCTGGAACCCCTGCCTGTTGCCCGCGTCGTCGAACTCGGGGATCGGGACCCCGTCGGGAGATCCGATGCCCACCGTGAAGACGCGCACGGCGGCATCGTTGGCGCGCCGGATGGCTTCGTCGACCTCACCCTCGTGGTCCTCCCCGTCGGTCACGATGAGGAGCACCCGGAACTCGCGCACCTCCTCGTCGAAGAGGTCGAGCCCGACGTTCATCGCCTCCCCGAGATTTGTCCCCTGCACCGGCACCAGGTCGACGTCCATGGCGTTCAGGAAGAGCTGGGTGGCGGCGTAGTCGGTGGTCAGCGGACTCTGCACGAAGGCCTGGCCGGCGAAGGCCACCAGCCCCACGCGGTCGCCCTCGAGCCGGTCCACCAGGCGCAGGATCTCCAGCTTGGCGCGCTGCAGCCGATTTGGCGCAATGTCCTCGGCGAGCATGGAACGGGACAGATCGAGCGCCACCACCACGTCCTTGCCTTCGCGCCGCACGGTCTCCAACCGGGTGCCGAACTGGGGGCGTGCCAGCGCGGTGAGCAGCAAGCCGACGCTCCCGAGGAAGAGCAGGGTGCGCAGCGTCCGGTTGCGCCGGTGCACCGACGCCGCCAGCCGGCGCACGAGCTCGCTGTCGCCGAATCGGTCCAGCGCCTGCCGGCGCGTGCGCGCGCCATGCCAGAGCAACAGCGCCAGCAGGGGCACCAGCAGCAGCCCGAAGAGCAGTTCCACGGATCCGAATCTGAACATTGGCTGCTACGGGAGCTTGCGCAGGAGCGTGTTCGCGAGACCGGCTTCCATCAGCAGAAGCAGGAGCCCGGCCGCGAGGGGGAAGTGGAAGAGTTCGGTATAGCGCGTGAAGTTCTGCACCTCGATTTCCGTGGTTTCCAGCTCGTCGATTTCCTGGTAGATGCTTGCCAGGCTCTCGGTGTCGGTGGCCCGGAAATACTGTCCGCCGGTGGTGCTCGCGACCTCGGCCAGGGTCTCCTCGTCCACGTCCACGCGCACGGTCGCGTAGCGCCGGCCCAGCAGCGGGTCGTCGACCGGCACGCGGGCGGTGCCGCGCGATCCGGCCCCGATGGTATACACCCGCACGCCCAGGGCCTGTGCCATCTGTGCGGCGGTGAGCGGGTCGATCTCGCCGCGGTTGTTGCGGCCGTCGGTGAGCAGCACCACGACCTTCGACTCGGCGACGCTCTCGTTCAGCCGCTTGATCGCGGTGGCGAGCCCCATCCCGACCGCGGTGCCGTCCTCTACCATGCCCACGTCCAGCTCGTCCATCAGCTCGCGCACGACGCCGTAGTCGAGGGTGAGCGGCACCTGGGTGAAGGCCTGACCCGCGAAGACCACCAGGCCGATTCGGTCATTCCGACGCCCGGAGACGAAGTCGGCCGCGACCTGCTTGGCCGCGTCGATGCGGTTGGGCTCGAGATCCTCCGCCAGCATGGAGCTCGAGATGTCCAGCACCAGCACGATGTCGATGCCCTCGGTGAGGACGTTCTCGCTGGTGACGCCGGCCCGGGGCCGGGCGAAGGCCGCCACCAGCGCAACGACCGCCAGCAGGCGCAGCACCGGCAGGACGTGACGCCAGCGTCCGCCCCGGCGGACATCCGCTCGCCGCACCGCCGCGAGGTCCGAGTAGACGAGCGAACCGCCCCTGCGCGTCCGGCGCGCGAAGTACCACCACGCGAGTGCGGGCACCGCGAGCAGCAGCCAGAGGAAAGCGGGATCCGCGAATTCGAAGTTCATCGTCCGTCCCCGCCGGCAAGCGGGACGACTTGCGGCTGCGCGGCAACAGCCCCGGCAGGTTCGCCGGTGCCCGGCAAGCCATCCGCCTCCGGTTCATCGCCCCCCTTCCCTTCCTCCTCCGGCTCGGGCTCCGGGGGCGGCAGGGTCGCGTCCACGAGCGCCCGCGCGTCCGGCACGATCAGGGCGCACGCGGTCGGGCTCGGGCGGTGTTTTGCGAACTTGACCAGGTCGCAGTGCGCCAGGAACGCCGTGAAACGATCGTGGATGTCCCAGCTCACGCCCGCGTTGTCCAGTTGCTCGAGCACCTCCCGGCTGGTCATCTCCAGCGCCCGGATGGCGTAGCGCCCTTCGAGGTAGCGCCGGATGATGTCCGACACCTCGATGTAGTACTCCTTGATGCGTCCCTGCCCCAGGAGCCCCGACGTCTCCAGCCAGTCCAGTTGTTCATACGCGAGTTCGTGCGCGGGACGCGGCGGATCCTCGGAGACGGGTCCCTCGTCGGTGGTGCGCTGCCGGGCGCGGCGCGCCAGCCACCAGCCGCCGGCGGCGGCCAGCGCGAGCGCGAGGACCCAGAGCCCGATCACCAGCATGCTGCGCGGGATGGACAGCGGACCACGGATGTCGCGGATGTCCTGCCCCTCGTCGAGGCCGACGCTCACCACCGCGATGCCGAACGGGTCGGTGACGAGTTCGGTCACGCCGGCGGGGGAGGTGACGCCCACCGTGAAGCTCGGGATCTCCAGCTCGCCCAGCTCGAAGGCGGCCAGGGTGAGTACGGCGGTGGTCGTGGCGCGCCCGTCGGCCACGGTGGTGGGGCTCACCACCGCTCCGAGCACCTCGAAGGGCGCCAGGTCGAGCGAGTCGGGCCACTGGACGGCCGCGTCGGGAGCGTGCTCGACGGCTACGGACAGGTGGAGGCGCCCGCCCACCGTGGTCGTGGTGGTGTCGACCGCGACGCGGAGGGAGGGGGGTGCGGGAAGTTCCTGGGCGACCGCGAGGCCGGGGGCGCCCGCAGCAAGGAGCGCCATCAACGCGGCGCGACAGGCTACCCTCGCCCATCCCCGCCTCATCGCCGCCGCTCCCGCTCCTTGAAGAAGCGCATCAGCGGGCGCACGTAGGGCCGGTCCACGCGCACGTCGATCAGGTCCACCTTGCCGTGGCGGAGCGTCCGCTCGAGCTCCTCCTCGACCGCGGCCCGGTCGCGCCCGAAGGCCTCCCGGAAGCTCCGGTCGGAGGTGTTCACCACGAACCGCTCACCTGTCTCGGCGTCCTCGAACTCCACCAGCCCGATGGGAGGCAGTTCCGTCTCGCGCCGGTCGCGCACCCGCACCGCGATGGTGTCGTGGCGCCGTCCCGCGATGTTGAGGGCGCGCCCGAACCCGCCCGCCAGGAAGTCCGACACCAGGAACACCACCGCCCGCCGCCGGGTCACGCGCGTGAGGTACTCGAGAGCCATGCGGATGTCGGTGCCGCTCCGGTCCGGCCGGTGGTACAGGAGCTCGCGCAGGACCCGCAGCACATGCCGGCGCCCCTTGCGCGGGGGCACGAACTTCTCGATCCGGTCGCTGAAGAGGATCAGCCCGACCTTGTCGTTGTTCTTGATCGCGCTGAAGGCCAGCAGAGCGCAGATCTCCACCGCCACATCGCCCTTCATGCGCATCCGCGTCCCGAAGTTGCCCGACGCGCTCACGTCCACCACCAGCATCACGGTGAGTTCGCGCTCCTCCTCGAACACCTTCACGAACGGGGTGCCGGTGCGCGCCGTCACATTCCAGTCGATGCTGCGAATGTCGTCCCCGTACTGATACTCGCGCACCTCCGCGAAATTCATCCCCCGTCCCTGGAAGACGGAGTGATACTCGCCGGAGAAGACCTCGTTCACGAGACCCCGCGTGGTGATCTCGATGCGCCGGACCTTGCGAAGGATTTCGCTCGCGATCATTCCGTCACGGCACCTCGATGTTGTCCAGAACGCGGGTCACCACGTCCTCCGGGGTGACCTCCTCGGCCTCCGCCTCGTAGGTGACCAGCACCCGGTGACGGAGCACGTCCATCCCCACCGAACGCACGTCCTCCGGGGTCACGTAGCCGCGCCGGCGCAGGAATGCGTGCGCCCGCGCCGTCTTCGCCAGGCAGATGCTCGCGCGGGGCGAACCCCCGTAGGCGATGAGTTGAACCAGGTCGTCCAGCCCGTACGCGGCCGGATCGCGGGTTGCGAACACCAGGTCGACGATGTAGCGCTCGATCTGGGGATCCATGTACACCATCTCCACCGCGTCGCGCGCCCGCAGGATCTCGTCCGGACTCACCACCGGGGTCACGCCGCGCGCCGGACCCGTCGCCATGCGCCGCATGATCGCGAGCTCTTCATCCTTGTCGGGATAGCCCACGGCCAGCTTCAGCATGAATCGGTCCACCTGGGCCTCGGGAAGAGGATAGGTGCCCTCCTGCTCGATGGGATTCTGGGTGGCGAGCACCAGGAAGGGATCTTCGAGCGCGAACGTGTTCTGGCCGATGGTGACGGTGTGCTCCTGCATCGCTTCGAGCAGCGCGGCCTGCACCTTGGCCGGAGAGCGGTTGATCTCGTCGGCGAGGATGACGTTGGCGAATATGGGGCCCTTGCGGGTCTTGAACTCCGATTCCTTGGGATCGAAGATCAGCGTCCCGATGAGGTCCGCGGGCAGCAGGTCGGGCGTGAACTGAATGCGCTGGAAGGAGGTTCGGATGGCTGCCGCCAGCGTGCGCACGGTCAGCGTCTTGGCGAGCCCGGGAACGCCCTCCAGCAGCACGTGCCCGTCGGAGAGCAGGCCGATCAGCAGGCGCTCCACCATGTAGCGCTGGCCGACGATCACGCGTCCGACTTCGTCCAGCAGGCGATCCACGAAGGCGCTCTCCTCCCGGATCTTGTCCTGGATGGCGGCGATGTCGTGTCTGGTTGAGGTGGTCATGTGTTTCTTGGGTCTTGTGGATGTGAAATCGAGGTAGCCCGAAAATATGATAGCACAGAGCAGGAAAACGTTGCGCGCGCGCGGGCGGTCGGGGCAACTTGGGGCCATGACACCATCGGCAGCAGGGCACACGAGCGCGGATCCGGTCCTCGAGCAGGCCGCCAACTGGCTTGGCGAGGGGCGCCGGGTTGCGCTGGCGACGGTCACGCGCACCTGGGGTTCGGCCCCGCGGCGCGCGGGCAGCCACATGGCGGTGGCCGAGGGCGGGGACTTCACGGGGTCCGTCTCCGGCGGATGCGTGGAATCGGCGGTCATCCATGCCGCCATGGAAGTCATGGAGTCGGGCGATCCGCAGCGGCTCAAGTTCGGCGTCACCAACGAGATGGCGTGGGAAGTCGGGCTCGCCTGCGGGGGAGAGGTGGAGATCTACGTCGAAGCGGTGCGCTGATCCGTGCGACCCGCCCTCCTCGACACTCTTCTCGAAGCGCAGCGGTCGGGGCGAAGCGTAGTCCTCGCGACCCGGCTGAGCGACGGCGCCCAGGAACTGGTGGAAATCGGGCCCGCCGGAGCGCGCGAACCGCGAACCATCGCGGGGGTTTCGGCCGATCAGGTCTACGCGGCCCTGCGCGCCGAGGAAGCCCAGGTGGCCGAGACCGCCGACGGCCCGGTCCTCCTCCGCCCCTACACGGTGCCCCGCAGGCTGCTGGTGGTGGGCGCCGTGCACATCGCCCAGGTGCTGGCGCGCACCTCCCCCGAGGTCGGCCTACCGGCCACCATCATCGACCCGCGCGAGGGGTTCGCCACCCGCGAACGCTTCCCCGGCGCGGAGCTCGTGCGGGCGTGGCCGGACCAGGCGCTCGAGCGGATCGGGCTGGATGCGCGCAGCGCGCTGGTCGTGCTCGCCCACGACCCGAAGATCGACGACCCGGCCCTCAGCGCGGCCCTCGAAAGCGACGCCTTCTACATCGGCGCGCTGGGAGGACGCCGCACCCGGCGGCAGCGGCGGGAGCGCCTCCTCGAGGCCGGCTTCGCCCCTGAAGCCGTCGCGCGCATCCACAGCCCCGTGGGGCTAGCAATCGGCGCGCGCACCCCCGCGGAAATCGCCTTCTCCATCCTGGCGCAGATCATCGACGTCATCCGCAATCCGGGGGCATCGCCGCTGGGGCGATAGAGGGCTTGGGGATGGCGAGGAGAACAGGACTTGCGAGATCCGCGAGTTCCTTGCGGCGCCGGGGCGATCGGACTTAGTTTAGTGACCTAAGTTCATCCCCTTCAGGGAGCCATCGTCATGCGCACCTACAACATGCATGAGGCCAAGACGCACCTCTCGCGCCTGGTGCGGGAGGCCGTCGAGGGAGAGCCGTTCATCATCGCCCGCGCGGGCAAGCCGCTGGTCAAGGTCACCGCGGTGGACGGCGAAGAGCGCGGGACCGCCCGGCGTCTGGGCTTCCTCGCCGGACACGTCTCCCTGCCACCCGATTTCGACCGCATGGGCAGGAAGAAGATCGAGGCATCGTTCGAGGGCAGATCATGACGTTTCTTCTCGACACCCATCTTCTGCTCTATGCCGCGGGCATGCCGGAACGGCTTCCGAGCGTCGCCCGCACGATTCTGGAGGATCCCGATGCGGAACTCGCGTTCAGCGCCGCATCCCTCTGGGAGGTCGCGATCAAGAACGGGCTGGGACGCGAGGACTACCGCGTCGAGCCGCGCCTGCTGCGACGGGGTCTGCTTGAGAACGGGTACACGGAGCTGTCCGTCTCCGGCTCCCACGCCGTGGCGGCGGACCTGCTGCCCCCGATCAACAGTGACCCCTTCGACCGGATGCTGGTGGCGCAGGCTCAGATCGAAGGGCTGACGCTGCTTACGCTGGATCCGGTCATCGGGCGCTATCCGGGACCGATTCGGCTGCTCTGATCAGCGCCCTTCCCGCAGTTCGGCCGGTATCCGGGCCAGGAACGGCTGCTGAACCCCGAGGCTGTCCTCGCGCACGCCCAGAATGGTATCGCCCCGGATGTCGAAGACATCGGCCGGGGCACCCAGATCCAGCACCCCCAGGTAGTCGCCCTCGAAGCTGAACACGTCCCACAGCGGTCCGCCGAAGCCCGACGGTCCCCGGTTGGCGTAGGTGATGCGCTGGTCCAGCCTCTCCACCGACCGGACGCGCTGGACAAGGATGAGTTCCGCGCCGATTTCGATGTCCGCCATCGCGGGCAGGCGTTCGGGCAGGCGAAACAGGGTGCGGAGGTCCGGAGGGGTTTCGCTCGGATCCATGTTCCGGGCGATGATGTCGAGGAGGATCTCATGCTGTTCCTCACTCAGCAGTTCCTCGTCGCGATCCCATGATATCCTGCGCACGGGTGTGCCCCCCCGGAAGAGGGTGACCCACGGCTCGGACATCCAGCCGGCTACGGCTTCGTCCGGCTCGCGCGTGGACCAGACGAGCATGTCCGCCCAGACCGGCCAGCGCTGGTCCACGGGGTTGAAGGGCGGGCGGACCGCGTACACCGCCAGCGTGTCGAGCAACGCCCCTGCGATGGACCTGTGCGCTAGGACGTGCCACGGGGCGGTTGCGGACCAGAGGTGCACCGCTAGCGTCGCGTCGCTCGCAGCTCTCCATTCCGGCATATACGACTGCAGGATATCCCACCGGTGCGATTCGACCAGGCCGCCGTCGCGGTCGAAGACGCTCACGGTTTGGTTGATGGCGTCGGGCACCAGGAGGCGTCCATCGCCGATGCCGACCATCGCGATCGTGGCGTCGCCGCTGATTTCGCCCGGTCCGGAGCCTCTCCGGCTGATGCGGCGCAGGAAGGAGCCGTCCGGTGAAAACTGCCGTATCTCGGCGGCGTCCCGGTCGAGGACGGCGACCGTCCCGTCGTCCAGCAGTTCGACCCCGGCCACTTCCGCGAAGAGCGTCTCGGGAGGCCCTTCCATGTCCCCAATGGTCAGGATGTACTCTGCCGGGTAGACTGCGCGGCCATAGTCGGCCAGCGGCCCGTGGCGCACGAGCTCCACGCCGGCGCTGTCCTGGACGATGGGGGTGGGGCCGACATCTTCCGGGCCGCATCCCGTCGCGAATCCGACGAACATCGAGGCGAGGGCGATGCATCCCCCGGCGGGTAGGCGCGCGTGCGATGGTGGAAGGTTCACGTATCGATCCATCGGTGCATGTCGAGGATGATTCCTCCCCGGCGAGCCGCGGCGAGGCTCAGAACCGGATCGGGGTCCGCCACACCAGGTTGAGCTGGTCGTCGGCAATGAAGAGGAAGCCGAGGTCGGAGGCAAGGCCCGCCGGAGCGGGCAGGGCGGTCTCGCCCGCTTCCAAGCCGGAGCCATTGTAGTCGGACGCGCCGTTGCCGGCGAACGTGCGGATGACTCCGGTGGCGGTATCAACGGCGCGCACCCGGCGATTTCCGCGGTCGGCGATGAAGAGCGTCGTCCCCCCGTCGACTGCCACCACGGCCTCGGGGAAGGCGAGCCTTGCGCGGTGGGCCGGTCCGCCGTCGCCCGAGAACCCCTGTGTCCCGGAGCCGGCGACCGGCTCGATGATGCCGGTGTCCAGGTCGACCACGCGGACGCGCTGGTCGGCCGCGTCGGCGATGTAGAGGCGCCCATCCGCAACCGCCAGCCCGCGAGGGGCGCGCAGACGCGCCTCGGTGGCGGGTCCGCCGTCACCCGAGCTGCCGGCTCGTCCGTTGCCCGCGGCGGGGACAAGGGTGCCGTCCAGGGCGATGCGCCACACGCGGTGTTCGGGCCAGTCGCTCACGAACACGTCACCGGTCCCGGATACGGCCACGCCGGTGGGTTCGCCGAAGCGGGCTTCGGCGGCCGGGAGGCCGCTTGCCGGAGGCTCGCCCCCCGGGTCGCCGGCCAGAACGGCGACCGCCCCATCGCCAGCCGCCCCCGGAGCCACCTGGAAGACCCTTCCGGCCCGGCCGTCCGCCACCAGCAGCGTGCCGTCCGGGGCGAGTGCGAGGGCTTCGGGACGGCGCATGCAGGCGGGACCCGAGCACCCGCTATGGTCCGCCACCACGGCGACATCGCCGTTAGCACGCACTGCCAGGATGCGGGCCGCCCGGCGGTCGGCGATGTAGAGCGTGCCGTCCGCCCCCAGCGCCAGCCCGCGCGGCGAGGATAGTTCGAAGTCGGTGGCGGGCACGCGTTCCGCGGGTTCGAGGTCGTCCGGCTTCCCGGCCACGACCCGCATGACGCCTGGCGCATCTCCGAGAATCACGACCGGGTCGCCGCAGCCTGCGAGCGCGATCGTCAGCATCAGCGCGAACCCGCCACCCGCCGCGGCTCCGCGTCCGGGCCTTACGAGCCTCCCGACATCCGCGCTCAGGCCGTCGATCACGATCCCCCGCCAACCGGCGTGCACCATCCTCCTTCCCCAGCCGGCCTTCACGATCCTCATTCCTCGAACGGGACGACCCAAAGATCGTGCTTTCCGCCGCTCAGCAACCGGACATACGCCAGCCGGCTTCCATCGGGCGAAACGGCAGGCTCTCGGCCTCGTTCGGTGTCCGGAATCGGAGTCGCCGCCGCCCCTTCCACAGGCACAGTCCACAGGCGTCCGTCCCGCCGGAAGACGAGGCGGCCCGAGTCAGGCGTCCACGCGGGCTCCTCTCCCCGGCCCAGTTCGCGGGTTTCCGATCCATCCGGCCGCACCAGCGCGATCCTCCGGTCCGCCACCTCATAGTCCACGCGCTCCTGCCGGCAGACCGGCCCCAGAAACCCGGAATGGGTGCAGCTCGCGGCAACCGAGTCGCCCTGTACCAGCCTTGTGAACGCGATCCACTCACCATTCGGCGACCAGGCCGGAGCCACGCCGCCATCGGTGCCGGGCACCGCTTCCGCGTGGGAAGAGGCAAGGTCCCAGAGCAGCACCCGAAGCCCGTCGCTGAACGCGACACGAGTCCCGCCCGGATCCCAACTGGGACGGAAGAGGGGCGGATTCTCCTCGTGGAACAGGCGTTGGAAGGGGTAGTAGCGGATGCGGAAGTAGCCGGGCAGGAACGGGTCGCCCCGCAGCGGCACGAACTCCCGCCCCTCGAGCGATACGGCGAGCGAGCGGCCAAGCGCCGGCGAGCCTCCTCCCTCCCGGTCCATGAGGTGAAGCCGGATCTCGGCCAGGCGAGCGGAGACCCGCGGAGCACCGGACGGATCGCAAACGACCACGGCCGCCGGACAGAGGTCTTCGTCGGCCACTGCCCGCATCTCCACGTAAGCCGCCCGGACTCCGTCGGGGGAGGGCGCCGGGCTGGCGAGCCAGTGGGCTGCACCGCCGGGAAACTGGAGCGCCGGGAGCAGCGGCTCAGCGGCCCCGCCGGTGGCGGCGATCTTCATCAGAACGCCCGGGCTCTGCGCGAATGGCGCGACGCCCTCGGCCGCGTAGGCCAGCGAGTCGGGCCCGAGCCAGACCGGCGCACGCTCGTCGAGCCCGGAGAAGGTGAGCTGGAGCGGCCCCGTCACTTCGATGGACGGACGGTCCAGGGAGACGAACGGCGAGGTGGCTTCCCGGCAGCCGAAAGCCCAGAGCGCCCCCAGTGCCATCCAGGCGCCTGGGCGCAGCATCGAAACCGAGCCCCGGCGCACCATCCAGGTCCAGCCCCGGCGCATCACCGGAACCCGACCTCGACGCCCAGCCTCAGCTGCAGCGGCTCGTTGAAGAACAGCGACGGATCCATACGGTCCAGAGCGGCCGCCAACCGCACCGTCCGGTATTCCACATCCGTGATGCGCCCGTTGCCGTCCAGATCCGCAAGCGCGCTGTAGCGCGGTGATTCCCGCGGGATGGCGCCGCCCGCCCCGCCCCGCGCCAAATCGAGGACCTGCGCCGCAGGGGGCGCAATCGTGCCCGTATCGCGGCGGAGCGCCAGCACGTTTGCGCGGTCGAGGAGGTTGCGGCCGTCGAACACGATGCGCCAGCGGCAGTCCGAACAACCCGGCAGGTCGCCGACTTCGAGGGTGGCGCGCAGGTCGAGCTGTACGATCCAGGGCAGGAGGCGGGCGGGATCGGTGCGCCCGGCGTCCGATTCGCGCTCCCCGGCGAGCAGCTGACGGTCCAGGGGGTACCCGCTCTTCGCCGCCGTGGCGAGGGCGACGCCCCAGCGCCGATCGGCTTCCCCTGCGGCGCGACCCGCGAAAACGGCCAGGTTCGCGGAGTGGCGCCGATCGAACGCCAGAGGGAACTCCTCGCGGGTCGCGTCGGGATCCTCCAACTCCGGGTCGAGCGCCGTCGAAACCACGCCCACCGTCTTCTTCAGCGCGTAGCCCAGACGGAGCCGCAGGAACGGCCACCGGGCCCGTACCGACATCTCCGCGCCCCGCACCGTCCCGAAATCTCCTCCCGTGAACTGGCCTTTCCCGAACCCGGCGAAACGCAGGCTGCCGGTCACGAGATTGTTCAGCTCCTTGCGAAATCCGACCAGGGCCACGCCCGCGCTCTCGCCGATCTGTCGCGTGAGCCCGAACTCGAGATTCGTCCCCTTCTCGAATGCCAGATCCGGATTCCCCTGCCGCCGGATGTCTGTTCTGAGCGAATCGCCAAGCGTGGTGTCGAGGAAGAAACGGAAGTCCGGAGGCTGCGCGACCTGGCTGTAGTTGAAGCGGAAGGCGAGCTGTCCGTCCGTGCCCGGCACGGGGCCCGAGACGCCTATGCGCGGCGTGACGCCCATCTTCCATCCCACGCGCGTCCCCGGGGCGAGAAAATCCACCCGGTCGTGACGATAGTCGAGACCGGCGCGGAAGGCATCGATTCGCGCGCCGAGCGTGACGGCGATTTCGTCCTCCGCCGCGAGTCGCGCATCCACGAAAGCGCTCACCGACCCCGGATAGAAGAGCGCGTAGTTGGGCGACGATCCGGCCAGAAAGCTCCTCGCCCGCTCGTAGGACTCGACGCGATAGAGCTTGGTCCCGCCTCCGGCGCTGAGGACGTGACCGGCGGACGACAGCAGCTCGGCGAAAAGGTCGGCGCCGACGAACCCGGTGCGCGTCCAGTTGGCGATGCCGGGGGTCCCCTCGGTGTGGAAGATGCCCTCGGCGGCGGGCCCGAAGGGAGATCCGACGGAGCCGCCGGGAGGAAGGTATCCGGGCACCGGAGCCGCGGACCTCAACTGATCCTGCACCGGACTGCGCACGAACTCCTCGCCCAGGAAGGCCAGCCGGGCCGGTCCGAACCCCGCGACGGTGCGCCGGCGTGCCCGGGAGTCCGGATCGACCACGCCCAGGTAGCGGTCCAGCCGCATGGCGGATCCCCGCAGCGTGACGTGGGCGCCCCCGCCCAGCCCCTGCCGCGACCAGTCCAGCGACGCGGTGGCGAGCGTGCCGTCCGCCCGCTGTCCGAGCTGGTATTCGGGGTTGTACTTGAACTCGGAGGTGTACAGCCCGGACTGCACCCGGTTGTGCAGGAGCGTGGTCGTCAGGGCCAGCCCGTCCGCGATCGGCCGGTCGACGCGCGCGAAGGCCAGAAGCTTGTCGCCCGCCTGGTGGGGGAAGGCGGCCGCAGTGTAGGGGCAGGTCAGCCCCGCAGTGGCCGGATTCCCCGTCACCCGCTCGATGAGCGCGTCCAGTTCGCCATCGCCGTCGCCGGGCCGGAGGCAGGTCAGGCCGCGGGCGCGCGGCTCCGCATCCAGCATGCCCTGGGCAAGCACGCTCGCGAACACCACCGAGCCCCGCCCGAGCACGGGCGCCGGTCCCCCTGCGGATGCCGTAAGCGCCGTGAAGCCCCGAAACGTTTGTTCCGGCGCCCAGTGGTCGGTGCGCACGGCCGCCGCTCCCCGCCATCGCTCCGCATCACCACGCCTTGTCGTGTAGTGCACCACCCCCGAAAGCGCCGATCCGAAGCGCGCCCCGAGCCCGCCGGTCACCACTTCGATCTCCTCGAGGGCGTCGGAGGGGTGCTCCAGCGCGGGACCCCGGGACGACGCTTCGAACTGGTTCTTGAACTCCAGACCGTCGACCACGTAGGCCTCCTGTCCGATGCGCCCCCCGCGGAAGTGGCCGTCGCTGACCCCCGGTGCCAGCTCGATGGCCTGCGAGACCTCGTCGATCGGCAGCTCGCGCAACTCCCGGGCCTGGATCAGCTCGTGGGTTGCGCTTACCTCGGGCTCCACCAGGCGGACGCGTTCCACTTCGACCCGGATTTCGTCGAGTTCCAGCGCCTCCGGCTCCAGCTCGACGAGAATGCGGGCAGGCTGACCGGGACGCACGCGAACGCCCTCGACCGTCGTGGTGGTGTAGCCGAGCACGGAGACCGTCACGGCCCGGTCCCCGAAAGGCACCGCCACCAGGATGAAGCGGCCGTCGGGCGCGGAGGAGGTCCGAAGCTCCGTCCCCTCGACGACCAGGAGGGCATCCTGGAGCACCACGCCGGTGGATGCATCGACGACGCGGCCCAGAATGCTGCCCGCGTTCTGCGCCGCCGCCCGCCCCGGCACGGCCAGGGCGCCGGCGAGGACCGACAGGACCAGCAGTCGCGCGATCCGGCGGCCCGGGAGGAAGCGCTGGTTCACGACACCGCGCCGCGACGCGTCGGGAGGCGGCCGCTCCACTCGTCAGGATGCCCGCGCCCGCGTGCCCGGCGCCGTCCGCCCCAACGCCCTCGCCAGCGCCTCCACGCTCGCGAGATTGTGCACGGGCCGGTGCTCGTCCACCTCCGGCAGGAGCGCCCGGATTCCCGCCGCCCGGGGCGCGAACTTCTCGTAGCGCAGCAGCGGGTTCAGCCAGATCAGCCGCCGGCACGACTTGCGCAGCCTCCGCGCCTCGAAGGCGATCCCGCTGGCGCCCTCGCGGTCGAGCCCGTCGGTCACGAGCAGCACCACTGCCCCCTCGGCCAACAGGCGCCGGGACCAGTGCAGGTTGAAGGCCCGCAGCGCCGCGCCGATGCGTGTGCCGCCGTACCAGTCGAGCACCGTCTGCCCCACGCGCTCCATCGCCCGGTCCACATCCTGGTCGCGCAGAAGGCGCGTGACGTTGGTGAGCCGGGTGCCGAACAGGAAGGTGTGGATGCGCTCGCCGGCGTTGGTCAGGGTGTGGAAGAAGTGCAGCAGGATGCGCGAATAGGTCTCCATCGACCCCGAGATGTCGCAGATGGCCACAAGCGTCGGGCGGCGCGTGGCGTGTGAGCGGCGCCGCAGAGACATGGGATATCCGCCCGTACGAAGGCTGGCCCGCAGGGTGCGGCGCGCGTCGATCCCCGGCCCATGAGGATCGGGGCGGAAGCGGCGTGTCAGGATCGGCCGCAGATCCAGCTTCAGGTGGCGGAGCGCCTCCCTGGCCTGCCGGACCTCCTCCGCGGTCATCTGCTCGAAATCCTTGGTGCGCAGCACCTCCGAGGGTGAGAAGGCCATGCGCATGGATATCTCCTCGCCTTCCCGCGCCTGCGTCGACTCGGTGTACCCCGGGGCCGTTCCCGCCGAGAGTCGGGCCGGAGCCCGCTCGCCCGGCTCGCCCTCACCCATGCGCGACGTCGAGAGCAGCGCCTGCAGGGCCTCATCCCGCCCCAGCGGATCACGCCAGAAGAGGCGGAACGCGCTGTCGAAGATGGCGCGCTGTTCGGGAGCCGATACCAGAGTACCGTGCAGCGCCCAGTAGAACTGGCTCCGTTGGGTGGTGTCGACGACTCCCAGTGCACGCGCCGCGGAGAGCGTGTGACCCGGACCCACCGGCATGCCGGCCGCGCGCAGCATGCGCACGAAATGGGCGACGTTTTCGGCGAGCTTGCCGGGCGGGCTGATGGGCTTGGGGGCCATGCCGCGCGGTTCAGCCGCCCTGGGGCACGATCAGCCAGCGACCGTCGTAGTCCGCCGGAAGGACGCCCTCCCGCACCACGGTCGACCGCTCTCCCCCGGCGATGAAGGTCACGCGGACATCCACGCGCACCACGTCCGGCGGAAGGCCGAAGTGGGCCGGCGCGGTGCCCTGCGAGCAGTAGCCGCCCCCCGTGTCGATCAGGCGGGTGCCCAGCAGCGCACCGGTCTCGTGGTCGAGGAGTTGGACCTCCGCGCCGGGGACCATCGACCGCCCCGTGGCGTCGGCGGCCGCAACCTGCAGTGAGCGGGCCGCCGTTTCCGGGGCGAGCAGGTTGCGGTACAGGTGGTGGGTGCCGCCGGCCTCGTCGTTGTTGGCGATCGACAGGTCCAGATCGCCGTCGCGGTCGAAGTCCGCCCAGGCCACGCCGTGGCTGGGGCCGTGCTCGAGGAGGTTCGCCGGGAGCGCGTTCCGGAAGCGGCCGCCTCCGGCGTTCATGAACAGGTGGTCCTCGACCGCGGCGATGCCGGACAGATAGGAGGTCACCACCAGGTCGGGCAGGCCGTTGTGGTCCACGTCCCCCCAGACGGCCGACGTCGAATGGTAGTCGACGCCCAGCGTGGCCGGATCGGTGACGTCCGTGAACGTGCCGTCGCCGTTGTTGCTCCAGAGGATGTCCGGCCCGTAGGTGGCAACGAACAGATCCAGGTCGCCGTCGTTGTCGAAATCGGTCACCGCCGCGGCCACGCTGCCGTATTCCGCTCCCCTGCCCGGGTGGTTCATGCCCAGCGCGGGAGCGACATCCACAAACGTGCCGTCGCCCTCGTTGCGGTAGAAGGCGTCCTCGTCGCCGTTCTGGTTGGACACGTGCACATCCAGATCGCCGTCCCGGTCGTAGTCGAACCAGGCGACGCCGACGGTGCGGCGGGGGTCGCCCAGGCCTGACTCGGCGGTCACGTCGGTGAAGGTCCACGCCGGGGCGTCTCCGGCCGGTGAATTGCTGACGCTTTCCCGCGGAGCCCCGTCTTCGCCCGGTGCCCCGTCGTTCCGAAACATCCGGTTGGGCTGATCGCGCAGCGCGACGAAGAGGTCGAGGTCGCCGTCCCCGTCGTAGTCGATCCAGCTCGGCTGCCGGCTGGTGCCCACCAGATCCACCCCCAGACCGGGCGCTACGTCTGTGAAACGACCCCCGTCGTTGCGATAGAGCCGGTTCGGCGTGCCCTCCGCGACCGGATATCCGACGTAGAGATCAGGATCGCCGTCGCCGTCGTAGTCACCCCACGCTCCGGCCCGCGTGTCCTCGAGGTCCGCGAGCCCCACCTCCACGGCCACGTCCACGAAGCCCCCACCGTCGTTGCGGTAGAGGCGATTCGGCGTGTAGCGCATCCCCACGAACAGGTCCAGATCTCCGTCGCCGTCGTAGTCGGCCCAGGAGTTGGTTTGGGCCCCTGGAGTCTCGAAGAGGTCCGGCTGCACCCGGTCGAACGCAACGGGGGTCATCCCGGCCTCTCCCGTGTCGCAGGCCGTCGCAAAGGCCAGCAACAGGAGGAGTACGCGTAGTCGATGTCCCGAATGCAGCGGTGCATCTGCGGAATACGGCAAACCATCTCCCGAATTCAGCAGTCCATCTCTCGAATCCAGCCGTCTATCTCCCGAACGAGTACGAGAAGTTTATGAGCGGCACGCAGCAGCCCCCGTCGCCGTCGGCGATGGCGCCCATGGCTCCGACTTCGGTGTTGAAGCGGTCGCCGATGATGCGGACCCCTGCCGACAGGACGACGCCCACTGCGTCGGGAAGGACATAGTTCTCGGTGATGAGCTTGATCCTGCGGCTGACCCGGGTCTCGCCGCCCAGCATGAACGCCGGCTCGTTCAGGACCTCGTCTCCCGAATAGAAATAGCCGATGCCCGCGGAAAGGGCCCTTTCCGTGTCACCGAACGTCGCCACGCCGTACGCGACCCCAACCACCTCGTCATCGAAGAAGAAAGCGAGCGTTCCGACGGATGCCTGGACCTCGGCCTGCCGGATAATCTGCAGCTTCGGACCAAGGTAGAACGGCTCGAGTTCCCCGAAGAGAATGGGCGCCCCGCCTACGATGGTGAAGCGGTCGGTGATCCCGACCGCGGCGAACGGCAGGACGACCACGTAGGTGCCGATGTACGACTCACCACCCCTGAGCGAGCGCCCGGTCGATGTGAAGAACAGCCTCGTACCGCCGGGATCCTCGGCCCAGAACTCGCCCTCCACCACCTGCCCGCTGGCCGGACGGACGGCTTCGATCCCGGAACGTTCCACATCGAGGCGGGCCCCGCCCACGGTTTCGAAGACCACACGTGCCCCATCCAGCTCCACGACCTGCGCAAAGATCACCGAGCCGTCGCCGAGCCGAACCTCGTAGATGGTGTCGCTGGGAGCGGGGATGTCGGGGGGCGCCTGAGCCTGGACTGCGGCCGGGGAGACGAATGCCCCCGCGAGAGCGGAAACGGCGATGACAAGCACCGGCACCGGGGAAACAGCTGGAACTCGGCGCAAGCTGCGCATATGTCCTCCGTGCAATCGCGATGTGGATTCCGGAACACCTTGTCCGGATACACTACCGCAGCGCTGAAGGGCCAACCTGGCCAGTACCAAACAACTGGCGGCGCGCTGCCGCACTCAGAACGAGATGTAGCCCCCGATCTGGAACAGAACGAGCGCATCGTCGCTGTCTGCCAGCGACTGCCGGTCCAGGATCACGCGTCCGCCGTACCGCCGGCCGAGCGTCAGGCTGGCGCCGAGGGTAGTGAGGATATCGTCACCGTCGTAGGCGAGTCCCGCGCGCGCCGCTGGCCGCGCGAGCCAATCGGCGCGTCCGAGCCGGACGGACAGGCCTCCGCGGCTGGTCGTGCCCGCGGCATCGATGCAGCGCCAGTTGTCGACGTTGGCGTACACCGACACCGGGTCGGCGACACGGGCCTGGACGCCGACGTAGTGCCCGGGACAGGCGATGCTGTTGCCGCCGTCGATGCCTGCTTCAAGCATCAGCGATTCCGGCGCATCCTGGGCCTGTATCGGCGCAGCCAGCAGCAGGCACACGACCATCAGACGTTTCATGACTGATCCTCCGCCCCCGCCATCGCCTCCTCCACACCCCCGTCGCGCCGCAACTGCTCCAGGTCGTCCTGGTACTTGAGCAGCACGCCCAGCGTGCGATTCACGGTCTCGCGGTCCAGGATCCGGCGGTCCAGCGCCATCAGGGCGCGCGCCCAGTCCAGGGTCTCGGCGACGCCGGGCCGCTTGAAGAGCTCCATCTCGCGCACCCTGCGCACGAACCCCACGACCTGGCCGCTGAGCTGCGCCGGGGCCTCCGGAACCCGCGACGCGAGAATCGCCATCTCCCGATCCGCCGTGGGATAGTCGATCCAGTGGTAGATGCAGCGGCGCTTGAGGGCGTCGTGGATCTCGCGGGTGCGGTTGGAGGTGATGACGACCACCGGCGGGGTTTCCGCGCGGATGGTGCCCAGCTCGGGGATGGTGATCTGGAAGTCCGAGAGTACTTCGAGGAGATACGCCTCGAAGGGCTCGTCGCTGCGGTCGAGTTCGTCGATCAGCAGCACGGGCGCGACCTTGCCGGGAGGATCCAGCGCCTGTAGAAGGGGCCGCCGGATGAGGAACTCCTCTCCGAAGACGTCGCGCTCGGCGGCGGGCAGCGAACCGCCAGGGCCGGAGGCGCCGTCGCCCGTACGCCCGTCCCGTCCCAGCTCCGCGGCCCTGATGTGGATCATCTGTTTCGCGAAGTTCCACTCGTACGCGGCCGCGGCCATGTCCAGTCCCTCGTAGCACTGGAGCCGCACCAGGGGCTTGCCCAGCGCGCCGGCCACGGCCCGAGCCAGCTCCGTCTTGCCTACCCCCGCCTCGCCCTCCAGGAACAGGGGACGGCCAAGCTCGAGCGCCAGAAAGAGCGCGGTCCCCAGACTCGCGTCCGCGACGTAGCCCTGGCTGCCGAGAAGCGCCACTGCCTCGTCGACGGATCGCGGAAAGGAAGCAGAACCGCTCTCCCCGTCGACTGAACGCGGCAAGGGCGCAGGACCGCTCATCTCAGCGCGGCCCCGCGCCCTCTCTTTTTCGTCCATCTGACGCTTCGCCGGACTCCGCTAGCCGCAGGCCTCCACGGCCCGCTTCGCCATCACCGTGACCAGATGGGCCCGGTACTCGGCGCCCGCCACGTTGTCGGACAGGAGTCCGTCCGCGGACACGCCGATCCCCGACACCGCATCGGCCGAGAAGTCGTCCGCCAGCGCGGCCTCCATCTCCGCCACCCGGAAGACGCCCGCGCCCGCACCGGTCACCGCGACCCGCACTCCGTCGTCACCCCGGGCCACCATGACCCCCGCGACCGCATACTTCGACGCCGGGTTCTCGAACTTCGCGTAGGCGGCCCGCGCCACGATGGGGAAGCACACGGCGGTGACCAGCTCATCCTCCTCGAGCGCGGTCTCGAACATCGACCCGAAGAAGTCGTCCGACGAGATCTTGCGCCGGTCGGTGATGATGGTCGCTCCCAGCCCGACGCACGCCGCCGGATAGTCGGCCGCCGGATCGTTGTGCGCCACCGAGCCACCGATGGTGCCGCAGTTGCGCACCTGCGGATCGCCGATGCGGCCGGCCATCGCCGCCAGCGCCGGGATGCGCTCCTGCACCACGCTCGACGCCGCAACCTGCGCGTGCGTGCAGCAGGCCCCGATCTTGAGGCAGTGCCCGTGATCCTCGATGTCGCTCAGCCCCGGCACGTTGCGCAGCGACACCAGATCGCTCGGCGCCGCCATGCCCAGCTTCAGGACGGGCACGAGGCTCATCCCTCCCGCCAGCACCTTGCCGTCGTCCGCGCCCCTGAGGGCGCTCAGGACACCGTCAACCGAAGACGGTGCGTGATATTGGAAATCGTCCACTGTCGCCTCCGGTCAGTCCTGGGCCTGTGCGGCCTGAATCGCTTGCCAGACCCGCTCCGATGTCGCGGGCATCTCGATGTGGGTCACCCCCAGCGGGCTCAGCGCGTCGACCACCGCGTTGATCACCGCGGGCGGAACGCCGATGGAGCCGACCTCGCCGACTCCCTTCACACCCAGCGGGTTATGCGTGCAGTGGGTGGTGTTGTGGTTGATGTTGAAGTTGGGCAGGTCACCCGCGCGCGGCATGGTGTAGTTCATGTACGAACCGGTCACCAACTGGCCCTCCGCGTCGTACTCGCAGTGCTCGAGCAGCGCCTGTCCGATGCCGTGCGCCAGGCCGCCGTGCAGCTGCCCGTTCACGATCATGGGGTTGATGATGCGCCCTACGTCGTCGGCGCCCGTCACCGCCACCAGCTCCACGACGCCCGTCTCCGGGTCCACCTCCACCTCGGCGACGTGGGTCCCCGCCGGGAAGGTGAAGTTGAGCGGATCGTAGAATGCGGTCTCCTCGAGTCCGGGCTCGAGCCCCTCGGGATAGTTGTGCGGGACGTAGGCGGTCAGCGCGACCTCGCCGATGCTCTTGGAGCGGTCGGTCCCGGCCACGGTGAAGTTGCCGTCGGCGAACTCGATGTCCTCCTCTGAAGCCTCAAGGAGATGCGCGGCGATCTTCTTGCCCTTGGCGATGACCTTCTGCACCGCGTTGTAGATGGCCGTGCCCCCCACCGCCAGCGAGCGCGACCCGTAGGTGCCCATGCCGAAGGGGATGGAGTTGGTGTCGCCGTGCACCACGTCGACGGCATCGAAGCCCACGCCCAGCGTCTCGGCGACGATCTGGGCGAAGGTGGTTTCGTGCCCTTGGCCGTGGCTGTGCGTGCCGGTGAAGACCGATACCGAGCCCGTGGGATGCACGCGCACGCTGCCTACCTCGTACAGGCCCGCGCGCGCGCCCAGCGATCCCACCACCGCCGAGGGCGCGATGCCGCACGCCTCGATGAAGGTGGAGATGCCGATGCCGCGCAGCTTGCCCCGGCCGGCCGCCTCCGACCGCCGCGCCTCGAAGCCGTCCCAGTCCGACGCCTCGAGGGCGAGATCCAGGGTGGCGTCGTAGTCGCCCTGGTCGTACTGGAGCGCGACCGGCGTCTGGTAGGGGAATTCGCGGATGAAGTTGCGGCGCCGGATGTCGACCCGGTCGATGCCGGTCGCGGCCGCGGCCTTGTCGACCAGGCGCTCGAGCAGGTAGGTGGCCTCCGGCCGCCCCGCTCCCCGCAGCGCGTCCACCGGGACGGTGTTGGTGAACACCCCCTCGACCTCGCAGTAGATGGCGGGGGTCGTGTACGGCCCCGCGAACAGGATGCCGTACAGGTAGGTGGGCACGCAGGTCGCAAAGGTGGAAAGGTAGGCGCCCAGGTTGGCCTGGGTGGAGACCTTCAGGCCGACGAACTTGCCGTCCTCATCGAGCCCCAAGGTGGCCGTGCTGGTGTGGTCGCGGCCCTGGGTGTCGGAGACGAAGGCCTCCGAGCGGTCGGACGTCCACTTCACCGGCCGGCCCAGACGGCCCGCGGTCCAGGTGATTATGGCCTCTTCCGCGTAATGGGGGATCTTGGAGCCGAAGCCGCCCCCGACGTCGGGCGCCACGATGCGCAGCTTGTGCTCGGGCAGCCCGAGCACGAAGGCGCCCAGCAGCAGCCGGATCAGGTGCGGGTTCTGGCTGGTGGTGTACAGGGTGTACACGTCCGTGGTCGGGTCGAAACTCCCGATGGCGGCGCGCGGCTCGATCGCGTTGGGGACCAGCCGCTGGTTCACCACGTCGATGGAGACCGTATGGGCGGCGCCGGCGATGGCCTCCTCCGCAGCGGCACGGTCGCCCACCTCCCAGTCGTAGCACAGGTTGCCGTCGGCCTCGTCCCACACCTTTGGCGCGCCGTCCGCGCGCGCGGCGGCCAGCGAAGCGACCGCGGGCAGCTCCTGGTAGTCGATGTCGATCAGGGCGGCCGCCTCGCGCGCCTGGTCGCGGGTCTCGGCGACCACGATGGCCACGACCTCGCCCACGTGGCGCACTTTGCCGATGGCCATCGGCGGGTGCGCGGGCTCCACCATCGGCGACCCGTCCTTCGAGTGGATCAGCCAGCCGGTGGGAACGCCGCCCACGCCCTCCATGTCGGGCCCGGTGAACACCGCGTGAACCCCCGGCGCCGCCTCCGCTGCGCTGGTGTCGACGCTCGCCAGGTTCGCGTGCGCCACGGTCGAGCGCAGCAGGTGGGCGTACAACTGCCCGGGCAGGTTGATGTCGTCGGTGTAGCGGCCGCGCCCGGTGAGGAAGCGCGCGTCCTCCTTGCGCTTCAGCGACGCGCCGATGAAGCCGGTTCCGTTGCTGCCGTTGTCGCTCATGACCCACCTCCCATCGCGTCCGCGCCGGCCATCACGGCCTTCACGATGTTGTGGTAGCCGGTGCACCGGCAGAAGTTGCCGTCGAGCCAGTGCCGGACGTCACCCTCGCTCGGGCTCGGATTCCGGTTCACCAAGTCGATGGCGCTCATCACCATTCCGGGCGTGCAGAACCCGCACTGCAGCCCGTGGTGCTCCCGGAAGGCCTCCTGCATCGGATGCAGGTCCGCCCCGTTCGCAAGTCCTTCGATGGTGGTCACCTCCGCCCCGTCGGCGTCCACCGCGAGGCAGGTACAACTCTTCACGGACTGGCCGTTCATGTGAACGACACAGGCCCCGCACTGGCTGGTGTCGCACCCCACGTGAGTCCCGGTCAGCGCCAGTTGCTCGCGCAGGAAGTCGACCAGGAGGGTGCGGCCCTCGACATCCGCCGAGCGCGAGACCCCGTTCACCGTCATCGTTACCGCGGGCATCGATCCTCCTTTCGCAAGATGAGGATGCATCAACAAAAGCATCGATTAATCAGATTCACGGGCGTCGTTCCGCCGTATCGACGCAACCGGTCCCGCCGAGTTTATCTAGGGTGTCGCCGCTGACGCAATCTTTGTTGCCGCGCCGCGCCGCCCTACGTTGGCGGCAGTCTGCTCCTTCCCCGGGGACGCGCGCTTCCCAAGCTGGGCGGCAGGCCGTCCCCCGGCCGGCAGCAGGCCGTGGAACACCACTCCGAGGAGGACCGATGATCGCTCGACGAATGATGACCCTGACGCTCGTGGCGCTCGCGCTTGCGGCGGACGCCCGCGCACAGGAACCGGCAGGGTGGCGGACGGGCGAAGAGCTCGTCTTCCACACCTTCTCGATCGCGGCCATCGACCCCGCCACCGGGGAATCGGGGGTGGCGGTCACCACCCGCAACGCGTGCGTGGGCAATGGGGTGCCATGGGTGCGCAAGGGCGTGGGCGCGGTGGCCACCCAGGCGGCGACCCGTACCGAGTACGGCTACGAACTCCTCGACCTGATCGAGCAGGGCGTGTCCCCGGAGGATGCGCTGGCCCAGCGCCTGGCGGCCGACGACAACGCCGCAAGCCGCCAGATCGGGGTGATCGGCCTGGACGGCCGCTCCGCCCAGCACACCGGGACGCGCAGCCAGTGGGCGGGTCATCGCGCGGGCCTCAACTACGTGGCGCAGGGCAATACCCTGGTCGGGCCGGAAGTCGTCGATGCCGTGGGCGAGAGCTTCGAGTCCACCGAGGGCACGCCGCGCCACCTGGCCGACAGGCTCATCGAGGCCCTGCAGGCCGGGCACCTGGTGGGCGGGGATGCGCGCCACGGCGAGGCCCAGTCCGCCGCGGTCATCGTCGCCGATCCGCGCCCCGGCATGGCACGCCGCGAGGACGGCCTCACCGTGCAGATCAACGTGTGCGAGCACGAGGACCCGCTCGCCGAGATGCGCCGCATCTACAACGCCATCTCCGAGACGCTGGGCTTCCGCATCCTGCAGCAGGAGGTTGGGCGCGACATCTATCAGCTCAAGCTCATGCTGCACGAGCTGGGTTACTACCGTCCGGAGGCCGACGACGTCTCGCCCCAGGATGACGACTGGAACGTCTACACGCAGGATGCCGTCGATGCCGTGGACCGCTACCGGGCCGAGCAGGGATGGCGCACGACCGTTCCGGGGTACGTGGATGCGGCCACGATCGAGCAGCTGTGGAGCGACCTGGAGGAGGCGGGGACAGCCGAGGAGGTGCGCCAGCGGCTTCTGGAGGTACAGCGGATCCGCAGATAGGCGGGGCTGCAATGGGAGCCGATGATGGCCGCGATCACCCGGTGTGAGCCCGCGCGCACGACGGCAGAGGCGTCGGTCGGACCGTCGCGCGGATCTCGCCCGCTCCCCGCGCTTCCCTGCCTCGTCGTGGCCCTCTCGCTCTTCCCCTTGCCTGGCGCCGCCCAGCAACCCGGGCTCTCCGGCTACTACCTGAACGTCGGCACTCATGTGCAGGAGAGCGTGCTCGGGCCGGCGGGCGCGTCGGACGTGCAGCGCCTGCGCCTCATGTGGAACGCGGCGCCCGGCCCGCTGCGTCTGGACGCCGCGTACGAGCAAACCCTGACGTTACGTCAGGCCGGCGCACCCGGCGCACAGCTCTTCACCGCTGCGGGCACGGTCTCCGGAGGCGACTGGCTCTCGCTGGACGGCGAGATCCACTCCGGCAAGCGCGCCGAGTGGCGGCATCGCTTCGACCGGCTGAGCGCGCGGGTCGACCTCGGCGCCAACGCGGACCTCACCGTCGGCCGACAGCCGGTGTCGTGGGCGACCACCCTGGTCCTCACCCCCGCCGACCCCTTCGCCCCGTTCGATCCCTCCGACCCCTTCCGCGAGTACCGCATCGGGGTGGACGCCGCGCGCCTGCGCTACTATCGGGGGGCGTTCACGCAGTTCGAGGTGGTGGCCCGCCCCGCCCGCGTCGGCGAACGCGAGACGCTCACCCTGCTCGGACGCGCGAGCACCAACGCGGCGGGCTGGGATGTGGGGGGATGGGCGGGCGTCGTCCACGACACCTTCGGCGGTGCGGCCTTCCTGAGCGGAGCGGTGGGGTCGTGGGCGCTCAGGGCCGAAGCGGCGGCGCGTGACCTGGACGGCCGCACGGCCCTGCGCGGGGCGATCGGGCTCGACCGCACCTTCCTCATCGGCGCGCGCGACCTCTACGTCGTCATCGAATACCAGCACGACGGCCTGGGCGCGACCTCCCCGGACGAACTCGTCGCCACCGCAACCAGCCGCGCCTTCGCCCAGAGCGAGATGCAGGTGCTCGGCCGCGACACGGGGGTGCTGCAGCTCTCGTACGCGCTGCACCCTCTGGTGTCGGTGAGCGCGCTATGGCTTGGCAGCCTGCGTGACGGCTCATTCCTCGTGTCGCCGGGCCTGAGCTACTCGGCGACGGAGAGCCTTGCGCTGCGGCTCGGGGCGTTCTTCGGTGTTGGCGACGACCCACCGGGGCAAGACCTGACTCCAACCCTCAGGTCCGAATACGGGGCCCTCCCCAGAGTGCTCTTCCTGTCGGCCAACTGGTTCTTCTAGCGTGAGATCTACTTGCGAGCGATACTCGGTGTAGCTACACTGTAGCTAAATTGCAAAAGGGAGATCCAGAATGAGTACAGACACCGTTGTGCGCGCCCGCATCGACAGCGATACCAAGGCACGGGCCACCGAGGCACTCCAGGCCATGGGTCTGACCGTGTCCGACGCGATCCGCCTCCTGATGCTGCGGGTAGCAGAGGAAAAGCGGCTGCCCTTCACCATCCAGGTGCCCAATCGGACCACCGTCGAAGCCATGAAGGAACTGGCCGCCGGCAAAGGCCGACGGTTCGACAGCGTTGAGGAGTTGTTCCGCGATCTCGACATCTGACATGCTGATCCCCGTCCGCTCCTCGCGGTTCAGGCGTGACGTCAGGAAAGCAAGAGCGCGGGGTAAGGATATGGACAAGCTGCGGGCGCTGCTGGCATCGCTGGTCCAGCGGGAGCCCTTGACCGCGCGTCATCGCGATCATCCGCTGCGAGGAATCTGGAAGGGATACCGGGAGGCGCATATCGAACCGGATTGGCTCGTGATCTACCATATCAAGGGTAGCGAGTTGCACTTGGTCCGTACCGGTACCCACTCCGACCTGTTCAAGGAATAGGCGGGTCGCCGCGGGCCGATCCTCACCCCGACAACCTTCGATAGTCCCCTCACGCGTATCAGTGACGCTTGAACTCCCAGGCATTGTGAGCTTTCAGGCGCTATATCCCCCAATATGGGAGGTACGCTACGGTCGGCATCCCCCGTAGATTCATTCTCAGACTGTCCAGCGATGCACCATCGTGGGCAACGACGCAGGATTCAGAATGAGGCACCGCAGATGAACACGAGGACCATTACGCGGAGCCTGCTCGCGATCGGTCTCGCGGCCTGCGGAGGCGGCGACGCCGATCCCGTGACTCCCGCTGCCACCGATACCTGCCCCCTCGGTTGGAATACGAGCGCGTTCTTCCAGTCCGCAACCGCAGAGACCATCCGTGCGTGCGTCAGCGCGGGCGAGAATGTGAACTCTCGGGCTCCGGATGGAAGGACCCCCCTCCACTTCGCGGCGTCGAATACGGATGACCCGGCGGTGATCCGGGCGTTGATCGACGCCGGCGCGCGCCCCAGCACTCGCAACGACGAGGACCAAACCGTGCTGTGCGTGGCGGCGGCCGAGAACGAGAACCCGGCGGTGATTCAGGCTCTGATCGACGGGGGGGCGCAGGTGACCGACCTGTGCGGACATGTTTCGGACGCCCAGCATGGCATCACGCCGCTCCACCTGGCAGTGCGGGACAACCCGAATCCCGACGTGGCGGAGGTGCTCATCCTGGCGGGCGCGGACATCGACGCCAATCCGCTTCGGCGCGGCACGCCGCTCTGCCTGGCGGCCAGGCAGAGCGTGAACACGGAGATGATTCGCCTTCTCTTGCGGCACGGCGCGGGAGTGGGTTGGTCCGCCCAATGCGCGGCCAGCAACGAAGACCCCGCAGCGATTCGGATCATGATCGAGGCGGGCGCCAGCCTCTCTCGGGTCCTGCACGTCTCCATCTTCAATCGAACAACGCTGGTGACGGAGATCGTGATCGGAGCGGGAGCCGATCTGAACGAGCCGATAACGCTGGAGTTGAGAGAAGGGACGACGGAGGGATCCACGCCCTTGCACCTCGCAGCCAGGACCACTGGAATCAACTTGGAGGCCGTTGAGTTGTTGCTCATGGCCGGAGCCGATCCGAATCTCCGGGACAGTACCGGACGAACTCCGCTGGACTGGGCGGAGACAGGGGGGCGGACGGCACTGGCGGCACTCTTGCGGGAATACGGCGGGAAGCCCGGCGCCGAGGCCGCTGAGGTCTAGCTGCTAGGGGCCGCGAGACCGGGGAAAGCCCTCCAGCGACAGCACCCGCCGCACCAGATCCGCCTGCCGCGAGATGCCTTGCTTGCGGAAGATCCGCTTCAGGTGCCAGCGGACGGTACCCTCCGTGCGCCCCGTGGCCGCGGCGATCTCTCGCACGGTTCGGCCGGCTGCCAACATGGTCGCGAGCCGGCTCTCAGCCGGACTCAGGTCCAGTGCCTCCGCCACGAGGCCGGGATCGATCCGGGGCCGGCTTGCCGGATCGGCGATCAGCACAAGCGCGGCTACTCGCTGTGCGCGAAGGTCCCATTCGCGCCTGGTCACAGGAGTGACGTGAACGGTCAACCGCGTGCGGGCGTTGGGCGGTGCGATCGTCATCGAACCGGCCGACGCCGGGAGGCCGTGCGGAGGCAACGCACGGGCCAGCAGCCGCTGCAGCGCGTCGTTCTCCACAAAGCCGGCCGCGCTCAGGACACGACCCCTGTCGGAGAGTGCTCTACCTTGACTCAGGAGGCGGCGCGCCCGGTCGTTCGCGGCCACAATGCGCGCGCGCGAATCGAGCTGGATGACGCCGAAGCGGTCGTTGTCGAGCAACTCCGCGAGCGAACTGCCCAGCGCCCTCGCGTCATCCAGCACCCCCCGCACTCGAGCGAACTGGCGGATGTGCGGCAGAAGGTGCTCGATCGTCTCCACCTGGGCCGTATTCCAGCCCCGGTCAGGTTCCGACGAGTCAGCGAGGATCCAGAGGACATGCGAGCCGCTTGATCCGTCCAGGCGCACATGGAGGCCGCTCTTCTTCGTCCTCCACCATGTGCGGTTGCATGCGGGCGAGGTCTTCTTCTCCTGCTCAGTGTACAGGCGGCCGGACGGAATCAATTGAGCGTCGGGCAGCCTCAGGGCGCGCGGGACCCTCTCGTCGCGGTGGTAGAACTCCGAGAAGTACTGCTTGTCGTGGTCCGTGCGGCGCTCGTTGCCGTAACAGCTCTCCGAGAAGAAGATCTGCGCGTCGGCCGCCGAACTCCCCCGGCCGATCACCAGCGAGTTGCCCCTCGTCCTTACGATCTCATTGATCGTGCAGGCCGGCACGGTCCATGGAACATCGCCGAGCGCGGCGTCGTGCAGCATTCCCACGATGCGTTCCAACTGGTCCTGACTTGTCATGGCATCATGGAGGCCGACGTCGTCCACGGCACATCGCCGAGCGGGGCCTTGCGTATCATGGGCGGGATGCCCTCGAAACGCTCCTGGTGGCTCATGGCGCTCCCCTTGTGATGGCGGGCCCGGCCCTCGCCGTGCCGACGATACCCCCTCAATAATGGGGGATCTTTCGCCCGGACGCGCCCCCCAAATAGGGGGAAATACGTCATCGTGCAACAGACCCGCGGAAGCACGCTGGACAAACGCTGGCCGTCGTCACATGCTCACCATGAATCGTGAGGCGGCGGCATATCCCTGGGTATGCCGGGACATGGGTCGCCGTCTGACCTGTATTGTCGCCATTTTACGCAAATTCGTCGCATTGGCGACAGCTGATAGTTCCCCATTGCGAAACGGAGCCGGTGTCCGCCGTCGGCTGTGGCTGTGTCCCCTGCATGTGCAAAGGTCGTCCCTGTCCGTGCATCTGCACCCCGTGTGAACATCTCCAGCCACTGTGCCGATCTGCTCCCCTTTGTTGGGGTTCTCAATCACACAGGCTCGGCCCGATCTCGATCGAGCCAGTCGCGCCGTTCCGCATGAGTAGTTCGACCACTTCCTCGGTGTTGTGCCACAGCCAAGCGACGCTCAGGGGCGTCCAGACCGGCCCCGCCACCGCGTTCACTTGCGCGCCCGCGTCGATCAGCGCCTGAAGCACGGCCGGGTTCGGGTTGTCGCGAGCCGCGACGTGCAGCACGCTCGCGTTCGCATAGCATTCACTCAGTTCCCAATTGTTAAAGGCGCACCAGTCGTTCGCCGAGGCGCCGTGCCGGATCAGCACGTTGATGACCTCAGGGTCGCTGGTGAACCGCGCGGCCATGCATATCGGGGAGTCCCGGCCGTCGTTGCGGTCCGTCGTGCTTGCGCCCGCTCCGAGGCAAGTCGCGATCTCAGCCGCGCTCGCCCGCTTGAAGAAGCCTTCCGTGTTCCAGGAGTCACAAGGATCGGGTGCCGTAGGCTCTGGATCGGTGGTGGTGGCACAGGCCATCACGAAGATCAGCGGCAGGAAGCAGCTTCCCCTCATGACCTCTCTTTCTTCGGCTAGGGTTCTCGCGCCTTTGGTCGCGGCTCATGGGACCCACTCCAAGAGAGAGGCCGAGGCGGAAAACCGTCCCCCAAACCCGTCTAGTAAGTAGGATCCTCAATAATGGGGGATCTTTCGTCCGGACGCGCCCCCCAAACAGGGGGATAATCCTCATCGTGCACTAGACCCGCGGAAGCATGCTGGACAAACGCTGGCCCGTCGTCACATGCTCACCATGATCATGGAGCGGCGGCATATCCCTGGGTATGCCGGGACATGGGTCGCCGTCTGACCTGTTTTGCGCGAATTCGTCGCATTGGCGACAACTGATAGTTCCCCATTGCGAAACGGAGCCGGTGTCCACCGTCGGGCCCGTGCCAGCAGCCGGAGAGGTCTCGGGACGATGGATTGCACTGGACTACGATGCTCAGGATCCTGGAGGCTGGCGTTGCTGGCTTGCTTCGCGCCGCTGTCCTGTGGGGAATCGGCAGCGACCGAGCCGGAGTCGCCGCTGTGCGAGGACTGGAACACGACCAACTTCTTCACGACCGCGAGCGCCGCAGAGATCACGGCCTGCATCGGAAGCGGCTCCAACCCGAATGCCACGACATCGGACGGTCAGACGCCGCTCCATTTCGTGGCCTGGGTGGGCAGCGATCCCGGAGTCGTGCGGGTGCTGGTCGACGCGAACGCGGACATGAGCGCCAGAAACGACATCCGGCGCCCATCTGCCTGGGCGCGCAGCATGGCGATCATCCACCCGTGATCAGCGCATTGCTCGATGGCGGTGCGAGCGTCCACGACTGGTGCCCGCTGCCCTGGTTTCTGGCCAAGTGGGTGCCGCCCATCAGCCCACTGCACATATCGGCGGCGACCAATGCCAACCCGGATATCACCGAGACGTTGATTCTGGCCGGAGCAGACCTGAATGCGGTTGGCGGCGAAGTCAACTACACACCCCTCGATCTGGCGGTTGAGCGGGGAACGCAGGAAGTAGCGGATCTGCTGAGACGTCATGGAGCGAAGCATCGCACGACATGTCTGCCGCCCGACTACGATGTGGGCTGTCCGCCACGGCCCGGCGGATAGACAGTCATCTTCGACCAAGCCGAGGCAACGCGCACGGGGCAACGGTATCGTGCCTCCAAGCCTCCTCGGCGAGATGGGGCTCCCACACCGAACCGACCCACTCACCGAATCGCCGAGCGATCCGCTCTGGATCGTCCGCCGCCGCCGCGAGCGTACATTCGGCCATCCGCATGAAGTTCCTCTCCAGGGTGCGGCGTTGGAGGCCCACCTGATCGGCGATGGCGTTCCAGGCGTCCCGCGAGCGGGCGCGCACGGCCCAGAGAAGAACAGCCCAGCTCAGGAATTCCTTCAGGCTGCACCGAAGAGGTACCTCCCTGCGCCAGTAGCGACTCAGGGTAGAAGCAGCCAGGCCGACATGACGCGCCAGGTGACTGACGGAGTGCACGGGAATGAACGGGACGCCGCCGTCATCATTGTGCAGACCGCAGACCCGGCTGATCGTCTCCCTGAGGGGGGGGTCTGAAGGAATAGTCCGAGAGCAGCTTCAAGCCGAGTTGCCACATCGGACCCCGGCTGACCCTCCTGAAGTCCTCGAGCACTTCGGCCAGGCGGCTCGTGGCCTCGTCCGTCCACACCACCTGCAGCCTGCCGGAACGGAGCGGATACAGTCGTCGCAGGCAGTCCACCGAAAGGGGCGCCACCACGACGCACGGCGGGCTCACAGGCCCGAAGGCCGATCGCAGCCACTCGAAATCCTCGCCAGAGCAGGTCGTGGTCCCGAAGACGACTGCGCAGGCGCCCACGGACGGCTCCAAGAGCGCCTCTCGTGAAGTCAACCGCCCGATCGGCAGGCCGGCGAGCGTTCGCTCCAGTCGGTCGCCCAGCTCGCCGTTCTCGCAATACAGCAGGTAGACCAGTGGTCCCGATTGCGTCCGTGCCATACCGTCCCGCGGCAACACGCTCAACCAACCGTCGCGGTCAACTCGTTGCTCTAATGTGATCTCGACAATACCAGTATGGCATGATCCCGATTTTGTCGCGCCTCCCAAATCGGGGGACTGCGTTCCGGCAAGTGGAAGTTGCTGAAATACCCCCCATATGGGAAGCTAATATACCGACAAATCACGGATGAGTATACGACATTATCCCGCAAACGGGTCCTTCAGCGAGAGTCCCCGCGACCGGGACGCGGCAGCCATCGCCCGACCCGCTTCATGTACGCCACATACTCGTCCCCGAACTCCCGCGTGAGCCGTGGCTCCTCGTAGAGCCGGATGAACAGCGAGAAGAAGACGAAGATCGCTGCGCCGTAGGCCCAAAGGACCGGCATCCCGTAGAGAACGGCCCACCCCGTGACCGCGCTCAGCACCGCCACGTACATGGGGTTGCGCGTGTACCGGTAGAACCCGCGGGTCACCAGCCGCTTCGGCGCATCCGTGATCGCGGGCGTGCCTCGGCCGAAGGACGCGAAGTCCCACGCGGATCGCAGGTAGAGGACCGCACCGACCGCCAGGAGAAGCAGGGCGAGAGCACGAGCGGCGCCGTCTGCGGTCGCCCGGTCCCCCGCGATGAGCAGCGGAACGAGCACCGCAACGCTGCCGGGCACCACCAGCGTGAACAGGGCCGTCTTCAGCAACGGACTCATGTCGTGCCTCCCCTGGGGTTCCGGCGACACCTGCCGGCATCGCTCGCGTAGAGACCGCGGCCCAACGACATTGGCAGGGGTCGTCCTCGGCACGCCTCCTTCTGACTCCAACATGAATGCCCCATGAACCACCCCGGCAACCCTTCCCTCCCCGTCGTCACCCGCTCGGTCGCGTTCCGCGACTTCGTGGTCTTTCAGGTCAAGCTCGCGCTGGACGGGGTCAAGGATGCGGTCCTGATGAGCCTGTCGGTCATCGCGATCGTGATCGACATGATCGCCGGGGGAGGCAGGCGTCCCCGCCGCTTCTACGCCGTCATCCGGCTGTGCTCGCGCTTCGACCGGTGGCTCAGGCTGCACAGCACGAAGGGGTTCGCCGAGACGGGGGAGCTGCTCTGGCCGGACCAGCCAGGGACCGGCGCCGGAATCGGCGAGCGGCGCATGCTGGGATCCGACGCCGACACCCTCATCGAGCGGGTCGAGGACCTTGCGCGGCGCGAGAGCAAGTCCGCGGAGCGCTGGCTCGACGATATGATCGAGCGCCAGCGCCGGGCCGGAGGGCGCATGCGCGAGGCCCCGGGCCGGGAGACGACGGACTACGACCGCGATCTTGAGGACTTCGACCGCGACCTCAGATCGCGCGGGCGCTGAGACGACAAGGCACGGCACCAGCACGGGTCCCATGTCGACATCTCTGGCGCACGTCCCTCCATCGGGGCAGTTTGCGAGGAGAATCGGACTCATCCTCAGGAGGCTGCGCCATGACCCGGAAACACCTTCGCTTCGTTCTCGCCTGCATCTGTAGCACCGCGCCGGTCCTGCTCGCTCTGGCACCGGCGCCCCTTTCCGCCCAGCACGACGAGCACGGGCCTGGTCCGGCTCCGGACGGCGAAGAGGTTCTGCTCATTTCCTCGGCCCTCGGGCCCTACACGCGCACCATCACCACCGACTCCGAAGCTGCGCAGGCGTACTTCACGCAGGGCATGCAGCTCATGTACGCCTTCACGCCTTCGGACGCGAACCGCTCCTTCAAGGAGGCGCAGCGCCACGATCCCGAGTGCGCCATGTGCTACTTCGGCGAAGCGTGGTCGCTGGGCCGCTATCTGAACGGCGCGATGCTCCCCGAAGACGCCCCCACCGCCTACGCCGCCATCCACAAGGCGAAGGAACTGGCGGCGGAGTCCGGGACCGACGTCGAGCGGGCCCTCATCGACGCGATGATCGTCCGCTACGCGCCCGAGCACGAGGGAGACGACCAGCGCCTGGAGCTGGACAAGGCCTACGCGGCCGCCCTGGAGAAGGTGTGGGAGGCGCATCCCGGCGACATCGAGGTCGGCACCTTCTTCGGCGAGTCGCTCATGCTGCTCCAGCCCCGGCGCGGCTACTGGGACATCGAGAACCCCGAGGTGCAGAAGATCCACCGGGTGCTTGAGCAGACCCTCGCGCTGAACATCGCCCACCCGGGCGCCTGCCACCTCTACGTTCACGCCACCGAACCCACCGCCAGCCCCGGCAAGGCGGAAGCGTGCGCGGACCACCTCGGCCAGTCGATCCCCGGCGCGAGCCACATCCAGCACATGCCCTCGCACACCTACAACCGGATCGGGCGCTGGCATGACGCGGTGATCGCCAACACGCATGCCTGGCACTCCGACCAGAAGGCCAACCACGACCTGGGCTACGCCATCTACCCGTCGCACAACCTGCACATGCTGCTCTTCGCGGCCTCCATGGCCGGCGAGGGCGCGGTCGCCATGCAGGCCTCGCGCAACTACGGGAAACTGGTGTCGGGCGGCAACTTCTACGAGTCGCTTACCGGCGTCCGCTTCGGCTTCTGGGAAGACGTGCTGGCGATCGATGAACGTCCCGAGCAGCCGCTCTTCGCCGGCTTCTGGGACTTCGGGCGCGGATTCGCCCATCTGCGCATGGAACGGCCCGACAGCGCCGCGTTCTACATGGAGCGGCTGAAGGAGGCGCGCGCCGAGCTCGAGGACGAGGCGCCCTTCCGCGGGCACTCGGCGGTTGACCTGATCACCATCGTGGGCGCGATCCTCGAGGGCGAGATGCTCGCCGCCGAAGGCGATGTCGACGGGGCCGCGCGCGTGCTCGAGGAGGGCATCGAGGTCGAGGACGGGCTCCGCTACGACGAGCCCGAGCCCCTCAACTTCGCGGCTCGCCACTGGCTGGGCGCCATCCTCAACGACGCCGGGCGCCATGCGGACGCCGAAGAGGTGTTCCGCGCCGCGCTCGAGGACCATCCGCACAACGGCTGGTCGCTCTTCGGGCTGGAGCGGGCGCTCCGGGCCCAGGGCCGGGACGCGGAAGCTGACGAGACGCTGGCCGAGCGCATGGAATACTGGGCCAACGCGGATGTCTGGCTGATGTCGGCACGCTTCTGATGCGGGCTCCCTTCTGATGCGCGGCCGGGACGCGCTTCGGGCCGCCAGGGCGGCCGTTCCGTCGACCAGGGCGGGAATGTGGGCGCTCGTCCTGGCCGCGGCATGGACGGTTGCCCTGGCGGTCCTTCCCAGCCCGGCGAGCGCGCAACGCTGGGGGCGCGGCTGGTCCCGGCGCGCGCCCATGGCCAACCCCGGGGAGGCGGCCGAGTTCGGCTTCACCTTCTGCCGCATCGCCTACCGCAGCGTGCGCAACGAGGCGCTTGGCCAGGGATGGCGCACGGACTATCCCAACTCCGACGCCAACTTCTCCCTGCGCTTCTCCCAGCTCACCACCAGCGCGGTCAGCCGCTCCGAGAACGGCGAGCCCTTCTACGCGGTGGTGACGCTGGAGGACGACGAGATCTTCAAGTGTCCCTTCGTCTTCATGTCGGATGTGGGGACGGTCGGCTTCGATCCCGAGGAGATCGAGCGCCTGCGCACCTATCTCCTCAAGGGCGGCTTTCTCTACGTGGACGATTTCTGGGGCGACCGCGCCTGGCAGCACTGGGAACAGACCATGCGCGAGGTGCTCCCCGATCACTTCATCCAGGACGTGCCGAGCGACCACCTGCTGCTGAACGGGCTGTACCAGGTACGCGACGTACCACAGGTGCCCTCGATCCAGTACTGGTACCGGACCGGGCGGCAGGCGACCTCCGAGCGAGGCTTCGAGAGCGCCGAAGTACACTTCCGCGCCATCTTCGACGAGGAAGGGCGGGCGATGGTGGTGATGACCCACAACACCGACATCGCCGACGGCTGGGAGCGCGAGGGAGAGGACGAGGCGTTCTTCTTCCGGTTCTCGCCGGAGTCGTATGCGCTCGGCATCAACATCGTGCTGTACGCGCTGACGCACTGACCGACCTGGCGGTGTACTGATGATTACTGGTGATTATTACTGATATCTACTGATGATATGATGGAGCGTTTCGGGCGTATTAGACGGGGCGGGACGTGTCGCGCGGCGACTTTGGCCCCGGTCAGCTCACCGCTCGCGGCGCTCGCCCTGGCCACTCCGCTCGCCTTGGCTGCCCCACTCGCCGGGCAGGAGACGGTGCGCCTTGTCCCGCAGCAGGTGGAGGCCGGGCGCGGCGTATACGATCGCTCATGCGCGGAATGCCACCGCGCCGACCTGAGCGGCGACTTCGAGGCGCCCGAGCTGGCGGGCCGCAACTTCCTCGCCGCCTGGCGGACGGCACCGCTCGACGAGCTGCTGGCGGTGGTGCGCGACATGCCCCCGGAGGAGCCCGGCACCCTCAGCGAGGCGCAGTACCTGGCGGTGACCGCCTTCCTGCTCTCGGCCAACGGGGCCGCGGCCGACCAGGGCGTGCTGGCGTCCGGGCAGGCGATCGAGGATGTGCTGGCGGGGCAGATGTCTGCCGCCGCTGAGCCCGCTCCCGCGGCTGAGCCGACCCCCACCGCTGACCCCGCCGCCCCCAACCGGCCCGCAATCCCCACCGGGGAACTGGTACGCGCCACCGGTCTCACCACCGTGGAGGGCGGCATCGGCCCACTCACCCCCGTGACCGACGCCATGCTGCGCGACCCCGACCCCGCCGACTGGCTCATGTACCGGCGCACCTACGACGCCTGGGGGTACAGCCCGCTCGACCAGATCCGGGGCGAAAACGTCGCCGACCTGGAGCTGGCCTGGGTGTGGGCCATGGCCGACGGGACCAGCCAGCCGACCCCGCTGGTGCTCGACGGGATCATGTTCCTCGCCAATCCGGGCAACATCATCCAGGCGCTCGACGCCGCCACCGGCGACCTCCTCTGGGAGTACCGCCGCCAGTTCCCCGACCACATCCGCCCGGGCGGATTCAACCAGATGCGCAACCTGGCCCTCTATCAGGACAAGGTGTTCCTGTCCACGAAGGATGCGAGCGTGGTCGCCCTCGACGCGCGCACCGGCAAGACCGTGTGGGACACCCAGGTCGCCGACCCGCGCAAGGGCTACACCAACGTCGCGGGCCCCCTCGTGGTGGAGGGGCTGGTGGTGAACGGCATCAACGGGTGCGGGCGCTTCTACGACGACAGCTGCTTCATCACCGCGCACGACGCCGACACCGGAGAGGAGGTGTGGCGCACCTACACCATCGCGCGCCCGGGGGAGCCCGGGGGCGACACCTGGGGCGATCTTCCCCTCCACCTGCGGGGCGGCGGGGACGCGTGGACCACCGGCAGCTACGACCCGGCGCTCGGGCTCATCTACTGGGGCACGGCGCAGGCCAAGCCCTGGGTGCCTGCCAGCCGCGGCCTCACCACCCTCGACCCGGCGCTCTACACCAGTTCCACGCTGGCCATGAACGCGGCCGACGGCTCACTGGCCTGGTATCGCCAGCACGTACCCGCCGAGGCGCTCGACCTGGACGAGTCCTTTGAGCAGATGCTCGTGGACGTCGACGGCCGCAGGCTCCTCTTCGCCATCGGCAAGCACGGCATCTTCTGGAAACTGGATCGCGAGACGGGCGAGTTCCTCGCGCACCGCGAGACCGTGTACCAGAACGTCTTCGACCACATCGACCCCGAGACCGGGGAGGTCACCTACCGCGCCGACATCATGAAGGCCGAAGTGGGCGAGTGGATCTCGGTCTGCCCCAGCACGGCGGGCGGCCACAACTGGCACGCGATGGCGTTCAGCCCGGAGACGAACCTCCTCGTTACCCCGCTCTCGCAGAGCTGTCTCGAAATATCCGGCCGCGAGATCGTCATGGAGGAGGGTTCGGGCGGTACCGGCGCCGACCGCGACTGGGCCGAGATGCCCGGCACCGACGGCCGGCTGGGCAAGCTGGCGGCCTACGACGTGCGCACCCTCGAGGAGGTCTGGAGCGTCGAACAGCGCGCCTCCTTCCTCACCGCGGCCCTCACCACCGGTGGCGGCCTCGCCTTCGCGGGCGACGTCGACCGCTACTTCCGCGCCTACGACGTCGCGACCGGCGACGTGCTGTGGGAGACCCGGCTGGGAACATCGGTCCAGGGCTTCCCCGTGACCTTCTCCGTCAGGGGCGAACAGTACCTGGCCGTGAGCACCGGCCTCGGCGGCGGCAGCCCCCGCATCGTCCCGCGCCTGCTGGCTCCGGAGATCCGCCATCCCACATCCGGAAACGCCCTCTACGTCTTCAAGCTGCGCGACGCGCGCTAGCACGCGGCGAACCGGCAGGGCTCGCCCCGCACGCGTTAGTTACGCATTCTGATGCATGTCCGGGCCGCACGCCCGGCCGTTCCACAACCGGCAGATTGCGACCCTCGCCCCAACCCGAGAGAGAGACCCTGATGAGAAGGCTCCTGACCATCACGACCCTGATCGCCGCCGCAGCCACCGGCGCGGCCCTCCTCCGACCCGCTTCCGTCGCCGGCCAGGACGGCGGCGCCACCGCATCGAACGGCGCCACGGCCTTCAGCGACGACCTCTTCGGAAGCTTGCGCTACCGTTACGTCGGCCCCTCCCGCGGCGGCCGCGTCACCGCCGTCGCCGGCCACGTCGACCAGGCCTCCACCTTCTACATGGGCGCCACGGGCGGCGGCGTGTGGAAGACCACCGACTACGGCCACAGTTGGCACAACATCTCGGACGGCTACTTCGGCACCGGCTCGATCGGCGCGATCCGCGTCGCCGACTCGGACCCGAACATCGTCTACGTGTCGACCGGCTCGGACGGCCTCCGCAGCAACGTCATCATCGGCGACGGGGTCTACAAATCCAACGACGCCGGGGCCACATGGGAGCACATCGGTCTGGACGCCACCGGGAATTCCGGGGCGATCCTCATCCACCCCGACGACTCCGACCTCGTGTACGTCGCGGCAATCGGCAACCCCTTCACGCCGAATGACGAGCGGGGCGTCTACCGCAGCAGCGACGGCGGCGCGAGCTGGGAGAACGTGCTCTTCGTCTCGGACAGCACCGGCGCGGTGGACCTGGAGTTTGCGCCCGACGACCCGAACACCATCTACGCGAGCATGTGGCAGACCGAGCGCAAGCCCTGGACGATCATCTCGGGCGGCATGCAGGGCGGCGTCTTCATTTCGCGCGACGGCGGCGACAGCTGGGACCGCGCGACCGACGGGCTCCCCACCGGCCTGCGCGGCAAGTCCGACCTCGCGGTCAGCGCGGCCGATCCCGACCGCGTGTACGTGCTCATCGAGGCGCCCGCCGACGCCGGCGGCGTCTACCGCTCCGACGACCGCGGCGCCACCTGGCGGCAGGTCACCGACTTCCAGCCGATCCGCAACCGGCCGTTCTACTACAACAACCTCGAGGGGCATCCCACCGACCCCGACATCCTCTGGGGCATGGCCGAGGGCCACTGGAAATCCGTCGACGGGGGCGTGAGCTGGCAGTCCGAGCGGACCCCCCACGGCGACAACCACGACATGTGGATCAACCCGGAGAACCCGGACATCCTGATCCAGTCGAACGACGGTGGCGCCAACGTCTCGCTCGACGGCGGCAGGACCTGGTCCACGCAGCTCAACCAGCCGACCGCCGAACTCTACCAGGTGGACGTGTCCGACGACTTCCCCTACCGGCTCTACGCGGGCCAGCAGGACAACTCGACCATCTCGGTGCCCGGCCTGCCCGAGCGCTCGGAGCCGGGCGGCTCACAGTCGACCTGGGAGGCCCACGGGGGATGCGAGACCGGTCCGGTGGTGCCCAAGCCCGGTGATCCGGACATCGTCTACGCCAACTGCAAGGGCCGTTTCGGGCTCTATAACCGGCGCACGGGACAGGAGGCGCAGTACTACGTCGGTTTCGGAAACCTTTACGGGCACAACCCGCGCGACCTGGAGTACCGCTTCCAGCGCGTCGTCCCCATCCACGTCTCGCCTCACGACCCCAACAAGGTCTACCACGGCTCGCAGTTCGTTCACGTCTCCACCAACGGCGGCCAGCTCTGGGAGACCATCTCTCCCGACCTCACCGCCTTCACCCCCGAGACGCAGGTCGTCTCGGGTGCGCCGATCACCCTCGACGTCACCGGCGAGGAGCACTTCTCCGTCCTCTACGACATCCAGGAGTCGGTGCTGGAGCCGGGTGTGATCTGGGCGGGGGCCAACGACGGCCCCGTGCACGTCACCCGCGACAACGGCCGCACCTGGGACGACGTGACGCCCCCCGGCATCGGCCCCTACGGGCGCGTCCAGACCATCGCGGTGTCGCATCACGACCCCGCCAAGGCCTACGTGGCGATCCTCCGCTACATGCTGGGCGACTTCACCCCGCACACCTACCGCACCGACGACTACGGCGCGACCTGGACGCGGATCACTACCGGCGGCAACGGCGTGCCGAACCACCATCCCGTGCGCGTCGTGCGCGAGGATCCCGACCGCGAGGGGCTGCTCTACCTGGGCACCGAGTTCGGGATGTTCATCTCGTTCGACGACGGCGGCTCCTGGCAGCCCTTCCAACTGAACCTTCCGGGAACCCCCATCACGGACATCAAGGTGGTGCAGGGCGACCTGGTGCTGTCGACAATGGGTCGCGGCTTCTGGATCATGGACAACCTCACGCCACTGCACGAGCTCGGCGAACGGGTTGCCAGCGCTGACGCACATCTGTTCGGGATCCGGGACGCCTACCGGTTGCGCTACCGCGCCGGCTTCGGCGGGGGGCTCCCCCACGAGCCCGAGTTCCCGCAGGCGGGCGCCAACATCGACTACATGCTGGCCTCGCCCGCGCAGGGTCCGGTGACGCTCGATATCGTGGATTCGAGCGGCGAGGTCGTGCGCTCCTTCTCGAGCGAGAGCCCCGGCGAATACACGGTCCCCGCCGAGCCCGGGATGCGGGAGTGGCGGCTGGAACGCTTCGGCACGCCGCGGCTGCCGTCGGACGCGGGAACCCACCGGTTTACGTGGGACCTGACATATCCGGGGCCGTGGGATGCCAATCCGGCGCGGTCGGGGCGGGGTGGCCCGATGGTGCCGCCGGGGATGTACACGGCGCGCCTTGCGGCCGGCGACTGGAGCGCGAGCCGCAGCTTCGAGGTGACGCTGGATCCGCGCGTCGCGGCCGAGGGAATCGGCGTGCAGATGGTGGAGCGGCAGATTGAGCTGGCCCTGCAGGCGCGTGACGCGCTGAGCGAGGGCCGGCTGGCGGTGCACCGCATCAACGAGGCGCGGGAGCGCGGGGGCGGCAGCCTCGCCGACGAGATCGAGGCGATCGAGCGCGAGCTGGTTACGGCGCCGATCCGCTACTCGCGGCCGATGCTCGTCGATCAGTTGCAGTACCTGTACAGCAACCTGACGCGCGCCGACCAGGAGCCCGGCCAGGACGCGATCGTCCGCTACGACCAGCTCCACACGGCGCTGGAAGAGCACGTGACGCGGCTGGAGCAGCTGCTGCGGGTGACGATTTCGGACGGCGGCGCGGGGCGCTGAACCCGAGGACCCCGGGGCGAGGGGAAGGCCGCGGCTGTCACGGGCGGCAGCCGCGGCCGGGCCTCTCGCCGCGAGCGGGCGGGCCTCTACAGCGCCCGGGTGATTGGCGGCTGATGTCCCCTCAGAACACCCGATACGTCGCCGACAGCTTGATGCGCCGGCCCTTGGCGCTGTGGGTGAAGCCGTCGAAGGACTGCTCCCACTTCACGTAGGGCGGAGGGGTATCGAACAGGTTCAGCAGCGAGAGCGAGACGCCGAAGCCTCTCGAGGGGCGCCAGAGCGCGGTTGCGTCCAGCGTCAGGAAGCCGTCGATGTTCTCGGCCTCGCTTCCCTCTTCGTCGCGGTCCTTGTAGGACGAGATGTAGTTGATGTACCCGACGACGCTGTAGTCGGACCAGCCGTAGCTTCCGAACAGTCTCCCCTTCAGGCTCGGGAGGGGAGGGGCGATGGGGTTGTACTTGTTCAGGCGTCCGGCGCCTTCCGAATCGGGTGAGATCTCGACACCCTCGACGTGCAATGCCTCGATGGAATACTTGTTCGTGTAGGTGGCCTCCAGCCCGGCATTGAGAATCCCGGTGCCGGCCTGGGAACGGGCGGTCAACTGGAAATCGAAGCCGGAGGTCTTGACGCCGGGCCAGTTGATGAGATCGACGTCGATTCGCTCGATGCCGGTGACGTCGCAGGTGCCCGTGCCCCGTCCATCCGAGCAGGTCACGTAGCTCTTGACGGCCTGGCGGGAGCTCCCGCCCTCGTTATAGAGCCGGGTAATCGCATTGTAGGGCACCACAGCGATCACGTCCTTGAAATCGTAGCTCCAGTAGTCCGCTGTGAACTGGACCGGGACGAAGCCCGATTCATCCGCAAGCGTCACGATGAAGCCGGCGTTGAAGGTAAGCGCCTGCTCCGACTTCAGATTCTGGTCGCCGTGGGTGTCGACGGCCTTGTAGACACCCGCCTCGTTCACGTATGCGAGCGCGGTCGTACGGCTCTCGTTCACGTCGTCGACCGACGGGGCGCGGAAGGTCGTCTGCAGCGAGCCGCGCAACGCGAACTGGTCCGACAGGTCCAGCCGGAACGCGGCCTTCGGATTGAAGCTGCTCGCGACGCTGTGAAACTCGTAGTTCGCGGCGAGCTGCATGTGGAGACGCTCATCCATTCCGTGGACGGGGAGTTCCGCAAAGAAGCGATGCACCGTCTGCGTGGCGGCGTAGGGATAGGTCCCGGTCGTAAAGGTGAACGGGCCGGCCTGCTCGAGACAGGCGCGGCTGCCCAGCACGGAGCACGGGTTCATGTTCAGGTTGCCGGGATCGTTCGGCTGTGACCAGACGTCGAACCAGCGGAACTGGTAGCCCAGGGCGTAGTTCTCCACCGGGCCGCTGCTTCCCGTCAGGGTGGCGTCGGCGACCAGCATGTCCGCGGAACTCTCGACATCGACCTCTTCGTTGATCCACGCAATCAGTTCGGCGGCGTTCGCCAGCCCCGGTGAAAAGTCGGGGTTGGGCTCGCTGACGAATCGCGCGCCCGGCTGCTGGGAATGCTGGAGAGCGTTGCTGAACGGATTGTAGAACTGGCAGTTGCCCTGGCCCGGCAGTCGCCCGCCCGTCGGACCCAGCGCCATGCCCGAGGGTGAGCTGGGATCTGCGACCACATCGACCCCGCAGTCGGGTCCGCCGTAGCCGCGGAAGGCGAGAAACTTGCGGTAGGCGTATTCGGCGGGCTGGTTCACGTTACCAGCGGAACGGGAGTAGCTGAGGGCGAGGTTCAGCCGGTTGTCGTGCCCCTCCAGGGCGTCGAGGCCCGTGTCCAGGGACGCGGACACCCGTTGGGTGCGGGAATTCCGCTCAAGCGTCCGGCCGGGCCCCGAGTGTCCCACCAGCCGCCCGAAGAAGTACCAGTCGTTCTCCAGACAATCGCCGCTGCCCATGAACCCCACGCTGGACGCGTGCTGCTGGCAGAAGGCCTGACGCCCGGGGTTCTCCGACGGCACGATCTGAAGCCCGTCGTAGGGGCTGATGGGCGGGAACGACGGCGTTGTCACCCAGGCCGGCGTCGTCGCTTCGGCCCAGAGGCCCTCTATGTGGTAGCTGGAGTTGTCACCCACCTCGCCGTTGATTTCCGCGAAGGCGCGGAAGTGGTCGGACTGCTCGAGCAGGTTGTCCCAGGGCTGATAGCGGAACCGGCAGGTGTAGCTCTCGAGGTAGCCGCCGAAGTCGAGGCAGGCCGGATCGATGAAGATGTCATCGTCCGAGAAGTGTGCGCCCGACAGCGTGGCGACCAGATCCTCGGCACTTTCCATACCGGACGTGTATGGCGTGAGGAACGCCCCCGGGTTGCCGGTCCAGGACCATGCGCCGGCGCCCGCCTCGTACGGGCGCAGCGCCCAGTCGCGGTCTTCCGGGGTGAGCTGTTGGCGGGTCAGGTATTCGGCGGACAGAACCGCGTGCGCCCGATCGCCCAGCCGCCGTCCCACGATGCCGGCCACGTTGCTGTCGCCCGCGCCGGCGAAGTACTCGTGCGAAGCAGTCACTTCCGTTCCCTCGAATTCGCCGCGGGTCAGGAAGTTGGCGACCCCGGCCACGGCGTCCGACCCGTAGATGGCGGACGCGCCCTCCTTCAGCACCTCGATGCGGTCGATGGCGATCGACGGGAACGAGTTGATGTCGACGTAGCGTCCCCCAATCAGGCGCGCCGGGAGATACACCTGGCGCCGGCCGTTGAGCAGCACCAGCGTCCGGGACGCCCCCAGGCCGCGCAGGTTCACGTTGGCCACGGTCTCCGGCACGGCGGCGATCTCGTTGGCGTTGTACCAGCTCTGCCGTTCGCCGACCACCCCGTGGCTCACGCCGAGGGCCTTGAAGAACTCGGTCACGAGCGGGAAGCCCTGTTCCTCCAGCTTGCGGCGCGCGGCCACCGCAACCGAGTAGGGCAGCTCCGTGGCCGCCGTCTCAGCGCTGGTGCCGGTCACGACCACTTCGTCGAGCTCGAGCGCGGTGAAGCTCAACTGCAGGTCGACCGTGGTGGCCTCTCCCGGCGCTACCGTGACGTCTTCGGTCGCCGCCAGGTACCCGAGGATGTTGGTGGAGAGCTGGTGCGCGCCCGCGGGCACGTCCTGGATCGAGTAGCGGCCGTCGGCGTCCGTGACCGCCCCGATGCCGAGCGCTTCGATGAAGACCTGTGCGCCCGCGATCGGCCGGCCATCGGCGATGTCGGCTACGGCGCCCTCGATGGATCCGGTGGATTGTGCCGCAGCCGGAGCTGTGGGAAGAGCGCCAAAGAGCGCCAGCAGAAAGAATACGCGCGGTGATCCTGAGAGCCATGTACCCATTGCCGGCATCCTCCTTCTCAGCTCGACGCAACCCTTCTCCTCGGAGCGACGCCCTGGTCATTGACCGCGGGGCATCCTGGCGTGTCGGAGAATTGTCGCAAGAAAATCGCGGTTTCGTCGCTATTCCGAGCCCAAGATAGCGCCCACCGCCGGGCAGGGCACTACCCCCGGGGGACGGCCAGGCTAGCGCGGGCGATTGGCCTCGATCAGCACCCGCTCCAGGGACTCGCGGGCGGCGCCGAGTTCGACATCGCCGGGGGGAAGGCCGTTCAGCTGCAGGATGTAGGCGATGACGTCGGCGTACTGCTGGACGGGGAGGGAGCCGGGCTGGTCTTCGGGCATGAGCGAGTAGATGTCGTCGAAGAGCGCCGCTACGCTCGCGCCGGACCACGAGCGGATGAAGGCTCCGACGAACTCCTCGTCGTCGTGGCACTCGCGGCAGACGCTCTCGGTGACCTCGGCGCCGCGCAGCGCCTGCTCTTCGGTGTAGACGCCGTCGAGGGTGGTCACCCGCTCCTCGGTCTGCGCATTGGCGGGCAGGGCCGCCCCCAGCGACAGCAGCGCCATGGCCGCAACGAGTGCTCCGGTCCGTTTCATCCCACGCTCCAAGATGCCATTACATTTGAACCCATAGCTGTTAAAGATCGTACGTCCGGCTCATGGCGGTCAAGCTGAGTCAGGCCATCATCGCACGCAGAGGCTCTCTCCTTTGGAAATCGCGCTCCTGTCATCGGCGTTTGCAGCCTCCGTGGCCAGCGGTCTGGTGCCGTTCGTGAACGCGGAGGTCGTGGTGGCGGCGACCGCCGTCGCGGTGCCCGGATCCCAGGTGTGGCTGGTAGTTACGGTGTGTTCGCTGGGCCAGATGATCGCCAAGGCCGCCCTCTACGCGCTGGCCCGCTGGCTGCCCCAGAAGCTGCCGGCCCGGGCGACGCGCCACCTTGAGCGCGCGTCCGAAAAGACCAGGCGACTCGAGCAGGCCGGATGGACGCTGATTCTGGTCAGCGCGTTCGTGGGGCTGCCGCCCTTCTACGTGATCTCGCTGGCAGCAGGCATCGTGCGCACCAATTTCGCCGCGTTCCTGACGCTGGGCTTCGCCGGCCGCTGGGCACGATTCGCGATCCTCGCGTATGGGGCGGCCGCCGCGGGCGGGGCCATCCAGGGGGGGCTGTGAGCGCTTCGGCGGACATCGAGCGGGCGCGGCGGCTCGTGCGCGAGGCCCGGCGGGTGGTCGCGCTCACGGGCGCGGGCATTTCGGCGGAATCGGGTGTTCCCACCTTCCGGGACGCGGGCGGGCTGTGGCGCAACTACCGCCCGGAGGACCTCGCCACCCCGCAGGCGTTCGCGCGCGATCCGCGCACTGCGTGGGAGTGGTACGACTGGCGGCGATCGGTGCTGGCGGGGTGCGCTCCCAACCCGGGGCACCGCGCGCTGGCACGGTTTTTCCTTGCACGGGGCGCGGCCGGGGTGGTGACCCAGAACGTGGACGGCCTGCACACCCGCGCGGCGCTGGAGGAGGCGGGCGACGGACCGCCGGAGGCGGCGCTTCCGGTCGAGCTGCACGGGGCGGTCGGGCGGGACCGCTGCAACCGCTGCGAGGCGCGCTTTCCCGCCGAACCCCTGGGCGACGCTCTGCCGCGGTGCGACTCGTGCGGCGGCCTGCGCCGCCCGGACGTGGTGCTGTTCGGCGAGTCGCTCGACGGGGACGTGCTGGCCCGCGCCTACTCGCTGGCCGAGCGCGCCGACCTCTGCCTGGTGGTGGGCACCAGCGCGGTGGTCTACCCGGCCGCGGCGGTCCCGCTGGCCACCCTGGAGGCCGGTGGCAGCCTCATCGAGGTGAACCTGGAGGACACGCCGCTCACCCGATCCGCCACGGTGCCGCTGCGGGGGGCGGCGGGGGAGGTGCTCCCGGCCCTGCTGGACTGAGAGCACCTCCGCGGCGCTGGGCCGGGAGGGTTCTACGGGTGAGGCACGGGTAGCATTCCCCTCGCGGTTCTACCCCTTCCCGCACCCCTCTGCACAGTGTTGCATTTTCGAAAAGGCAACATATTGTTGCATTTTCGGTTTTGAAACGCGCTGCGGAGGGGCCGTTGACCCTCAACGGCGACCCGGGGTCAGAGAGCGTCGCGGTGGTTCCCCTACGACCCCGGGCGGTGACTCGCCCACGATCTGCGGTGACACCTCACGGACCGCGCCGGCATCGTTCATGGCGTCCAGCGGGACTACCGCCCGGTATCTTGCCGCACCGGCCGTGGCGGAGTCGCCCTCGACCGCGACACCGTTGACCTCCATCCAGTCGAGAAGGCTTGGGGCGGTGATGGCCGGATCATAGGTCCACAGGTGGACTTGCGTGATTTCCGACAATGCCTCGCCGAAGCTCAGTGCGCTCGTCGGAACCAGGAACAGTGTGTCCGTTCCCGCAACAGCCGCGAAGATACCGTCCTGTACGCTGATCGCGACGTCTGTGAGCTCCCCGGGGCCGTCGTTGATGGCACTCGACACACCACGGAAGGCGACTCCGTCGCGACCGGAAATGTAGTACCAGCCTTCTTCCCGGCCTTCCGGCTCAAAGAAGACGACCAAGGCATAGTTCACGGTTTCCGTGTTGCCTTCCCCGAAGTTGAGCACTCGCTCACCGATTTCGAGCCTTATCGCCTCCGTGCCCAACTCGCCGGGATTGGCTGGCTCGACGAGCAATGCAGTTCGCACCGAGTCCGCCTGACGCCCCACACGGGCCGCGATATGCCAGGAGGTGAGCGGCGACTCGAACTCGCGACCGACGATTCCCCACAGAGTGTCCGAGACATTCGTCACTCGCAGGATGCCCTCGGAGATCTCACCCTCGGCATTTGCGAACCCCCAGTCGTCCAGACTGCTCTCGTCGTCGAAGTCGTCGCGGAAGATGAGGCCCGCGGCGGGGAGGACGGTAATCCCGAAGGACACAGACGCCGACAGGCCTCCCGGATCGGTCGCCGTTACGGTCCCCGTCGCCGTCCCCTCGGCAAGGGTGCTGACGCGCAGCAGACTGCCCGTCACCTCCAGGGCGGCCACGCCGGGATCCGACGACTCCGCCGAGTAGGTCAGCTCGTCGCCATCGGGATCGACGAAGAGCGCATCGTCTCCCTCCAGATCCAGCGTTCCCGACCACCCTGCCGACCGCGAGATATCGTTAATCGTTCCTTGCGCCTCGGGAGCCTGGTTCACTCGCTCGATCACCGTGACGGTACCGCTCAGCGAGGCCGTCAGACCGTACGGGTCCGTCGCGGTGACCGTCACCGTCGCGGTCCCGATGGCCACCGCGGTCACCGTCATCGTCGAGCCCGACACGGAGACGGTCGCCACCGCCGGATCGTCCGACTCGGCCGTGTAGGTAAGTGCCTGTCCGTTCGGGTCGGTGAAGTACTGGGCGACGTTCACGGCCTCGGTATTGCGCTCCTGGATGCTCAGCGAGCGAAGCGAGTCCTGCGTCGTCTCCGGCGGCCGGTTGGGCTCGACGGTCACGGGTACGCTCAGGGAGCCGGACAGGCCGTCCGGGTCGGTCGCGGTCACCGTGAGCGTGGTGGAACCGGCGCCCACCGCGGCGGCGGACACCACGCTGCCCGTCACCGTCACGGTTGCCACCGAGGCGTTGGCGCTGGTCGCGGAGTAGGTCAGCGCGTCCCCGTCGGGGTCGCTGAAGAACGGCGACATGTCGATGTTCAGGGTGTCGCCCACGATGGCCGACTGCGCGGGCGCGACCGGCACGGCCGGCACCGGCGCCCGGTTGGGCTCCATGACGGTCACGTTGCCGCTGGCCGCGCTGGAAAGCCCCGCGGGGTCGCGAGCGGTAACGGTGACCGTGGCGCTGCCGGCGGACACGGCCGTGATGTTGAGGTTGGTGCCCGACAGGGCGACGCTCGCCACGCCCGCGTTCGACGAGATCGCAGTCAAGGTCAGGGCGTCTCCGTCGGGGTCGCTGAAGACGCCGCCCACGCTCACCGTAACCGACTCACCCGCCGTCATGTTCTGGGCTGGAATCGACCCCGACGCCACCGGCGGCCGGTTGGGCTGCGGCGTCGGTTCGGGCTCGGTGGTGCCTCCATCTCCGCCGCAGGCGGCGGCCCAGGTCACGGCCAGCAGCGCTAGCGGACGAACGAGGCGTCTCCGGAGCACGCCCGACGGATGGACACCGGAATCAAATAGCATACCTGAACCTGTCATTACAGACATACCTGTTTGCGTGAAGTGGCTGGAGCTTCCGACCCGCGGCCGCAAGGTCGGTCCGCCTGAAACATGAGGCAGGGCCCCGAAAAAGCGAAGTGACTGCCGCTTGGCGTCAGTACGCAGCCGGCCTGGCTCCGGACCGCCGCAACATCCGCGCCCGTGCTGCCATTGCGGCGCTGGGTGTCGCTGTCCTCTCGGTCGCGGCCGCCGGTGCGTCCGTGACGGCGCTTGCGATTGCGGCCCCGGCCGTGTGCGTCCCGCTCACCTCCACCCAGTCGAAGAGGGCAGTTCTCGCCTCGGCCCCGTCCAGGGGGAAGACCCACAGGCCGATCGCGATCAGGCGAGTCGGATGGTCGTCGCCCAGCGTGACCGCGAACAGCTCCGTTTCGCCGGCCCACGCACGCAGCTCGCCGTCATCCAGCGATGCGGCGATCTCCGTGAACTCGCCGGCACCGTCCCGGATGGCATCCGACACCCCGTAGGTGCCCTCGATGACGACCCAGCGGTTCTCCGGGGGCCATCGTGTCCGGTCGAGGGCGTAGAATCTGTAATTGGTGTCGCTCCCGCCGACGGAGACGCCGGACCCGACGTCGAGCGCGTACCACGCGTACCGCTCGTGTCCGGTCGCGAAGATCACCGAGACGACCACGCTGTCGGTCTGCGTGCGTCCCAGGCGGGCGCGCACCTCCCAGAAGTTGATCGGGGCCTCGAGGTTGCGGTTCGCGCGGCCCGCGATGCCGCGTTCGAGATTGGTGAGCGCCAGGACGCCCTCGGACAGCACCGTGTCCGCCTGTTCAACGCCCCACGCCTCCAGGCCCGAGTCGAAATCCTCCCGGAAGCCGAGGGTCGGACCCGGCACCACCGTCACCGCGACTTCATGCGCCGCCGTGAGGCCGCCGGGATCCCTGGCCATCAACATCAGCGTTGTCGTTCCTGCCGCCACGCCGGCGATCGACATCGTCAGGCCGGACACCGAGGCCAGAGCCACGCGCGGGTTCGCAGACGAGGCCTGGTAGCTCAGCGCGCCCCCGTCCGGGTCGTCGAAATACGAGGACACCTCCACGGGGACCGTCTCGCCGGAGGCCAGGCTCACCGCCGGAATCGAGCCCGTCGCCACGGGCGCCCGGTTCGGCCGCACCGTGACACCGGTGCTCTGGCTGGCCGCGAGCCCGCCCGGATCGCGGGCCGTCAGAGTCAGGATCGCCCTCCCCGAAGACACCGCGGTGACCGTGACCAGGGTGCCGGAGACCGCTACCCGCGCAGCCGCCGCGTCCGTCCTCGCCTCGTAGCTCAGGCTGTCGCCATCCGGATCGGCGAAGTACGGGGACGCCTCCACCAGCACCACCTGTCCCTCGATCAGGGTCAGGGCGGGAATGGAGGCCGCCGCGACCGGTGCCCGGTTCCGGTCGGCGAGGGTGGGTCCGGTCGTGCCCGGGCGGCAGGCCGCGGATCCCAGGACGAGCAGGAGAAGCCCAACGACACCGGCTCTCGTCACGTCATGGCTCCGGGTTCCGAGCTCGCCCGGGAAGCTCTCGGCCTCAGGGATCTCGCTCACCCTCCCTGCACATACTCCGCCACCGCGCGATGCGTCGCGTACCACACGTCGCCTCGGGCGTTGATGTGCTCGATGAGGCCTTCCAGGATCAGGATGCGGGAGCGGTGGCCGATGTAGTGCGGGTGCATGGTGAGCACGAACATGGTGCCCTCGTCCCAGGCTCGGTCGAACTCATCGATAAAGACCTGGAGGACGTCGCGGGGAGCGCTGTAGCTGTTGCCGCGCGGGTTGAGGAGGGGGGCGTCGTCCAGGATCCACTCCACGGGCAGCTCGATCAGGCCGGTGGGCTCGCCGTTGGCGAGGATCTCGTAGGGCCGGTCGTCGGCCATCAGCGAGCTGTCGTAGAGAAAGTCCATGTCGAGGATGATGTCGAGGGTGTTGGGGCTGAAGTTCCACGACGGAGCCCGGTAGCCGACCGGCCGCTCGCCGGTGACCTCCGTGAGATACGCCACGGCGCGTTCCAGCAGAGCCCGTTCCTCGTCGGCCTCGAGCAGCGAGTTGGTCTCATGGATCCAGCCGTGAATGCCGATTTCGTGGTGGCCCGCGGCCTGAATCGCGTCCAGCATCTCCGGGTTGAACTGGAGGCTCATCGCAGGGATGAAGAAGGATGCCGGGATATCGTGCTCGTCGAGGACTTCGAGTATCCGCGGAAGCGCGCGGCGGGCGCCGTACTGGCCCTGCGAGAGGGCGCCGATGGTGGGTTGCCCGTTGCGGATGGGGATGGTTTCGTTGTCCACGTCGAAGGAGAGCAGCACCGCCGCGCGCGCTCCGCCCGGCCAGCTGGCGGGCGTCAGGTCGCGTCCGGCCCGCACTGCGTTGACGGTCGCGAAGACGCGCTCGTCGCTCCATCGCCAGCCGGGCTCGTCGTCGGCCTGGGGCGACTGGGCGGCGTCAGCGGTCCCGGCGCCGGGCGCGCAGGAGGAGAGGATGATGGCCAATGTTGCGGTGCCGAGGAAGGTCGGGCGCGCGTTCATGGATGCTCCCGGTTTCGGGTTCCGGTCGGGGGGCGCAGTCGCAACAATACAGATTCGATATGGAGCGTAACAGTATACGAGCGAGGGGTGGGGATGCAGGCGAGAACCGTGGGGGCCCTGCGGCGAGGGATGCCGGCCATGAAGGCGACCCCGTGAGCGCCGGCCGCGACCGGGGAGTCCCGGAACCGGGAAGAGGGGGGCGCGACCTGGCCTTTCTCCCGGCCGTCGAGCTCGCCCGGCTGGTGGCGGCGCGGGAGGTGTCGGCGGAGGAGGTGGTGTCGGCCGCGCTCGACCGCATCGGTCGGCACAACCGGGTGGTCAACGCCGTGGTGACCCTCTCCCCGCGCGCCCTCGACGACGCGCGCGCGATCGACCGGCGGCTGGCGCGGGGAGAGAACGCCGGGCCGCTCGCGGGGGTGCCGGTCGGGATCAAGGACATGACGGCGGTGGCGGGGCTGCGCACCACGTTCGGCTCGCCGCTGTACGCGGACCACGTGCCCGCGGAGGATGCGCTGGTGGTGCGCCACCTGCGGGCCGCCGGGGCGGTGGTAGTGGGCAAGACCAACACGCCGGAGTTCGCCGCGGGAGCCAACACCTTCAACGACGTGTTCGGCGCAACCCGCAACCCGTGGGACCCGGCGCTCTCGGCGGGAGGGTCGACCGGCGGGGGGGCAGCGGGGCTCGCGACCGGCATGTTCGCGCTGGCGGAGGGGACCGACCTGGGCGGATCGCTCCGCATCCCGGCGGCCTTCTGCGGGGTGACCGGGCTCCGCCCCTCCCCCGGCCTGGTCCCCACCGAGCCCACCGACTGGGTGTGGGACACCATCATGGTCACCGGGCTGATGGCGCGCTCGGCGGAGGACCTGGCGCTCGGGCTCGCGGCGATCGCGGGGCCGTCGGCGGGGTCGCCGCTTCGGCAGCCGGTCGCGGGGCGGGACTTCCCGGCCGCCGCCCGGGCGGGGATGGCACAAGGCGCCCGCGTCGCATACTGCGCGGACCTCGCGGGGATGGGGGTGGATGCGGGGGTGGAGGCGGTGTGCCGTGAGGCGGCGTTCGCACTGGGTCGGGCGGGCGCCGTGGTGGAGGAGATCGACCTGGACCTCTCGCACGCCCGCCGGGCCTTCCTCCACCTGCGGGGCCGCTGGATGGTCGCCCACCACCAGGACCGCTTGCACCGCATCGACGAGCTGGGTCCCAACCTGGCCGGCAACATCCGCGCGGGCCTCGCCACCACGGCCGGGCAGCTCGGCCGCGCCGACCGGGTGCGCAGCGACCTCTGGCATCGCTTCGCCCGGCTGCGGCGCAACTTCGACTACCTGCTCACGCCGACCACGGCCGTCCCTCCCTTCCCCGTCAACCAGAGCCATCCCACGGAGATCGCGGGGCGCCGGCTCGAGACCTACGTGGACTGGTTCGCCCCCACGTTCGTGCTCTCGCTCACCGGTCTGCCCGTCGCCTCGGTGCCAGTCGGGCTGGACTCCCGCGGGCTCCCGGTGGGCCTCCAGGTGGTGGGTCCTCCCGCAGGCGAGGAGGCGGTGCTGGCCCTGGCCGCGACCCTCGAGCGCCTGCGTCCCCCGGACCGGCCATCGCTCGCGGAATGATCTCGTCGAGCGCCGGATGCCGCCGGGGCCGGCGACGCGGGGCTCGCCTTCCACGCCGGGCGCCGCTTCCCCGCCTTGCCCGCCTTCCGCGCGGCATCTACGATCCTGCAATCATCCTACGGAATCTCAGGGAAGCGAATCCGCATAGAGCATTCCCACCCTCCATCGACGGAAAGGAGCAAGTCATGGCCAGAGCAGCTTCCGGTTCATCCCGCCGGCGATTCTTCAAGCAGGGCTTCGGCGTCGGCGCGGGAGCGCTGGCCCTCGGCCGCTGGCCCCGAGGGCTGTTGAGGCGGCAGCAGGCGGGCGCCCCCCTCATCATCACCAGCCACACCAACGAGACCGGACGCAACGCCATGGCGCAGGCGTGGGACATCCTATCCCAGGGCGGAAGCGCGCTGGACGCGGTCGAGCGCGGCGCCAACGTGATCGAGGTGGATCCCGATGATGCCGGGGTCGGCTACGGCGGGCTTCCCAACGAGGACGGCGTGGTGCAGCTCGACGCCTCCTGCATGGACGGAAAGACCTACAGCGCCGGCGCGGTGGCGTCGATCGAGGACATCAAGACCCCGTCTTCGGTCGCGCGGCTGGTGATGGAGCGCACCGACCATGTCATGCTGGTGGGGCCGGGCGCGCGCGAGTTCGCCCTCTCCTTCGGCTTCAAGGCCGAGAATCTGCTGACCGAGAACGCGCGCATGGCGTGGGTGCGCTGGCGCGAGACCCACAGCGAGCGGCGGGACGACTGGGGTCCGCCCGACCACATCCGCGACAGGCCCGGCAGGCAGACCGGCGGGCTCCCCGGCGAGGACGACTTCAACTACGGCACCACCAACGTGCTGGCCGTGGACGCCAACGGAGACGTGGCGGGCATCACCACCACCAGCGGCCTCTCCTGGAAGATCCCCGGCCGCATCGGTGACTCGCCCATCATCGGCGCGGGACTCTACGTCGACAACGACGTGGGCGCGGCGGCGGTCACCGGCCGCGGCGAGGACGTGATCAAGTCGTGCGCGTCGTACTTCATCGTCGGGCGCATGCGCGAGGGACGTTCGCCGCAGGAGGCCTGCGAGGATGCGGTCGAGATGATCGTCGGCCGTTACCGAGCGGTCGACCTCGACTTCGTGCCCAGCGAGAAGTTCGTGGCGATCAACCGCGACGGGGAGATCGGCTGCGCCCGCATGGCGGGAAGCTCCGGCCGCATCGGCACGCTGACGTACCGCAACTCCTCCGGCCTCGGCACCTTCGAAGGCACCCAGCTCTACCCGACGAGCTGAGGACGGACGGGCGAGACGCGGTGTCTCGCGGGCGGGCCGGAAGCGCCGAACCAGGCGCGTCCGGCCCGCTTGGTTCGTCCAGTCACCCGCCATGTCCGGCTCGCCCGTAACGGCCGGCTCACACGCGGCGGACACCCGCGCCTGGTGGGCTCGCGGCCTCCTGTTCGAGAGCTGCAACTGCCAGGTGGTGTGTCCGGGCCACGTCCACTTCAGCCAGAACTGCACCCACGAGCGCTGCATCGGCTATTGGGCGCTCCGCTTCGACGAAGGCCGATTCGGCGACACCCGCCTCGACGGGGTGCGCGCGGTGGTCGCCTTCGAATGCCCGCAACTGATGATCGCGGGCGACTGGACCGAGGTGCTGCTCATTGACGAGGAGGCTTCGCCGGATCAGCGCGCGGCGGTGGAAGCCATCCTGCGCGGCGAGGCCGGCGGCCCGTGGCAGGTACTTGCGCGGTTTGTGTCAGAGTGGCTGCCCACGCGCTTCGTCCCCATCGAGATCGACGATGAGGGCAAGGTGAAGCGGGTGCGGGTGGGGCGGCTGCTCGACGCGTCCGTCGAGGATATCCGCGGGTGGGACCGGGATCTGCCCGTCACCTTCCAGAACATGTTCAACCAGATCCACGCCCCCACCCAGACCATCGCTCGCGGCCAGACCCATGGCGACATCGGCGGCATCCGCCTGCGCAACGAAGCGACGCACGGGCTGCACTCGCGCTTCGAGTGGCGGGTGGGGAAGAAGTCGCTACAGGAGAGAGATTGATGCCGACGAATGGAGAAAGAGCCCGCCGGATTGCACTCGCCGGAGCAGTGCTTCTGCTGGCATTCAGCCCCGCAGTTGTGGCCTCCGCCCAGGAGGAGCCCCCCGCGAGCCCGCCCCCGGAGTGGGAAGCGACGGCCATCGACTATTCCAACGTGCCCTATCCGTATCCGGTGGAATACCTGGATATCCGGCTGATGGGCGAGGACTATCGCATGGCGTACATGGACGTGGCCCCGACGGGAGAGCCCAACGGGCGCACCGTCGTCCTGTTCCACGGCATGAACTTCTTCGCCGCGGCCTTCGGGCCCACCATCGCCGCGCTCACGGAAGCCGGATTCCGGGCGATCGCCGTGGACCGGCTCGGCTACGGGCGTTCGTCCAAGCCGGTCATCCACTACAACCTGCACATGCCGGCCCGCCACACGAAGGCGCTCCTGGATGAACTCGGAATTGAGCAGGTTGCGGTCCTGGGGCACTCGATGGGCGGCATGGTGGCGACGCGCTTCACCTCCACCTACCCCGACGTGGTCACGCACGTGATCATGTCCAACCAGATCGGGCTTACCGACAGCCGCCACGGGCGCGCGTGGAGCGACCCGCAGGACGTGTACGAGTCGACGCTAAACGGCACCACCTACGAGTCGACCCTGGCCGGGCACCGGCGCTACTACCCGAACGGGTGGAAGAACGAATACCTGCCCTGGGTGAAGGTCCAGTACGGGCTCACGCTGAGCGGTCACTGGCCCCGCATGGCCCGGGTGCGGGCGGCTCAGCGGCAGATCACGTTCGAGGACCCGGTCGTCCACGAATGGCAGTACATCCAGACGAAGGCGCTCGTGATCGGCGGGGCCGACGACCGCCTGAGCCGTGACTTCTCGGCCGCCGCGCGCAACGTGGCCGAGACGTTGCCGAACGCGGAACTGGTGCTCTTCCCGGGGATCGGGCACGTGCCGGCGTTCGAGTACCCGGAGCCGTATCACGCGGAGGTCATCCGGTTCCTGCTGTCGGATCCGGATGAGCCGGCGGATCAGGGGTGGAGGTAGGGGGGCTGGGAGAGATCCGGCTAGCGCAGCAGCACCCCGCCAATCGCGCTGGCGATCCACTGGTTCAGGCTCTTCCCTTCGGCGGCGGCGGCCGCCGCCGCGCTCGCGTGCAGATCCGGCGACATGCGCAGATGGAACTTCCCCGAGTACGATCTCCGGGGCTCGACGCCGTCCTCCTCGCACATCTCGAGAAACACCTTGAGCGAAGTGGCTCCCTCCTTCCTGAGGCCTACGACGTCGGGGGCGTAGAAATCCGCTCCGCCGTTCAGGCCGATGAACTCGCCCCGGAACATGTCGATTTCGGGATCGAACTGAATGACGGCCTTGTAGCCGTCGATCTCCATGGTGTTCTTCACGGCTCCACTCCATTCCTCCGCAGCCAGTCCCGGATGCTGGCGACCGCCCCGACGTCGGTGTTCGGCGAAGGGTGTGGCCGGTGGAACACCCGGCGGTCGCCGAACAGCCTCACGCCGATGCGAGAGCCTTCCCGCTCGCTGACTTCCGCTCCCAGGTCCACCAGCAACGCCTCGACTCTCCGCCATGGTATATTGCCGCTGACCGGGTGGCGGAAGATTGACTCAAGGGTTCTGCGGTGCCTGCGCTTCATTGGCTATGATATCGTAATGTGATACCTGCATCAAGTCACCGCCGCCGCTTGAGCGGGTCCGATACGGCCCTCGCCGCCGAGCGCCCCCGGAAGCCCGTGTTGTGCCACGGTCCTGGCCGGTCATCCGCCCATGAACTGAGGCGACACCCGTAGATCCATGCCGGCCCTGAATACCGCGTTCCCCCTCGCCGCGCTCATGTGGTTCGGGATGATGGCTGTGATGATGCTCCCGGTATCGATCCCTTGGGTGCGAGTGTTGGTTTCGTTGAGCGACAGGGGCAGTCGGGTCCGGTCGGGGAGGCGGCTAGCGCCGGCACCGGGGCTGTGGACCCACATCCGGTCGGGAGCGCTGTTTCTCGCTGGCTACCTGTCGGTGTGGATGCTGTTCAGCCTGGCCGCGGCGGCGGTGCAGTTCTGGCTGGGGGAGCGCATCGCACTCGCGGGGGGAAGTTCGCTCGCGGGCACCGTTCTGGTCGGTGCCGGCCTGTACCAGCTCTCACCGGTGAAGGCCGCGTGCCTGCGCCACTGCCGCAACCCGCTGACGTACTTCCTCACCCGCTGGCGGGACGGGCCGCGCGGGGCACTGGGGATGGGGTGGGGACACGGCCTCTGGTGCCTGGGGTGCTGCTGGGCGCTGATGGCGCTGGCGCTCGTGCTGGGCGTGATGAACCTGCTCTGGATGGCCGTGCTGGCGGCGGCGGTGTTCATCGAGAACGTTGCGCCGGGCGGGACGGTAGCCGGGCGGGTTGCGGGGGTGGGGTTGGTGGTGTGGGGGGTGGTGGTGTGGGTTGCGGGGTGAGTGATCGCTCAGGCCGCCGACTTGCGGCCTACGCAAACACCGACACCACCTGGTACACCACGAAGGCCGCCGTCCACGCCAGCACGGTCATGTAGCCGAACTGGAGGGCGGGCCACTTCCAGCTGCCGGTCTCGCGCCGGGTCACGACGTTGGTGGGGAGGCATTGCATCGCCAGCACGAAGAAGACCAGCAGAGCCAGCGCGGTCGCGGTGGTGAACACCGGGCTGCCGTCGGCGTGGCGCTGCGCGCGCAGGGTCGCGCTCAGGGTCTCCTCGTCCTCTGCGGCATCCTCGCCGATCCCGTAGACGATGGCCAGGGTCGCGACGATCACCTCGCGGGCGGCGAATGACGAGATCACCCCCACGTTGATCTTCCAGTCGAACCCCAGGGGTGCAAAGACGGGCTCCACCGCCTTGCCCACGCGCCCGGCAACCGAGTATTCGAGCTCGTAGGAAGAAAGCAGCGCCCCCGCCTCCGCCTCCAGCGCCTCGGCCTCCGCCTCGTCACCCGCGATGGCAGCGGCGGTGCGGAGATCCGCCACCCGGGCGATCGTTTCGGCCGGAACGACCGTGCTCCACTCCGACTCGTCCAGCTTCGGATAGGTGGCGAGCACCCACAGCACGACCGAAATCCCGAGGATGACGGTGCCGGCGCGCGTGACGAACGCTCGCCCGCGATCATATGCGGTCAGGAGGGCGTTGCGCAGCGACGGCAGCCGGTAGCGGGGCAGCTCGATCACCAGCGGGCTGGAGGCGCCGGGGAGAATGGTGCTCTTGAACACGAAGGCCATCCCGATGGCCGCGGTCATGCCCAGCAGGTAGGCGCCTGTGAACACCAGGCCCCCGACCACGGGACGATCTGCGAAGAGCAGCGCCGTGATCATCACATAGACCGGCAGGCGCGCGGTGCAGGTGAGAAGCGGGATCACAAGGATCGACACCAGCCGGTCGCGCCAGTTCTCGATCACTCGCGTGGACATGATCGCCGGGATCGCGCACGCGTGCGCGGACAGCATGGGCACGAACGCGCGGCCCGGCAGCCCGACCCGGCTCATGGGCCGGTCGGCCACGAACGCCGCCCGGGCCAGGTACCCGCTGTCCTCCAGAAGCGTGATCAGGAAGAAGAGGAAGCAGATCTGCGGCAGGAACACGAGCACCCCGCCGATCCCGCCGATCAGCCCGTTCACGACGAAGCTGTTCAGGTCTCCCGGGGGCAGAATGGCGCCGAACACATCCCCGGCGAAGCCGAAGCCGGCCTCGATCCACGCCATCGGATACTGCGCCACCGTGAAGATCGAGATGAAGACGGCGGCCATGATGAGCACGAACCCGGCCACGCCGTGGATGGGATGGGTAAGCCAGCGGTCGATGGCCTCGGTGAGGCGCAGGGACATCAGGCGGGCGCCCTTTGCCGCGCGAACCGCCCGCGCGCCCACCTCTTCCGCCCAGTCGTAGCGCGCCTCGTGCGGGCAGGTCGTGCACGTGCCGCACGCCGCGATGCCTTCCGGGAGCGCCGGCATCGCATCCGGCCCCGAATCCAGCACGTAGGCGAGTTCCCGCTTGAGCAGATCGAAGCCCTGCCCCGAACGCGAGTTGACGGCAACGACGGGCGAGCCGAGTTCGACCGCCAGCGAATCGGTGTCGATCTCCAGCCCGTCCGCCTCGGCCAGGTCGATCATGTTGAGGGCGATGACCATGGGTACGCCCAGCTCCCGCACCTGTCCCGCGAGATAGAGATTGCGGGCGAGGTTGGTGGCGTCGACCACGACGATGGCCGCCTGGGGCCTGGGTCGGCCGGAGAGCTTCCCGAGGAGGGCGTCGCGGGCCGTCCGCTCCTCGGTCTTGTGCTCGGACATCGCGTAGAGGCCGGGCAGGTCGAGGAGCTGGATGGACTTCCCGCCCAACTCGAAGCTGCCCAGCCGCACGGATGTGGTGGTGCCGGCGAAGTTGGCGGTCTTGCCGCGCATGCCGGTGAGCTGGTTGAAGAGCGTGGTCTTGCCCGCGTTGGGATTGCCCGCCAGCGCCACCGTGACCGGAACCGCGGCACGGGCGGGAAGGACGGGCAGGGAGACGGGGCTCATGGGTCGCCCGGGATCACGCGTCCAGGTGCCGCTCGTGGCACGGACGGCCGTCGTCGAGGCGCAGGAAGACATGGCGCGAGAGCCTCGCGGCGATTCCGAGGCGCGTTCCCATGACGCTCACGATCATCGGATCGCCCGACTTCACCATGTGGAGCCGGCGCCCCAGGCACACGCCCATGGTCTTGAGGCGCTCGATGTCTTCATGATCCCCGTCGATGTGACAGATCAGCCCGCACTCGCCGGCGTCGAGCCGGTCCGCGGGAACCCCTTGATCGGATTCGGACATCTGCTCCGGCTCGACCGGCTGGAGAGGGGCGTGGACTGACGGCACGGGTGTCCTCGTCGTGGAAGCGGGTTCGGTATGAGAATCATTCTCATTCGCAAGCGCTGGAGAAGCAAGGGGAGCGTTGCCACCATGTGAACCAGTGTCGCACGCAACAGCGGGGCGCCGTATGTTGCCTTGTTTGAGGCTGGAGTGCCTGAGCCAACGAGCGTGGGCGCCATCTTTGGGCCCTGCGAGGGGGAGAATCGAGATGTCAGAGGATCGAAAAGGCGGGATCGAGCGAAGGCGTTTTCTCGGGATGGCAGCAGCCGGGGTCGCCGCCGGGGGCTTGCGCCCGGAAATCGTGCTCGGCGAGGAGCGTCGCTCTCCCGCAGCCGGGATGCGGACGCTCCAGGAGGCCCAGGAGCAGGAGCTGGTGCCGCTCGGGAACGGCGAACCGCCGGCGACCCAGTTCCAGGCGTGGCCCGGAGGCACGGGATCGCTGCTGGAGAAGCTGTGGAGGGACACCGGAGGGTCTCCCTTCGAACGCCACGAGATCGAGATCGGGCCCTGGCCGGGACCAGCCCCGACCGATCCCCAGGAGATCGCCTTTCTCCCGGCGCATCGGCTGGGCGCACTCATTCGGGAGCGCAAGATCACGTCCGAGGAGCTAACCGAGATCTACCTGGACCGGATGAAGCGCCACGACCCGACGCTCCTGTGTGCGGTGAGCATCCTGGAAGACCGCGCCCGTGAGGAGGCGAAGCGCGCCGACGCCGATCTGCGCGCAGGGCGATGGCGCGGACCGCTACACGGGGTCCCCTGGGGCGTGAAGGATCTCTTCACCGTGCGCGGAACCCGCACGACATGGGGATCCGACGACTTCCAGGATCAGGTGATCGACGAGGACTCCGAACTCGTGCTGCGTCTGCGCGAGGCGGGCGCCGTCCTGATCGCCAAGCTCTCCACCGGGCAATTCGCGGCGGGCGACAACTGGTACCGTGGTCGCACCAGGAACCCCTGGAATCCCGAGCAGGGATCGAGCGGGTCGTCGGCGGGCCCGGGTTCGGCCACCGCGGCGGGCCTGGTCGGTTTCTCCATCGGCACCGAGACCCAGGGCTCGATCGTGAGCCCGTCGCGGCGCAACGGCCTGAGCGGCCTGCGGCCTACCTTCGGGCGCATCTCGCGCCACGGCGGCATGGTGCTTTCGTGGACCATGGACAAGCCGGGCCCAATGTGCCGGAGCGTCGAGGACTGCGCGCTGGTGTTCAACGCCATCCACGGAGCGGACCCCAAGGATCCCGCGACGCTGACCGCCCCCTTCCGCTTCGAGCGCAACCCGGACCTCTCGCAAATGCGCATCGGCTTTACGGAAGATGCGCCCGAAGCCTTTGTAGCAACGCTGGCGGAACTCGGAGCCGACCCGCAGCCCATGGCCGAACTGCCCGAAGGCGGTTCCAACTCGCTCGGCGTCGAGTCATCGGCCGCCTTCGACTTCCACGTCGCGCCCGGAGGCGTGCTGGAACAGGTCCCCGAGCCCCCCGAGGGAGAGGAAGCGCGCCCGCCCCGGTTCCATCGCGGACGGGAAACCCTGGCGCTCGACTACGTCCAGTCACTCAGGCGGCGCCACATCCTGATGAAGGAGATGGCCGAGGCGATGGAGGGCTTCGACATGTTCGTGACCGGATCCGGGGAGACGCGGCTCACGAACCAGACCGGGCATCCGGCGGTGGTTTTGCCCTACGACTTCGGCGACGGCAACACCGAGGACGACTTCGACCACGAGCAGCCGATCTGCACGACGGTCATCGGCGACCTGTTCGCGGACGACAGGATTCTGAGCGTGGCGCACGCCTACCAGTCGGTGACCGACTGGCATCGGATGCATCCGGATCTGGCGTAGGGGCTACCAGCGACGGCCGAGCGTTCGGGAACGGGTTCCCCAGACCGACCGGCTGGCGAGCCCGAGCAGCTTGCGGGTGATGAGTTCGCCGTCGAGGCGGATGTCGTTCAGGATCGCGGCTGCCTCGGCAAGGGAGAGCGGTTGCTCGGCTTCCGGGTCGACGACGGTTTCCTCTTCGCCGAGCATGCCCGGAGGCGCCATGATGTCGCCGGACTCGCCTTCGGCCCGGGTGTTGTCTCCGGTGAGTTCGGCGTCCGAGAAGGCTTCGCCCGCCTGGACGCCCCGGCGGCCCCCGGTGTCGAGCGAATCGAGCATGCGGCGGGCGAATGCGAGGTTCCACGCCGCCACCTCGCGGCCGGGGCTCAGGCGGAGGGCCTTACGGTTTTCCTCTATGGCCGCCACGACATGGACCAGGGCGGAGTCGGAGCCGGGCGCAGCGATGGCGGCGCGCAGGCTGGCGACGCCCAGGTTGTACCAGGCGAGGGAGCGCAGGTCGTCGTCGGGACCGGCCGCGCCACGGGAGAGGCGGGCGCGGGCATCCGGCGCTTCGGCCAGTTCGAGCAGGGTGGTGCCCAGGTTGTAGTGGAGATACGGGGCCCGAGGCTCCAAGGCGGGTGTGGGCCCGGTGTCGCGAGCCGCGTCTTCCGGCGCGGCGGGAGACTCGGTGGCGACCGCGCCCGGGGCCACCGGGACTTCCTCCTGGAGACGCGCGCGGTAGATGCGCGCGGCGGAACTCCAGTCACCGCGGCGGTGCAGCCGGTTCGCGCGCTCCTCGCTGGCGCGTTCGGCGATGACCACGGCAGTGAGGGCGGTGGCCAGGACGGCCACGACAACCAGACGGGTGCGGGTGGTCATGGGCGGAGCTCCGGAGGGGTCGTCCACGGGAATCGCCATGGGCCGCGGGGCCCGCCGGGAGCGGTCGGGACAGGTCGCAGGCGGGCGCGGCCCGGGCGGTCCATCAGGCCGTCGGTGGCCACCAGAAGAAGCGCCAGCAGGATCAGCCACGTTACCGGGTCGCCGGGGCCGCCGCCGCCTTCACCGTCTTCGGGAACTCGGCGGAAGCGGGCGGCGAGTTCGGCCAGGCCGCGGTCGTCGGACGCGTCCAGATAGCTGCCCCCGCCGGCGCGGGCGACACCCCGCAGCAGCCGTTCATTCAGCCGCGAGACCACCGGTGCGCCGCCTGCGTCCGCGACCGGAGCGCCCGCGCCTTCCCCCAGCCCCGCCCCCTCCGCCGTGCCGATCCCCGCGACCCAGATGCGGACGTCACCCGCCGCCGCGAGGGCCGCGCTGTCCGCCACCGCGAACTCGTCCTCGTGCGCCTCGCCGTCGGTCACCAGCACGATCACGCGCTCCCTTCCTTCCTCCCGGCGCGCGTCCAGTTGGCGGCGCGCTTCGCCGACGGCCGCGCTCACGCGGGTGCCCTGGTCCCGCTCGCCCAGGAAGTTCTCCGCCAGCGAGTCGGCGAAGAAGCGCACCACCTGCTGGTCGGCGGTAATCGGAGCGAGCGTATGCGGCCAGTCGGCGAACACCACCAGTCCGACGCGCTCGCCCGGGAGCGCCTCCAGGAGCGCGCCGACCACTTCCTTGGCGCGTCCCATGCGCCCGCCCGGCAGGTCCCGCGCCCCCATCGATGCGGAGATGTCCAGCGCCACCACCACGTCGACCGGACGCGAGGCGTTCAGGCTGATCCCGGGTCCCAAGCGCATGCCGGCGGCGGCGAGGAGCATCACGGCCACGGCCAGGCCGAGGACCCGGAGCCGCCGCCGGGGAAAGTCCACCAGCTCGCGGGTGGTCAGCCGGCCGGCCGCCTCTTCTCCCCCGAACCCCTCCGCGAGCGCGCGCAACCGCCGGGTGGTGCAGGCCAGTGCGAAGGCGGCCAGGCCGATCACGACCGGGAGCAGAAGCAGCAGCATCGGGCGCGCAAACGTCATGGCATCCTCACGGCAGCACCGCCCAGCGCGAGGCCCGCAACCCGACCGCCGCCAGCACCAGCGCCAGCGCCCCGGTCACCAGGAGGAACCGGAAGGGCACCAGCGCGGTGGTGAGCCGCGTTTCCTGTGAGGTCGTCTCGAGGCGGTCGATCTCCGCGTAGATCGAGTCCAGCGCGACCACGTCCGCCGCCGAGAAGTAGCGCCCTCCGGTGATGCGCGCCGCCTGGGTGAGCACCGTCTCCATTCGCTGGCGCCGGGTCGGGGCGCTGGCTCCCGCCGTGCCGTCCCCCGGCTCGGGGGGATCGGGCCGCCCGATCGCCACCGGGTAGATGCGCACGCCCACGGCCGCGGCCGCACGCGCCGCCATGGCGGGCACAAGGCCGTCGCGGTTGTGCGCGCCATCGGTGACCAGGACCAGCACCTTCGAGTCGTGCGGGGCAGCGTCCAGCAGCGCCGAGCCCGCGGCGATCGCGCCCGCGATGTCGGTGCCGTCGATGAGCAGCCCCACCTCCATCCCGTCGATCGCGTGGTCCACCAGGTAGTGATCGCGGGTGAGGGGCAGACGGGTGAGCGCTTCGCCGGCGAAGGTGACCAGGCCGATGGCGTCGTCGCGGCCCGCCACAAAGCGCCTGGCAGCGGCCTTGGCGGCCTCCAGGCGGGTGGCCGATCCCTCCATGTCGTCGGCCCACATCGACGTGGACAGATCCACCGCCACCACGATCCCCCTGCCGCCCTCCACGGGTTCTTCGTGGGCCGTGATCAGGCGGGGGTGGGCGAGCGCGACGATGAGGCAGGCGAGCGCGGCGGCGCGCAGGCCCCGCGGAATCGCATCCACCACCGCCCAGAGGCGGCTCCCCCGCAGCCGCACCGATCCCGCCGACGCGAAGAGCATGCCGGAGGTGCGCCGGGGCCGGAGCCACCACAACCAGAGGGGAACGAGCGCGAGCAGAACCAGCCATTCCGGGCGGGCCAGTTGGACGCTCATTCCGCCTCCCGCATTCTCGCGAATGCCGGCGCCGTTCCCGAGGCGTCGACCCAGGCCCGCATCGTCTCCCAGTCGCGTTCGGCCGTGCGCGCCCCGCTCTCCTGCACAACCGCCGCGGCGGCGAACTTGGCCACCTCGCCCCGCCCCATCGCACCTGCCAGGGCGTCCACGTCGGGCCAACCGGGCGCGCCGGCCAGGTCGCGCATCAGCTCCGTGGCCGTCCGGCTGCAGCCCCACTCGGGGTCGAAGTGCGCCATGTACGCGCGTATTACATCTCCCGCACCCTCGTAGAAGTCGCGCAGCCGACCCGCCCGGTGATGGCCGCGCGCGAGCGATCGGTCGAGTTCGGCGAGCGCCCGTGCCCTCCACTCCTCCGGCGTCTGCGGCGGGGCTTCAACCGAAAGCCCGGCAGCCGCGCGCACCGCCAGCCACTCCCGCGCCTGCACCGTCACCACGCCGAGCAACAGCAGGGACAGCAACGACGCCCCCAACACGGCCGGGACGTTCCAGTTGAACCCGACCACGTCTGCCGGCGGCCTCGGCTGCAGGCCCTGCGCGATGTCGTCGAGCAGGATCGGCGAGGTCACGAACACCCGCCGCCCGGCGATCACGAGACGGTCAACCGGGTCCGCATTCCCGCCCGGCCCGTCCTCCACGCGAACCCGACCCCCACCCGCCTCCGCCTCCCCGCTTGTCATCTCCAACTGCGGGGTCGCCGCGAGCCCGATCTCGAAGGGAATCAGGTCGTATTCGAGCGCGACCCGGAGGGATCCGTCCCCCGTCTCGGCCACATCGGTCCGCACACGCCGCAGGCTCTCCACGCCCCACTCGGGAAGAAGCGCTGCGGGCACCCGCAGCCCCCGTCCCGGAGGTACGTAGACGGTCGCATGGAGGGTGAAGGGATCTCCCAGCTCAACCGTGTCGGGGGATACGCGCACCACCTGAACCGCCGCCCGATCCTGCATCGCGTGCGCGCCCGGCGCCAACGTCGCCGTTGACGCGGCCACCGTCAGCCATCTGACCCCGACTCCAATCCTCATCGCACCGCCTCAGCCCCGGCAGCCATCAGACCGCCCGCCCCCGCCTTCGAGCCGGCGTCCGCTCGCGCGCCCGGAAGAACTCCGCCAGCACGGGCACGTAGTCGTCTTCCGACCCAACCTCCACGACCTCCAGCCCCAACTCGCGAAAAAGCCGGGTCAGTCGTTCCCGCGCATCGCCGGTCCGTTTCGCATAGGCGGCGCGCGCGCCCTCTTGCCCGGTATCCACGATGCGGCGTTCCCCCGACTCCGGGTCCACCACCCGCACCAGACCCACATCCGGGAGCCCCATCTGCCTGGGATCGTTCAGGCGGATGGGCACCAGGTCGTGCTGGAAGCTGAAGCGGCTTGCGATGCGCGGCAGGCGCGGGTCGGCCCCGAAGTCCACGAGAAAGTCGCTGATGAGGAAGACCGCCGCCCGTCGCCGCAGCACCTTCGCCAGAAACTCGAGGCCGGGGGAAAGCCTCGTGCGCCGGCCCGTGGGCTCGAGCGAAAGCAGCTCGAAGATCAGCCGCAGGGCGTGCCGCCGGCCGGTGTCGGGGGGGATGAAGAGCTCCGTTCGATCGGTGACCACCAGCAACCCGACGTGGTCGTTGTTGCGCGCGGCCGAGAGCGCCAGGATGCAGGCGATCTCGCTCGCGATGCGGGCGTTGGAGGCAAGGCCGGTGCCGAAGTCCTGCGACCCCGAGAGATCCACCATGAGCATCGCCGTGAGCTCGCGCTCCTCCTCGTGCTGCTTGATGAAGAGACGGCCCCGGCGAGCGGTGACGTTCCAGTCGATGGAGCGGATGTCGTCGCCGGGCTGGTACTCGCGCACCTCCGAGAACTCGAGCCCGCGGCCCTTGAACACCGAGCGGTACTCGCCGCTGAAGAGCGACTCCACCAGCCCGCGGGTGCGCAACTCGATCTGCTTCACCCGCGCAGAGAAGACCCGGGGATGCTCGTGTGCGATGGACTCCCGTCCGGCCACGGCGCCTTCCGCGGCTACCTCTTCTTCATGGCGAAGACACCGCCTCCAGCACCCGCCGGACGACCTCGTCGGTGCCGATGCCGCGCGCGTCCGCCTCGTAGGTAGTGCGCAGCCGGTGCGGCAGAACCATGGGCGCCATCGCCTTGACGTCGTCGGGAAGGACGAAGCTCCGCCCGCGAAGCCATGCCCGCGCCCGCGCCGTCCGCGCCAGGAAGATGGATGCGCGCGGCGAAGTGCCGAAGTCGATCAGGGTCTCCAGCTCCTCGAGCCCGTACCGGGCCGGCTCACGGGTGGCGAAGGCCAGCTCCACGATGTAGTCGAGCACGGCTTCCTCCACGTGCACCGCCGCCACCCGCTCGCGGGCACGGAACACCTCCTCCACGCCCGCCACCGGGTCCAGCGGGGTTCCGGCCCGGTCTCCGGCCCAGCGCACGATCTCCTTCTCCTCGTCTCGGGACGGATATCCGATGTCCAGCTTCATGGCGAAGCGGTCCAGTTGCGCCTCGGCAAGCGGGTAGGTGCCGTGCAGCTCCACCGGGTTCTGGGTGGCCAGCACCATGAAGGGATCGGCCAGCCGAAAGGTGTCGCCCGCAATCGACACCTGGCGCTCCTCCATCGCCTCGAGCAGCGCCGCCTGAACCTTGGGGGGCGCCCGGTTGATCTCGTCGGCGAGCACGATGTTGGAGAAGACAGGCCCCTTGTGGACCCGGAACTCGCCCGAGCGCGCGTCCAGGATCGGCGTCCCGGCGATGTCGCTCGGGAGCAGGTCGGGCGTGAACTGGATGCGGCTGAAGCCGGTGTCGATGGCGTTGGCCAGCGTGCGCACCATGAGCGTCTTGGCGAGCCCCGGAAGGCCCTCGAGCAGCACGTGACCGCCCGTGAGCAGTGCGATCAGGAGGGCTTCGACGGCCGCATCCTGGCCCACCACGCGTTCCCGCACGGCGGCCGTGACCCGACCCGAGAGCCCGAGCCCGGCTTCCCCGGCGCCGGCTTCCCGCGCCAGCACCCCCGCTGCGTCGCCGGGCATCAGGCCAGGTGCATCGTGCGCCCGCCGACTACGGTGCGGACGATGCCGATCTCCTGAAACGCCTCGGGATCGGTCTCGTGAGGATCTTCCGACAGGATCACGAAGTCGGCCAGCTTGCCCGGGGTGATGGATCCCTTGAGGTGCTCCTCGTGGGAGGCGCGCGCCCCGTTGATGGTGGCGATGCGCAGGGCTTCGCTCACGGTCACGCGCTGGTTGGGCCCCCACACCCGGCCCTCGGAGTCGGTGCGGGTCACCATCGACTGCAGCGCCATCATCGGCTCGTAGGGGCCCGGCACGTAGTCGGAGGCGCCCGCCACGGGGATGTCGTAGTCGAGGAAGGAGCGGTGCGCGAACATGAAGCGCATCTTCTCCTCGCCGTACTCGATCCACTTGTTGCCGTGATAGTAGACGTAGGTCCAGAAGGGGGTCGGCACCGAGCCGGTGTCGCGGATGCGGGCAAGCAGCGAGGGGTTCACCAGCGTGCAGTGCTCGAGGCGATGGCGCGGATCCGGGCGCGGCCACATGCGCTGCACGCGCTCGTAGGCGTTGAGCACCATGTCGATGGCGACGTCGCCGTTGCAGTGTATGCCGATCTGAAGGTCGTGGCGGTGTGCGTCCTCCGCGACCTCGTGGATCTCCTCCTGGGTCATGGTGAGGATGCCGAAGTCGTCCGGGCGACCGATGTAGGGCGTGCTCATGGCCATGGTGCGGCCGGAGGCGGAGCCGTCGGCGTTGTACTTGACGCCGCCCACGCGCACCCACTCGTCGCCGAACCCGCTGTGGATGCCGGCCGACTTCAGCCCGGGCGTCATCAGGCCCAGGCAGTACATGGCGATGCGGCAGCGCAGCTCGCCCGCCTTGTAGGCGTCCTGGTAGGCGACGGCGTAGTCGGTGCTGCAGCCCGTGTCGTGGAGCGACGTGAGGCCGGCCGCGGTGGTGAGTTCGGAGATGAGTTTCACCCCCGCCTGGCGCTGCTCGCGGGTGGAGCCGGAGGGAAGGAGCCCCTGGAAGAGGTTGTTGGCGTTTTCGGCCAGGAGCCCGTTCAGCTCGCCGTCGTCGAGGTAGATCTGGCCGCCGGGAGGCGACTCGGTTTCGGCGGTGATGCCGGCTAGCTCGAAGGCGCGGCTGTTGTACCAGTAGAGATGGCCGCCCCGGTGGGAAACCCGGACCGGGTGGTCCGGGACCCAGCCGTCCAGGTCGCGGCGCGTGATGCGGCGGCCTTCGCGCACCTTCGTGTCGTCGTACTTGAAGGCGAGCACCCACTCGCCCGGGGGCTTGCCGGCGGCGCCTTCGCGCAGGCGCTCGCCGATCTCGGCCATGGAGCGCACGTCCAGGTTGACCTCGGTGAGCTCGCGCACGCCGCCCGACGCGGGGTGGAGGTGGGCGTCGATGAAGCCCGGGGTGACGGTCATGCCCTCCGCATCGATGATCTCGGTGCCGGGACCGGCGAGATTCCTGATGTCGTCGCTTGACCCGACCGCGATGAAGCGCGAGTTCTTCACCGCGAAGGCTTCCGCCTGGGGCAGATCGTCGTCCACGGTGTAGACACGTCCCCCGACCAGAATCAGGTCCGGGGTGACGTCGCCCGCTTCCTGAAGGCGGGCCCGGCCGCGGGCACGCGCGAGCCTCGCGTCCGATCCCCGCAACTCGAAGTCGCCGATGCCGAAGCCGGTGGCGAGGGCGGCGCCGATGCCGAGAAACTCTCCCCTCGAGTAGCGGTTCATGGACTCCTCCGGGCCAAGTCGTTGATAATCTGCTAATTTCCACCCGAGGCACGCCCGTGCAAGTACAGAGAAATGGAGAGCGAATGGGCTTCGGGTTCGCGGGCCGCGCGATTGGCGACCTGTACGAATACACCTGCGCGTGGCGCGCCCACGACCCGGAAGACCGGGTCGAGATCGTGGTGCGGCGGGAGGGGGAGCGGATGACGCTCCCGGTGGCGCCTGGCCGCCGCTGAGACGGGCGCGGGGAGCGCGGCCACGACCCTGGCGCGCTCGCTGGCGGAGCACGAGGAGCGGCTGATGAGCTGCGTGCATTGCGGCTTCTGCCTGCCCGCCTGCCCCACCTACGTCCGCCTGGGCGACGAGGCCGACTCGCCGCGCGGACGCCTCTACCTGATGCGCGCCGTCGTCGAGGGAAGGCTCGATCCGGCGTCGGACGCGTTCCAGACCCACATCGACCGCTGCCTGGGATGTCGCGCCTGCGAACCCGTGTGCCCGGCGGGCGTTGAGTACGGCTCCCTCCTCGAACACGCCCGCGAGGCCGCGAACGAGGCCAGGCCCGCGGGCGGCGCGGCGCAGGCCATCCTGTGGCTCTTCCGCCGCCGCAAGCTGCTCTTTGCGCTGATGGCGCTGGGCCGCCTGCTGCGCGCCACCGGCATCCCCGCGCTGGGCGCGCGCTTCCTGCCCGCGGGTCTCGCCCGGGTCCGCCTGGGCCTCGGCATGCTGGCTTCGACGCGACGGGGGCGCGCTGCCCGCAAAGCCACGGCGTCCGCTTCCTCCCCGGACACGGAGGCCCCGGATCCCGCACCGGGTCGGCCCAAACCGCACCCGCTCGCCGGCAAGCGCGTCGCGGTGCTGAACGGCTGCGTGCAGGCCGGGCTGCTGGGACATGTCAACGACGCCACCCGCCGGGTGCTGCGCGCCAACGGCCTGAACGTCGTGGACGCCTCGGGGCAGCGGTGCTGCGGCGCGCTCCACGCCCACGGCGGAGACCTCGAGGGAGCCCGTCACCTGGCGCGAGTCAACATCGACGCCATGCTGGGGGCCGGGGCCGAGATCATCGCGGTCAACGCCGCCGGATGCGGCGCGCAGCTCAAGCACTACGGCGAGTTGCTGGCCGACGACGCGCGCTACGCCCGGCGGGCGGCCCGGCTGACGGACGAGACGCGCGACATTTCTGAAATCCTGGCCGAGACCGGACCTCGCCGGGGGGCGCCGCTTCCGCTGTCGGTGACCTGGGACGCGCCCTGCCATCTTCTCCACGCCCAAGGGGTCTCGGAGCCCCCTTTCCAGGTGCTGCGGGCGATTCCCGAGCTGGAACTCATTCCCCTGCCCCGGGCCGACGAATGCTGCGGGGGCGCGGGCATCTACGGCATCACGCATCCGCGCCTCGGGGGCAGGATCGGGGCGGACAAGGTAGAGGCCGTGCTGGGAACCGGGGCGAGCGTCGTGGCAACCTCGAACCCGGGGTGCATGATGCAGATCGGCGGAGGACTGCGCATGAAGGGGGCGCGGGTCGAAGCCTGCCATCCGGTCACACTCCTCGACGAGAGCTACAGGGCGGCCGGATTCTACGACACGCCCGCGCGCGGGCTGCCCGGCCTGCGGGATGGCGGCTGATCCAATGTCCCGGTGGACGATCCGTCCATTCCGGACCCATCAGGACTACGAGGCCTGCATCGCGCTGCAGGAAGCCACCTGGGGAACCGGGTTTTCCGAACGGGTCCCCATGGCGCTCATGATCGTCAGCCAGCGCCTGGGCGGCGTGGCCGCCGGAGCGTTCGAAGAAGACGGATCCCTAGCGGGACTCGTCATCGGGATGACCGGGCTGGAGAACGGCATCCCCGTGCACTGGTCGGACATGCTGGCGGTCCGGCCCGACCAACGGGGAAGCGGACTCGCGATCCGTCTCAAAAGTTACCAGCGGGACGCGGTGATGGCGCTGGGCATCAGGCGCATGTACTGGAGCTTCGATCCCCTGGAGTCGCAGAACGCGTACATCAACCTGGCCAGACTGGGAATCGTCGTACGCGAATACGTCGAGAACATGTACGGTCAAACCGACTCCCCCCTCCACCGCGGAATGACCACCGACCGTTTCGTCGGCCTCTGGCAACTGGACGCGTCCCGGGTCGAGCGCCGTCTGGCGGGAGATGAGTCGCCCCCCGCGATCGAGAAGCTCGCGGATGTGCCGCGCGTGCTCGACTGTGTGCCCATATCACCTTCGGGCTGGCCCGAACCGGAAACCCGCGAAGCATCGCGCGCAGACCAGGTCCTGGCCGCCATCCCCTCCAGCATCCAGGCCCTGAAGTCGGCGTCTCCGCAACTCGCGGCGCGCTGGCGGGAGGCCACGCGTTCGGTCCTTCAAAGCTATCTTTCGAACGGGTACGAAGTCTGCGAACTCATTCGGGGAGCGCGCGTCTCTCACTATCTCCTGAGAAGAATCGGGGAGATGAATCCATGACCGGGAAGAAGCTCGACTCGCTCCACGTGGCCATCGTCGGCGCCGGTCCCGTGGGGATCGAGGCGGCGCTGGCCGCTGCCGAAGCCGGCGTGTCGTTCATCCTGTACGAAGCCGGTGCGCATGTCGGCAACAACGTGCTCTCGTGGGGACACGTCGCCCTGTTCACGGGCTGGGACCTGAACGTGTCGCCGCGGATGCGGCGCTGGCTGCGGCGCGCGGGGCGCGAGATACCTTCCGGAGGCGAGCCCCCGACCGGACGTGACCTGGTCAGGAGAGTGCTTCGGCCGATCGCGGCCCTGCCCGCCGTCGGCGACCGCCTGCGCCTCGGCACGCGGGTGCTGTCCGTGGCCCGCGAAGGACTCCTGAAGCACGAAGAGATCGCCAGCGCCGAGCGCGCCAATCTGCCGTTCCGCCTACTGGTGCGCACCTCCGACGGAGAGCGCATCGACCGCGCGGACATGGTGGTCGACTGCACGGGCACCTGGGACGTTCCCAACGCGCTTGGCGAAGGCGGCATTCCGGCTCCGGGAGAGGCGGCTGCAGAAGACCGGATCGTCCGGCACATTCCGGACTTCGAAGCCAATCCGGGCGAATGGGCCGGGAAGCGCATCCTGCTCGTCGGGGGAGGTCATTCGGCACAGACGGTCGCGCGATCGCTCGCGGCCCTCGCCGAGGGCAATCCGGCGACCCGCGTGACCTGGGCGCTCAGGCATCCCGAGCTGCGCCTCCAGCCGATCGCCGGCGACCGGCTGCCCGCGCGCAGCCGTCTCACCCGCGCCGCCCGCCAGTTGGCCACAAGCGATGTGTCCGGCCTCGAAGTCCTTCCGGGTTTCACGGTCAACGGAATGGAGCGCAACGGCGATGGTCTCAACGTGACCCTGAGGCGGCGGGACGGCTCCACTGCCGTGCGCCGGGTCAACCGGATCGTCTCCATGTGCGGCTACGTCGGCGACCACGGCCTCTACCGGCAGCTTCAGGTGCACGAGTGCTACGCGACGGCGGCGCCGATGAAGCTGTCCGCGGCGCTGCTGGCCGGCTCCGCGGGCGACGACTGCATGGACCAGACGAGCTTCGGCGCCAGCACGCTCGGCAACCCGGAGCCCGGCTTCCTGATTCTGGGATCCAAGTCGTACGGCAGGAACAGCACCTTCCTCATGCGCGTGGGGTGGGAGCAGGTGGACGAGGTCTTCGGGCCGCTGGGAGCACGGACGACGCCGGCCTCCGCCCGGTGAGAATCGACGCGATCGAAGTCCGGGAGATCCGGCTCCCTCTGCGAGAGCGGTTCGAGATCTCGAGCGGATACTCCGAGGAGCGGCGCATCCTGCTGGTCAGGTTGCACGCCAACGGGGTGACCGGGTGGGCCGAGTGCGTGGCGGGCGAGGATCCGGGCTACTCGTACGAGACCACGGACACCGCCTGGCACATCCTCGCGGAGTTTCTCATCCCCGCGCTCCTGGGCGCGGAGGTGACGGAGCCTGCGGACGTCGAGCGGCTGCTCGCGCACGTTCGCGGCCATCCCATGGCCAAGGCGTGTCTCGAGATGGCGTCGTGGGACCTGGAAGGGCGGAAAAGAGGCCTCTCTCTCGCGGAAGCCCTTGGAGGCTCCGGTGAACCCGTGCCTGTGGGGGTAAGCGTCGGGCTGCAGAAGAGCGACGACCTCCTGGTCGAGAAAGTCGGGGAGTTCCTGGCGGCGGGCTATCGCAAGATCAAGCTCAAGATCAAGCCGGGAAGGGACGTTGAGATGGTGCGCGCGGTGCGCGGGGCGTTCCCCGAAGCACCGCTCATGGTGGATGCCAACTCCGCGTACACGCTGGCCGACCGGGAACGCCTTGCAGAAATGGACGATCTCGATCTGCTGATGATCGAGCAGCCCCTCGCCCACGACGACCTGCACCGGCACGCGCGCCTCCAGGAGGCGCTCCAGACCCCGATCTGCCTCGACGAGTCGATCCGCTCGGCCGGAGACGCGGAGTTGGCGCTTGAGCTGGGAAGCTGCCGCATCATCAACATCAAGCCGGGCCGGGTGGGCGGTTTCGGCTCGTCGCGCCGCATTCACGACCTGTGCCGTGCGCGCGGCGTCCCGGTGTGGTGCGGCGGGATGCTCGAGTCGGGGGTCGGGAGGGCCTTCAACATCGCGCTCGCCACGCTGCCCGGCTTCACGATCCCCGGCGACATCTCGGCCAGCCGGCGCTACTGGGAGCGCGACATCGTCGACCCCGAGTTCGAGGTGTTCGACGGGATGATGACGCCCCCCGCCGGACCCGGGATCGGGGTGACTCCCGACCAGCGGCGCATCGACCGGCTCACGGTGCGGGTGGAGCGCTGGCCGCGGAGGCGGGCGTAGCCGGGCGCAAACAGTCCGGACAGAAGCGCCACGCGCCCTTGAGTTCCCGCCCACAGGCGCACGTCGGCACCCGAGGCGCCCCGCACCCGGGGCATCCCAGGCAGGCCGGCGGCAACTCCTCCCCGCACTCCGCGCAGACAAGCGGGGTGGTGGCCGCGCCCCCGATGACCCTGCCCACTTCGTGGGGGGTGGTGAGGCCCTCCGCCAGCTTCCTGCGGGCATCCCCGGCCATGGACCCCATCCCGGCCGCGAGCGCGAGCTCCCGCAGCGCGGAGGTGGAGGCGCCGGCACCCACCTCGTCGCGGAGACGGTCGGTCATGACCAGCACCTGGAAGATGCCGATGCGGCCGCGGAACCCGTCCCCGCACTGGTCGCAGGCGCGGCCTGTCCCCCGGCATGCGGGGCAGGCGCGGCGTACAAGACGTTGCGCGATCACGCCGCTCAGGCCCCCCGCCACCAGATATGCGGGCACCCCCATGTTGAGGAGCCGGGCGATGGCGCCGGGCGCGTCGATGGTGTGGATGCTCGACAGCACCAGGTGCCCGGTCACCGCGGCGGCCATCGCGATCTCGGCGGTCTCGCGGTCGCGGATCTCGCCCACCATGACCACATCCGGGTCCTGACGCAGCACCGCCCGCAGCGCCACCGGAAAGGTGAGCCCCGCCTTCGGACGCACCTGCACCTGGTTGACGCCGTCCAGCCGGTACTCGATCGGATCCTCGAGGGTGACGACGTTCTGCCGCTTCCGGTCCAGTTCGCCCAGCGCGCCGAACAGCGTCGTGCTCTTCCCGCTGCCGGTGGGGCCCGCCGCCAGAATCACCCCTTGCCGCCGGGCGAGCATGGCCCGCACCGCGGCGAGATCCTCCTCCCCGAGCCCCACCTCTTCCAGGTCGGTGGGCGCCCGCCCCGGGTCCAGGATGCGCAGGACCGCCTTCTCCCCCTGGTCGACCGGAATCGTGGAAACGCGGACGCGGAAGTGACGGCCTTCGCGGTCGTAGGTGAAGCCTCCGTCCTGGGGACGCTGCTTCACCGAAATGTCCATGCCGCCCAGGATCTTGACCCGCGAGAGCACCGCTTCCCGAGACCATTTGGGCAGTTTCACCGCGTGCCGCAGAACCCCGTCCACGCGCAGCCGCACCCGCAACTGCTCGCCGTGCCGCTCCAGGTGCACGTCGCTGGCCCCCACGGCGACCGCTTCGCTCAGGACGCGGTCGACCAGCTGCACAGCCGGCGCCTGGGCCTCTCCCCGGACGTAGCCGCGGCTTTCGCGGGCCTCCTCCCCGGGCAGCGCCGCGACAAAGACCTGCAGGCCGCCGCCGAGAGCCCGGTCCAGCGCCTCCGAGATCGCCGAACGGGAGGCCACTACGGGCTCGACCTGCATCCCGGTGCGGAACTGCACGTCGTCCGCCGTGGCGAGATCCAGCGGATCGGCCATGGCCAGCCGCAGAACCCGCTCCTCCACGAGCAGCGGAAGCACGGTCTTCGACCGCGCCAGGCTCTCCCCCACGCGCGGCAGCGCATCCTCGCCAGCCTCCAGCGGAGGCGGAAGGTAGGGGAGGTTCAACTGCTGCGCGAGCGCCTGCGCCACCTCCTCTTCGCCACAGGCCTTCATGCGAACCAGCGTCGTCCCCAGGCGCTCGCCGGTCTGCCGCTGCTCCTGCAGTGCGCGCGTAAGCGCTTCCCGGCCAATCGCGCCGGTGTCGAGCAGGATCCGACCCAGGAGCTTGGGCGTGCTGCGGGGATTTCCGGGCGTGCTTTGCGGATTCACGCCCGAAAGCTCGCGGCCCGGGGCGGGCGCTGGAATGGGAGAATGAGCCCCGCCGGCGATGCGGTCGGCTCGGGCTCCGACCCTGTGCCGCCGGCCCGCCCCGGCGAAGGCTACTCGGCCGGTCTCACGTCGATGGTGATCTGCACGGCCAGGTGACCCAGATCCGCACGCGAGCGGACGGCTTCGCGAATCCGCGGCTCCAGCTTGCCGTAGGCCGCCATCACCCCGTTTCGCAGGTGGGTTCGCAGCAGGGTGAGCGCGTTCGCGTCCGGTCTGGTCGTCCGGGTCTGCTTGCGGGCCTCCACGAGATCGGCGGGCACGATCTCGAAGGGCACGATGCCGATGTCGTCGTAGCGCTCCGAGTCCAGGTACTGGATGGAGACCGAAACATCCCCTCGCGCATGGCAGTGGCTGATGTCGCCGATCGCGCGGAACCGCGATGCCAACCGCTTGATGTCCGTGCTCTGAGCCGCGGACATGTAGCCGCGATTGGTCAGACTGAAGATTCGCCGCAACCGCTCGGTCGGGGTCGCGTCGGCTTCAGGCGTTTCACTGTCGAGTTCGCGTCCGGTGGCCGCACGCGCGTAGTGCTCCAGGTTCAGATCGCGATTCCTCTGGCGATCGATGTTGTCCAGGATGCGGTCCGGATTGGTTCTGAAGCTCATGCTTCTCCCTCATGCGTTTGCTTGTTGGGCTCCTGAGGATAACCAGCCCTGCGGCTACAGGCTATAATGGTTCGGGCCCGCACATCCGTGACACGCCCACCCACAAGACCGCAGGAGGATGCCATGTCCGATTCATCGTCCCCGTCCCTGCCCTCGCTGCCCGGAAGAATTGTCGCGGTATTCGTCTCCCCGGGCAGGCTGTTCGCGCAACTGCGCGACAAGCCGGTGTGGGGGGCCACCATGGTCCTCCTGGTGGTGCTGAACGTCATCATGATGTTTCTCCTCCCCGCGGAACTCTTCGAGGCGCAGATCCGGCAGAGCGTTGCGGATGCCGGCATGGGGGAGGACGAGATCGCCGTGGCGGTCACCGTCGGCCGCTACGCGGGCATTGCGATGGCTGGCGTGATGGGGGCCGTGGGCAGCTTCGTCGTCGGAACGGTCCTGTTCTTCGTCTTCGCCACGATGCTCGGCGACAAGGGGCGCTTCCGCCAGTATCTTTCCGTCGTCGTGCATGCCCTGGTGGTCTCGTCGGTCGGCGCGCTGGCCCAGGTTCCCCTGAAGCAGAGCGCGGGCGACATGGAGCTCGTCCTCAGCCTGGGGACCTTCGCTCCATTCCTGGACGAGGGGTTCCTCCTGAGCTTCCTCAGCGCCATCGGACTCTTCGGCATCTGGTGTGCGATGCTGATGGCGATCGGGATCACGCGCATCCAGCCCACCCGCAGCTGGGGCGGCGCGTTCTCGATCGTGATGGTGCTCTACGGCGTCTTCGCGCTGGGGGCAGCGGGTATCGCTTCGATGGTGTCGTGACGGACTAGCGCGGCCCGAACCCCACCGCCCCTGCTACTGGCGTGGCTGGCCTGGGAGCCCATCTTATATCGGCTTCACCGCGTTCACCCTGGAACCCGTCGCGATGATCCGACGCATCGTCCTCGCCATAGCCCTGATTGCGGCCTGCTACCACCTCTATGTGGCGGGGGTGGCGCCCTTTACCGCGCTCATCCAGCGTCCGGTCCACCTCGCGCTCATGGCGTCGCTGGGGTTCCTGGGCCTGGGGGTTCGAGGCGCGCGCGGGCTGTACCGGAAGCCCGGCACGGTGCAAGAACCCGGCGGCGGCTTCGCGCTGCGGCACGCGGTTTCCCTGCTGCTGCTGGTAGGCACGGTTCTCAGCTGCGCCTACCTGGTCTCGGAGAACGAGGCTCTGGTGAGCCGGTCGGCCAATCCCACCACCCTCGACCTGATCGCCGCCGCGATCACGCTGGTGGCGGTGCTCGAGCTGGCGCGCAGGGCCACGGGGTGGGGCATCGTGGCGGTGGCGATCCTGTCCATCACCTACGCCCTCGCCGGACCCTGGCTGCCCGGGATTCTGGCACACCGCGGCTACGGTCCCCAGCGGCTGCTGGAACAGCTCTACCTCTCCACCGAGGGAATCTGGGGCATTCCGCTGGGGGTCTCGGCGGACTTCGTCTACCTGTTCGTCTTCTTCGGAGCAGTGCTGGACATGGCGGGGGGCGGGGCACTCCTGATCGCGCTCGCCGACCGGGTCGCGGGACGGACGAGGGGCGGACCGGCCAAGACCGCGGCGGTCGCGAGCGCGTTCATGGGCTCGCTGTCGGGCAGCGCGGTGGCCAACGTGGTGACCACCGGCACCTTCACCATCCCGCTCATGCGCCGGGCGGGGTTCCGGCCCTTCTTCGCGGGCGCCATCGAGGCGGCGGCGAGCACGGGCGGGCAGCTCATGCCCCCGGTGATGGGGGCAGGCGCGTTCATCCTGGCGACCTGGACCAACATCCCGTACCGCACGGTCGCGCTGGCGGCGGCCATCCCGGCCATTCTGTACTACCTGGCCCTGTTCGCCGCCATCCACTTCCGGGCGGAGCAGCAGGGGCTCGACCCCGTGATCGACAAGGACCGCCCTTCGGTCATCAGCAAGCTGCACCTCCTCATCCCGCTCCTGATCATCGTCACGCTGCTTGCGCAGGGCCGCTCACCCATGCGTGCCGCGTTCTGGGGTGTAAGCACGGCGCTCCTGCTCTCGCTGGCGGTGCCCTCGACCCGAATGAAGCGCAGCGATTACCTGAAGGCAACCCTCGCCGGTGCTACCGGCGCCGTGCAGGTGGCGGCGGCGTGCGCGGCGGCGGGGATCGTGGTGGGGGTGGCGTCGCTGACCGGGATCGGGCTGCGCATGTCGGAGTTCATCGTGGTCATCTCGCAGGGTCAGCTCTTCCCTGCTTTGCTGCTGACGGCGGCGGGCTCGATCATCCTGGGAATGGGGCTGCCGACGACGGCCGCGTACGTGGTGCTGGCCGCGCTCGGGGCCCCGGCGCTGGTGGAACTGGGCGTGCCCCTGCTGGCCGCGCACCTGTTCATCTTCTACTTCGGCTGCATCTCCAATGTGACCCCACCGGTGTCGCTGGCGGCGTACGCGGCGGCCGGAGTGGCATCCTCTCCGCCCATGCGCACGGCGCTCACCGCCATGCTCCTCGCCATGGCGGGATTCCTGGTGCCGTTCCTATTCGTCTATGCACCGCCGCTCCTGCTGGAAGGATCTCTTTTTGAGATTCTGCTCACCTCGGGTACGGGCGCCCTGGGAATCAGCGCCATGGCCGGAGCTGCGATCGGCTACATCCGAAGGCCGCTGGCGGTGTGGGAGCGCGCCGCGGTGGTGGTCGCGGGCGCGGCTCTCTTCGGGCCCTCGCAGATGCTTGACGTCGTCGGCGCGTTGCTTGGAATCGGGCTCTGGCTCTGGCTGGGAAGCAGGGCGGAGACTTCCGCGCCGCAGGGCCAGAACTGAGGTCACCTCATGACGGGCCGCCGGGGCCCTGGCCGTGAGCCTGCCCGACCGCACCGCTGCGTGCGCGTTCTCGTCGTCGCGAGTCGGGCTGCAGGCTGATACCTTGTCGCGAGTTTGTGCACTTGCGGCGGGCCACCCAGCTTCGCAGGAGACCCAGTGACCAGAAGCAATTTCATCGCGTGCGCCCTGATGGCGGCCCTGACTGCGGCCGGATGCGGCGACGGAGCCGGCGGCGGCAGACAGTTCCGGAGCGTCGGCACCGCGGGCACCGGCGGCATCTACTATCCGCTGGGCGGCACCATCGCCAGCCGGCTCTCGGTGCTCGACAGCACCAGCCAGTACACCGCAGAAGTGACCGGCGGCTCGGTCGAGAACATCGCCCGCCTCAACGCGCGGCAGATGGACCTCGCCATCGCGCTTTCGGTCACCATGTACGAGGCCTACCGCGGCATGGGGGACTACGACGAGCCGATCCCGGGGCTGCGCGTGGTTGCGCCGCTCTACCCCAACATCACCCACGTGATGGTGCCGGAGGGATCCACGGTAACCGACATCTCCGAGCTGCGCGGAGGGCGGGTGAGCGTGGGATCAGCGGGAAGCGGCACCGAACAGTCGTCGCGTCAGCTGCTGCTCGCGCACGGCATCACATACGACGACATCAACGTCCAGTACCTCACCTTCACCGAATCGGCGAACGCGTTGCGGGACGGCGCCATCGACGGGTCCATCATTTCGGTGGGATACCCGGCCGCGGCGGTCCTCGAGGCGACCACCACCGGCGGGGCGCGCCTGCTCGCACTCTCCGACGAGGCCATCGAGACGATGACCTCCTCCTATCCGTATTACGCGCGCGGAGAGCTTCCGGGCGGGATCTATCCGGGCGCGGAGGAGCCGCTTCAGACCATCGCGATGATGAACTGGATCATCTCCATGGATTATCTGGAGGCGCCGGTGGTGAACCACGTGCTCGGGATTCTCGAGAACGAAAGGGAGATCCTGGTCCGGGTCAGCCGCATGGTCGAGCAGGTGGACTTCGCTTTTCTGGATGACGCTCCCGTTCCGCTGCACTCGGCGACCGAGGCGTGGCTGGCCGATCGGTAGCGGGCGGGCGCCTCGCCGTCGGGGCGCTCGCGCTGGCGATCCTCCTGGCGGCGGCGTGCGGCCGCTCCGCGGAGGCGCCGGCCGACCTGATCCTCACGGGCGGCGATGTCCTGACCCTGGGGTCCCCCGGGGTGGTCGAGGCGCTCGCGGTCCGGGGCGACCGCGTGGTGGCCGCCGCGACCTCGCAGGAGGTGGGCCGGCTGGCCGGACCCGCTACGCGGGTGGTGGAGTTGGCAGGGCGCACGGTCCTGCCCGGTCTGGCCGACAACCACTACCACGGCATCGGCGGTGGTCCCGGGGTCGACCTGTCCGGGGCGCGGTCGCTCGGGGACATCATCGACGCAGTCGCGGCCGCCGCGCGCGAGACGCCACCCGGCGAGGTGATCGTCACCAACTCGGACTGGCATGAAGGCCAGCTGACCGAACAGCGGCTCCCGTACCGCGACGACCTCGACCTGGCCGCGCCCGAGCACCCGGTCGTGGTGGTGCGCGGCGGCCACCAGTACGTGCTGAACAGCGCCGCGCTGGCGCACTGGCGGATCGACGAGTCGACCCCGGAGGTCCCGGGTGGCCGCATCGGCCGCGACCCGGACGGCCGCCTCAACGGCGAGCTGGTCGACCGCGCCAAGGATCTGGTCACTCTGCCGCCCAGACCTATTCCCGACCCCGCCACCCTCCTCGACGGCCTGGCCGACGAGCACACCCGGCTGAACGCGCGCGGCCTGACCGCCATCCGCTATCCGGGCGGGTCGGCCGGCCAGTACCGCGCCCTCGAGCGCCTGCGGGAGCAGGGCCGCCTGAACCTGCGCGTCAACTACCTGCTGCGTGGGCCGCGCGCCGGCAGCGTCGACGCACTCACCGAAGCCCTGGCAACCTGGCCGGCCATGAGTGAGGGCGACGAGTGGCTCCGCGTCGGCGGAGTCAAGCTCGGCGTGGACGGGGGCTTCGAGGGCGGCCTGATGCGCGACCCGTACGAGGAGCCGTGGGGGGAGGGCGGCACCTTCCACGGCCTGCAGACCGTCCCCACCGACGACTACATCGCCACCGTCCGCGAACTCCATCGCCAAGGCTGGCGCGTCGCCACCCACGCCGTGGGAGACGCCGCCATCGACCTCGTCCTCGACGGCTACGAGGCCGCCAACACCGACGCACCCATCGCCGGCCGGCGCTGGGTAATCGAGCACGGTTTCATCCCGCGCGACGACCAGCTCCCGCGCATGCGCGACCTCGGCCTCGCCGTCACCGCCCAGCACCACCTGTACGTCGCCGCCCCCAGCCTGGTGGAATACTGGGGCGCCGACCGCGCCGCCTGGACCACGCCCGTGCGCGCCTACCTCGACGCCGGCATCCCGGTCTCCCTGGGCAGCGACTCGCCCGTCGTCCCGTGGGACCCCTGGTCCGTGCTCCACCACTTCACCACGCGGGGAACCATCAGCGCCGGCGTCCACGGCCCCTCCCAGCGCATCACCCGCCAGGAGGCCCTGCGCGCGATGACGCAGGGGTACGCCCACCTCACCTTCGAGGAAGCCGACAAGGGCACGCTGGAGGTGGGCAGGCTCGCCGACCTGGTGGTCACCTCGGAGCACTACCTCGACTGCGCCGATCCCTGCCTGGAGACCATGCAGGTCGACATGACGGTCGTGGGGGGAAGGGTGGTGTACGAGCGGTAGGGGTTCCTCACAGAATCTCGCCGGCATGTAGCAGCCGCAGAAAGTGGGCGTAGGGCATGATCTCGATGCCATCGATCCGGCGGCGGTCGTTCGCGGCGCTGACGACGATCGCCCGGCGCGGCGCGAACTCCTCCATGAACGCCCTCATCGACCGCAGGTCTCCCCGCCGAACGCGGCTCTTCACCTCCACGGCCACCTCGCCGCGACCGAGCACGAAGTCCACCTCCAGCTTGGTCTTCGTGCGCCAGAACTGGATGGGGAAGTCCTTTTCCTGGTAGCTGCGTGACGCGATGATCTCCAGCAGGATGAAGTGTTCGAACGCGCGGCCGAACTCCGCTCCTCCCGGCGCGGTGAGTCTTCTTCCGCATACATGTCCCGCTATCCCGACGTCGAAGAGGTAGAACCTCGGTGTCGCTGAGATGCTCTGGCGTCCGGCGCGGCGATGGAACGGGTAGATCAGGTAGCCAACCAGGGTGTCCTGGAAAATCTCGAAGTACGTGCGCACGGTCTTCGCGCTGACCCCGCAATCGGCGGCGATGGCCGAATAGTTCAGCAGTGCGCCGTGGCAATACCGCAGCGCCTCGAAGAACCGAAGGAAAGCCGCCGCGTTGCGGGTGAGAGCTTCCTGGATGATCTCCTGGGTGAGGTAGTCGCGCACGTACGCGGCAAGCGAGCGATGCGCGTGCGGTTTGCCGTAGATCCCCGGCAGCAGCCCGTCGTTCATCGCCCGCAGAAGATCGAAGTCCGGAATCTCGGGCCACGTCAGCGGGAACATCTCGAACCGCCAGGCCCTCCCTCCAAGCAGATTGACGCCCGCGTGCCGCACCTTGCGGGCGCTCGAACCACAGAGCACGAACGCCATGCGGCGGGACTCGATAAGCCGGTGCACCTCGTCCAGCAAGCCGGGCACCTTCTGGATTTCGTCGACGATCACCGGTTTCGAGAGAGCTTCCGGCACCGACGACAACTCTTCGCCCAGGCGCGATGGCCGAGCGCTCAGGCGCAGCACGACGTCGAAGTCCAGCAAGTCGACGTAGACGCTGTCCCGGAATCGCTCACGGAGGTACGTGGACTTGCCCGTCTGGCGCGCACCCCAAAGGAATGCGGACTGCCCCGGCGGAAGGTCAATATCGAGCGTCCTGTGATAACTCATCGGAAACGCGTTCCTGTTTGGTGATACCAAACAGTATCGTACTACGAATTGGTTGCCACGCAAGATGGAGAAGCGCGTGGCCAGACCCTTGAAGCGAGCTACTCAATCGGCAATCCCCTCGTCCCGCACACCACGAACTCCCGCCCGCCCCGCCGGATCCGGTACGGCCGCTTCACGACCGGAACCACGACGTAATCCCGCCCCCGGGGGTACCGACTCCGGAACGCTCTCGCCGCTCGAACGTCGACCTCGTCCGGATCGATCTTGCAATCGAACGTATCCAGCCGCCCCTCCTGCCCACGCACCACGAAGTCGACCTCGCGTCCCGCCTTGTCGCGCCAGTAGAAGATGTTCTCGTCGAGGTGACGGAACCGGAGGGTATCCAGCACCAGATGCTCCCAGAGCAGCCCGCGGTCGTCTTCGCGGATGCGGGTCCAGCCCTTCTCGAAGGTGACGAATCCGGTATCGAACGCGTAACACTTCGGCCTGCTCACGATCTCGCCTCCACCCCCACCCCGGAACGGTCGCAGAAGATGGACGGCATGGGCGATCTCCAGGGCCTCGATGTAGGACTTGACCGTCGGTCGGCTCAGTTCCGTCAGCCGTGAAAGCCGGCTGTAGTCGACCTGACCGGCGCTCCACCTGAGCAGCAGGCGGAACAGCGACAGAAACCCCTGGCGATTGCGGACGTTGAAGAGTTCGAGAATGTCCCTGGCGTAGAAGCTGTCGATCCATTCGGCGAACGCGTGCGGCGATTTCCTCCGGCTCAGCAACGACTCCGGCAGTCCACCGTGCAGCAGCCGTCGGTCGAGGTCCGCGATTCCAAACGGCTCTTCGCACTCTTCCCAGAGCACCGGACACAGGTAGATGGCCCGTTTGCGCCCGGTCAGCGAGTCCCGGAACTTCCCGGTCGCGGCGAGCGTCGACGAACCGGTCGCCAGGATTCGAAGCTCCGGGTACTCGTCCGCGGCGATCTTGAGCAGCAGGCTGGGATCGGCGATGCGATGCACTTCATCGAACGCAAGCGACGTACCCGGTTTCTGGCCTCCGAGGAAGAGCTCCGGGTCATCCAGAGCACGCCTGGTGGAAGGCAGATCGCAGTTCAGGTAGACCACGTCCGGCACCATCCGGACAAGCGAGGTCTTGCCGACCCGCCTCACACCCGACAACCAGACGACAGGTCTCTCCGACCATGCGTCTCGGATTCGCGTAAGCCACAGGCGACGCCCAATCATAGGCGTAGTTTACATCTGATCACACCAAATGACAACTACGCTTAGTACCCGACCGCCCCGTCGCTCACCGGCCCCGCCGGCCGGAAGCCAGGCCCGCGAACAGCCCTTCCCGGCCGGGCGCCGGTGTGCTCGCCCCCGTCGATCACCAGGGTCCCGTTGACGATCACGTAGGGAATCCCCACGGGATAGGACTTCGGGTTCTCGAACGAGTTCGTCTCGGCGATGCCGTCCGGGTCGAACAGGGCGACGTCGGCGACGAAGCCCGCCCGCACCTGCCCGCGGTCGGAAATCCCCAGGATCTGCGCCGGCAGCGACGTCATCTTGCGGACGGCATCCTCCAGTTCGAGCACGCCCTCGTCGCGAACGTAGTGCCCGAGCACCCGTGGAACGGTTCCGTAGTTGCGTGGATGGGGGACGCCGGGGGCATCCAGGTTGATGGCGGATCCGTCGCTGGCGTGCGCCACCCAGGGCTGGCGCATGATGCGGCGCACATCCTCCTCCGACATGGTGTGGAAGATGCCGCTGATGCTGCCGCCTTCGGCCGCCATCAGGTCGATCACCACGTCGGCGGGGTCGTCCACGCCCAGCTCCTCCGCGATTTCGGCCACGCGCATGCCCTCGTAGCGGCGAACCTCGGGCAGGCTGGCCCGTGCGAGCACGATGCCCTCCCACCAGCCGTGCTCTTCCGCCCAGGCGATGAAGTCGGGGTCGCTCTTGATCCTCTCCCTGAGAGAGTCGTCGCGCAGCCGGCGGGCGAACGCGTCGGGTCCGTCCTCCCGGACCCACAGCGGAAAGAAGGAGCTCCACCCGTGGAACATCGCCGTGTACGGGTACTGGTTCGCCGTGATGTCGAGACCCCGGGCGCGAGCCTGGGCGATCTGACCGATGTTGCGATCGATGGTGCCCCAGTTGTTCCGCGCCCGGATCTTGAAGTGGAACAGGTGCACCGGGATGCCGATTTCCTCGGCCACGCGGATGGCGAAGTCGATCTCCCGCTCCTGCTGGTAGCCCTCGCTGCCGTGATGCGAGGTATAGTTGCCCCCGTACGACGCCACGATCCGGGCCAGCTCCAGCACCTCCTCGGGATGGCGGGGGCCGCCGCTGCCGAAGCGGGTGACGAGGCCCCAGGCGCCTTCCTCCATCGACCGGGCGGTAAGCTCCTTCATGCGCTCCAGCTCGGCGGGGTTCGCCGGGCTCTCGTCGAAGCCCTTCACCACGCGGCGTATCTGATGGTAGGAGACGTGGGAAATGAGGTTCATCGAGATGCCGCCTTCCTCGAGTCGCTGGAAATACCCGGTGAAGGTGGTCCAGCCTCCGCCGCCGGAGGTGTCCATGCCGTCGCGCGGCGCCTGGCTGCTCGACTCGCCGGCAACGTCCAGCGTCACGCCCTGCCGCACCTTGCTCTGCGCCGTGCCGTCGTTCAGCAGGCGCCCGTCCGAGTGGGTGTGCAGGTCGATAAACCCGGGCGCTACGACGAGTCCGGTGGCGTCGATAACCCTGGCTGCGTCAGCATCGCCAAGGTGTCCCACCGCCACGATGCGGTCGTCGCGGATGGCCACGTCTCCGGAGAACCACGGGTTGCCGGTGCCATCCACAATGCGTCCGCCGGTGATCAGGATGTCGTAGGGGCCCGGGTCGGTTTGCGCCGATGCCCTTGGTGGAGTGGTCAGCAGAAGGATGAAGGTGAGGACCAGCGAAGCGCGCGCGATGTTCATGGGTCGAGCCTTGGCCTGTGGGCGAGGTGTCAGGGCCCTGGGGGCATTCCGGGCCGGGCGTATGCCGACCGCCCGGCGTGCCTTACAATTGGTGGCCCCCAACCAGGACCGGCAATGTCCGCCGGCCGACAGCCCCCGGAACACCCGGTGACACACGCGCACGCCCCATGATCCCACTCACCTGCCAGAAGTCCGCCTTCTCCCTCGATCCGGACATCCACTACATCAACTGCGCATACCTGAGCCCGCTCGCGCGCATTGTGGAGGAAGCCGGTATCGAGGGCATCCGCGCCAAGTGCGCACCCAGCGGGATCGGGCCCGCCGACTTCTTCGACCCCTGCGACGAACTCCGCCGCCGTTTCGGCCGCCTCGTCAACGCTCCCGCCGACAACATCGCCATCATCCCGGCGGCTTCCTATGGAGTAGCGACCTGCGCCCGCAACATCGACGTGGCGCGTGGCTCCAACATCGTGCTCACCGCGCGCCAGTTTCCCGGCAACGTGCACAGTTGGCGACGGCTCGCCCGCGAGCGCGGGGCCGAGTTGCGGGTGACGGATGCGCGCCCCGGCCCCGGCTGCGGCGAGCGCTGGAGCACCCGCATCCTCGAGGCCATCGATACCGATACCGCGGTCGTCACCATGGGCGCCGTCCACTGGACCGACGGAACCCTCTTCGACATCGACGCCATTGCCGCGCGCGCCCGGGAAGTCGGAGCGTACCTCATCATCGACGGCACGCAGTCGGTGGGCGCAATGGAGTTCGACGTGGCCCGCATCCGGCCCGACGCACTCATCTGCTCCGGCTACAAGTGGCTGATGGGGCCCTATTCCATCGGCCTGGCCTACTTCGGCCCGCGCCTTCTGGACGGCGTCCCCCTGGAAGAGACGTGGATCGGCCGCGAAGGCAGCCGCGACTTCGCCGGCCTGGCGGGCAACTACCCCGACAGCTACGAGCCCGGTGCGACCCGCTACGACGTCGGCGAGCGCAGCAACTTCATCCTGGTGCCGATGATGAATGCCGCGCTCGAGCTCGTGCTCGAGTGGACGCCCGCCCGCATCGCCGAGTACTGCGGGAATCTCACGGCCGAGCTGGTCGAGCGCGCGGGAGAAGCCGGATTCGGGGTCGAGGATGGACCCTGGCGCGCCCCCCACCTCTTCGGGCTGCATGCTCCCGCCGGCCTCGACCCGCGAGCGGTGAGCGAGGCGCTGGCAGCGCGCAACGTGCACGTCTCGCTGCGCGGGACGGCGCTCCGCATCTCGCCCCACGTCTACAACGACGAAGCGGACGTGGCGGCGCTCTGGGATGCGCTGCGATCGGTGCTGCCTTCCTAGTTGAACACGGTGCCCGCCACCTCGGGCGGGGCACGGAAGTGGAAGCGCGGGATCGGAGCGCGGAACAGGGAGCCGTCCCCCCGCCGGAAGTGGTAGAATCCCTCCATGTGGCCATTCGGACCGCGGAGTACGCAGAAGCTCTGGTAGCGGTGCGCCTCGCCCGGCCGCAGCACTGGGAACTCGCCCACCACGCCCTCCCCTTCGACTTCGTGGTCGCCCGCCACGGGATCGTGAATCAGCCAGTGGCGCCAGAGCAGCTGCGCCGCCTCGCCGCCCACGTTCCTGATCGTGACGTCGTAGGTGAAGACGTACTGGTGGACGCGGGGATCGGAGTAGCGGGTCGCGTACTCGGGACGAACCGAGATCGTCATCGCGTCCGCCTCCAGCGGCGGGCGGGCGCCGCGGCCCCCTGCCGGATTCGAGGATACGCCGTTCCCGTCGCTCCCCTGTTCCCGCCCGGGAGGTTCGGTGGGTCGATGGCTTCCCACGGTCGATCCGCGCTCGCTAGATTGGTTCCTGCCTTTTCGCGTTCCTCCCAGACCCTCGCACAGGACACGCCGACATGCAAGGAGCCATGCTTCTCCCGGAATTCGATCACGAGAGCCAGAACACGCGCCGGATGCTCGAGGCCATACCCGACGAGCATCTCGAGTACCGCCCCCATGAGAAGTCCTGGACGATGCGCGAACTCGCGACCCACGTTGCCACGGTGGGCGGCTGGACCCGGCCCACCTTCGAGCAGGACGAGATCGACCTGTCCCAGCCCTGGGAGGCGCAGCAGTTCGCAAGCACCGCCGAGATCGTGGCGGCATACGACGCGACCATCGCCGACGCGCGCGAGGCCCTCGAGGCCGCCTCGGCGGAGACTTTTCAGGAAATGTGGACGCTCCGTTCCGGCGACACCGTCCACTTCACCATGCCGAAGGGGATGGTGTTCCGCTTCTTCGTCATGAACCACATCGTGCACCACCGGGCCCAGCTCGCCGTCTACCTGCGCGGGTGTGACGCTCCCGTGCCGGGGATGTACGGTCCTTCGGCCGACGAGGGCTTCTGAGGCGGGACCCGCGCACCAAACCACACCTGGAGGAGGCCGGCATGAAACGTTGGGGACTGTGCATACTGAGAATCAGCACGGGATGGCTGCTGGTGATGTGGGGGCTGGACAAGCTCGTCAACGTCGACCACGGAGTGGCGGTCGCCGACTCGTTCTACTTCGGGATCGGCAACAGCGCTCTCTTCCTCAACGTGTTCGGCGTGCTGCAGACGCTGCTCGGCGTGCTGGTCGTGCTCGGGCTTTGGCGCAGGCGCACCTACCCGTTGATGTTCCTCATCCTGGGCGTCACCGCGGTGGCCGTGTGGCGGTCGATACTCGACCCGTGGGGCTGGTTCATCGAGGGCGCGAACGTGCTCTTCTACCCGTCGATCATCATCGCGGCAGGCGCGGCGGTGCTCTGGGGCACGATGGATGAGGACCACATGACGCTCGATCATCGCATGGGCGGGGCCGGGAGCTGACCGAGCGTTTCGATCCGGTCGCAGCCAGCGACCGCATCATCAGCCTGGATGTCCTGCGCGGCTTTGCCGTGCTCGGCATTCTGGTGATGAACATCCAGTCGTTCGCGATGCCGTCGGCGGCGTACACAAACCCCACGGCCTACGGCGACCTCACGGGCGCCAACCTGTTCGCCTGGGCGGCGAGTCACCTTCTCGTCGACGAGAAGTTCATGACGCTGTTCTCGCTCCTGTTCGGTGCCGGTGTCTGTCTGTTCGCCGAGCGCGCGGAAGCCCGCGGCGGCCGTTCCGCCGGGCTGCACTACCGGCGCATGTTCTGGCTGCTGCTCATCGGCCTCGCGCACGGATACCTGCTCTGGGCGGGAGATTTCCTGGTGACCTACGCGGTGTGTGGCTGCCTGGTATTCCTGCTGCGGAACCGCGCACCCGCGACCCTGCTGGTCACGGGCCTGGCGGTCATGTCGGTGGCGAGCTTCCTGTCCGTCAGCGTCGGCCTGCTCGCGCCTGCGCTTCCCGAAGCGGAGACGGCGGACATCGCCGCCGCCTGGGCGCCGGCCGCCGCCGAAATCGAGGCCACCCTGCGCGCGTACCGTGGCGACTGGCTGGCGCAGCAGGGACAACGGGTACCCGATACCCTGATGATGCAAACCACCGTCCTCCCTTTCCTCACGCTGTGGAAAGCCGCGGGCGTCATGCTCCTGGGCATGGCGCTCTACCGCTGGCGAATCCTCGACGCCACTCGCCGCGACAGCTTCTACACCCGCCTGGCGTTGCTGGGATTCGGAGTCGGGACGCCCGTGGTCGCGGCGGGAATCTGGTGGAACTTCGCCGGCGGATGGAGCTGGGAGCGCTCCTTCTTCCTCGGCTTCCAGTTCAACTACTGGGGAAGCCTGGCGATGGCCCTGGGTTACGTCGGTCTCGTGATGCTGGCGATCCGCCGCCGTTGGTTTCCCGCTCTGCAGGCTCGCCTGGCCGCCGCCGGGCGCATGGCGTTCACCAACTACCTCGCGCAGACCGTCCTGTGCACGACTATCTTCTACGGGCACGGGTTCGGGCTGTTCGGGAGCGTCGAGCGCTGGCAGATGCTGCTAGTCGTGTTCGGGGTGTGGGCCCTCGAGCTATGGTGGTCACCGCCGGTGCTGCGGCGCTACCGCTATGGCCCGCTCGAGTGGGGCTGGCGTACGCTGACCTACGGGAGGATTTCGGGGCGGTAGCATGATGCAGCCTGGATTCACGAGATTCGGCGCGACCGGCCTGGTCGCCTGGGCTGCCTTGATCTCCGCCTGCGCCCAGGATGCGGGCCGTCCGGGTCTCGAGGCCGAGGCGGAACTGTTCGAGGAGGCCTGCGCCGGCTGCCACACCGCCGCGGGCGAGAGCCGCACACCCGGTACGATGCTCCTCAGGGGGCTTTCGCCGCGCGCGATCGTCGCCTCGCTCGAGGACGGCGTGATGCGGGTGGAGGGCGCCGACCTGACACGGGAGCAACGCATCGGGCTGGCCGAGTACCTGACCGGACGCGCCTACGCGAGCGACCTCCTGCCAGAGTCGGCCTTGTGCGCCGACCACGGTTGGCAGGAGCTGGGCCTGGACGCGATCGTCTCGATGGGATGGGGCGGGAACCTGGAGGCGACGGGATTCCAGCCCGCTGAACTGGCCGGCCTGAGCGCCGATGACGTGCCCGATCTGGAGCTGCGCTGGGCCTTCGCCTTCCCGGACGCGGGAGAAGTGCGCACCAGGCCCACCGTCATCGGGGACGCCGTCCTCGTGGGCGGGCCGTTCGGCGAGGTGCTGGCGCTCGACGCGGCCAGCGGGTGCGTGCGCTGGAGCTTCGAGGCGGACGCCGCCGTGCGCGGAGCGGTGCTGGCGGGGGAGGGCCCCGGGGGCCGGGAGACCGCCTGGTTCGTCGACTATCGCACCAACGCCTACGCACTCGACGTGGCCACCGGAACCGTCGTGTGGAGGTACAAGGTCGGCTGGCATTCCACCTCGAACACCACGGGGAGCCCCGCCCTTCACGACGGCCGGCTCTTCGTCCCCGTCTCCTCACTGGAAGTCGCCGTCGCGGGCGACCCCAGCTACGAGTGCTGCACCGCCTCCGGAGCGGTGGCCGCTCTCGACGCGATGACGGGCGATGTCCTGTGGTATCATCGCGTCATTCCCGACTACCCGGAGGAAGCGGGAGCAAATGACATCGGCACGCCGCTGTGGGCTCCTTCGGGCGCGCCGGTCTGGTCCAGCCCCACCATCGATACGGCACGCGGACTCGTCTACGCGGGGACCGGGGAAAACTATACCCGGCCCACCACGGCAAGCAGCGACGCGATCATCGCGATCGACATCGACACCGGAGAGCTGGCGTGGTCGTTCCAGGCGACCCCGGACGACGCCTTCACCATGGCCTGCACATCGGCCACGGCCCGCCAGAACTGTCCCGATCCCCCGGGGCCGGACTTCGATTTCGGCATGTCGCCGATGCTCGTCAAGCGGACCGACGGCAGGGAGATCCTCGTGGCCGGCCAGAAGTCCGGGGTGGTCTGGGCACTCGATCCGGATGACGAGGGGGCGGTGCTCTGGTCGACGAGGGTAGGCAAGGGAAGCGTGCTCGGAGGAATCCACTGGGGCATGGCGACCGACGGCCGATACGCCTACGCGCCCAACGCGGACCGGGACCTGGTAGTCGCGGACCTGAATCCCGAACTGGCCCCGGCGCCGGGGATGTACGCCCTGGACCTCATCACCGGCGAGGTCGTCTGGAGCGTTCCGGCCCCGGAGGACGCGTGCGAAGGCAAGCGAAGGTGCCTCCGCGCCTTCTCCGCGGCGCCCGCGGCGATTCCGGGCGTGGTCTTCTCGGGGGGATTGGACGGACACATGCGGGCCTACGCGGCGGAGGACGGACGGGTCCTGTGGGACTTCGACACGACCGAAGTCACGGAGACCTCCAACGGCGTGCAAGGCAGAGGCGGGGCCATCGACGGCCCGGGTCCGGTGATCGCGGGCGGCATGCTGTTCACCAACAGCGGCTACGCTCCGTTCGGCCAGATGCCGGGCAACCTGCTGCTGGCGTTCGCAGTCCGGTGACCGGCCCCGCCACGCCCGCGACCGGGAGACGGGAATGACTGCATGCGGAAGGTTGGCCCTGCCGTTGCCGGCGGCCATGGTCTTGCTGATATCGGCCTGCGCCGGGAGCGACGGCATCCCCCGGACGGCGTCCGGCACGCCCGACATGAACGGCCTGTGGCAGGCCCTCGGGAACGCCCACTGGGACATCGAGCCGCACGCGGCCCGTCCGGCACTCGCCATGCAGCCCGGCCCGGTGGTCCCGGTCCCGGCGAACGAGGTCCTCGCCCTGGGCGCCGTCGGATCCGTCCCCTCCGGCTACGGCGTCGTCGAAGGAGGCGAGATCCCCTACCTGCCCGAGGCGCTGGCGCTGCGCAACGAGAATCGGGAGCGATGGCTCGAGCGCGATCCCGAGATCAGGTGCTACCTGCCGGGCGTGCCGCGCGCCACCTACATGCCCTTCCCCTTCCGCATCTTCCAGAGCGAGAGCAGGTTTTTTATCGCCTACGAGTACGCGGGCGCAATGCGCGACATCTATCTTGACGACCCGGGACCGCCGCAGGTGGATTCGTGGATGGGCCAGTCCCACGGCCGCTGGGAGGGCGACACCTTCGTGGTCGAGGTGACCGGCTTCAACGGCCGCACATGGCTTGATCGGGCGGGGAACCACCATGGACCCGGCCTCAGGGTCACCGAACGCTACACGATGACCGGCCCGGACCACATCCTGTACGAGGCGGACCTCGAGGACCCGGAAACGTTCTCCCGCCTCTGGACCATTCGCATGCCGCTGTATCGCAACATCGACCCGAACGCGCGCCTGGGACAGTTCAAGTGCGTCGAGTTCGTAGAGGAGCTGATATATGGACATCTGCGCAGGAACCCGCTCCCGCGCTAGAACGAGACCCGGCCTGACGGTGCTGGCCGCGACGCTGGCCCTGTCATTCGGTCCGTCTCTGTTCGCCTCTTCCCTGCGCGCCCAGCAGCCGGAGCGCCCATCGACGAACTGGACGATGCCGCGCACGCCCGCCGGACACCCCGACCTGCAGGGCAACTGGACCAACGCCACGGTCACGCCGATCCAGCGCCCCGAGGGACAGGATCCGGTCTTCACGTGGGAGGAAGTGGCGCGGATCGAAGGGCGCGTCGTCGAGTCGCGGGCGGAAGGCTACGCCGACAGCGACCCCAACCGGGAAGCCCCGCCCGTCGGCGGCGTCTTCACGGGCAACGCCCGCTTCGACGCCGCGACGGGAGGTACCGGCGGATACAACGCCTTCTATATCGACGCCGGCGAGCGCGTCGCGATCTTCAACGGCGAACCAAGGACTTCCCTCATCGTCGATCCGCCCGACGGACGAGTCCCCGAGCTGAGCGAAGAGGGCCGCGAGCGCGTCACGGAGCGCCGGCGGCTGGCTCAACGGTTCGGCGCCTACGACAACCCGGAGAATCGGCCGCTCGGCGAGCGCTGCATCATGTCGTTCGGCTCGAACGCCGGGCCGCCGATGCTCCCGAACTACTTCTACAACAACAACTACACGATCGTGCAGACGCCGGACCACGTGATGATCATGACCGAGATGGTCCACGATGTCCGCGTCATACGGCTCGGGGAGCCGCGCCGGCTGCCCGCGCATATCCGCCCGTGGATGGGCGACTCCTGGGGCCGTTGGGAGGGAGACACTCTTGTCGTGGAGACCACGAACCTCCACCCCAACCAGACCCTGCAGGGCATCCCGCCCTCCGCGGAGATGAGGGTGGTCGAGCGCTTCACGCTGGCGGACGAGAACACGATCAACTACGAATTCACCGTCGAGGATCCGCGCATGTTCTCCCGGACCTGGAGCGGCGAAGTGCCGTTCACGCGGCTCGACGGGCTCGTCTACGAATACGCCTGCCACGAGGGCAACTACTCGCTCGAGAACGTGCTTCGCGGCGCGCGGGCGCAGGAACGGAGGCAGTGAGATGCGCGGGATGAATGGAGCGCTGCTCGGGGCAGTGGTCGTCGCACTGGGAGCGGTGGTCGTCACGCTGGCGGCGGTGGTCGCGGCACCGCTGGTGGCCCACCATGCCTTCGGCGCCGAATTCGACCGCAACGCGCCGATCAGGCTGCAGGGGCGGATCGTGAGGCTGGAATGGGTGAACCCGCACACCTGGATTCACCTGGAGATCGAGAACGAGGACGGAGCCTCCGAAGTCTGGGCGGTGGAGGGAGGAACCCCCAACGTGCTGCTCAGACGGGGGCTGCGCAGGGACTGCCTGCAGCCCGGCACCGAGATCATCGTGGACGGCTACCAGGCCAAGGACCACTCCCTCAGGCGCGCCAACGGACGCGACGTGACCTTCACCGACGGCAGCAAGATCTTCCTGGGTTCGTCGGGGACGGGCGCGCCGTACGATGAGGACCTGATCAGGGCTCGGCGGGAACGGGGACGGTGTTAGCGCCGATCCGCGCTGGATCCCCATCTACGAAAACCCGATCCACCTCCCCGCCGCCGCCACGGTGAACCACAGGGCCAGCGAGACCGCGCCGACGATGCGGCCGGTCGCGCCCGGGGCGTCCGCCTCCCGACGCGCCACCCGCTCCCGCACCACGAAGGTGAAGGTCAGCGCCACCGGCAACGTGCACATCTTCACCCAGAACGAAGTGTTGTAGTAGGCCCTGATCGCCTCGGAGAGGAAGAGCGGCACGCCGGTGGCGGCCATGAGCACCAAGCTGCCGACCAGCCACGGACGCGCGTTGCGCGCGAGGCGGGCCACCGGCTGGGAGGTGAGGCCCAGGCCGAGCAGCCGGAGGTCCACGACCAGCAGGGCGCCCCCGAGCACGCAGAGCCCGATGAGGTGCACCGCCTCGAGGATCGGGAAGGCCCACACCGATTCGGCGACCGCCCGGCCGAGCGCGGTCGACTCGCACCAGCGGAAGAACGGTTCGAGCACGGTCGTCTACTCCGCCCCGGCGCCGCCCACGCCACACCCCGCCAGCCGGTTCACCCACCCAGGCTGCGGCTGGAGATCGCAGTCGAACCAGTTGTAGGCGATCAGGCGACCCGCGATCACGACGACCGCCCAAGCCGTGAGCGACACCGCGCCGGCGATGCGCGCTGAACGCGGGGGCGTTTCGTCCTCATCCCAGTCGCCCGCGCTACGGTGCACGCCGGTGTGGAAGATCGCCGCGTTGGCGCCGGCCAGCATCAGCACGACGACCTTCGCTCGGAAGAAGATGTTGTGGTAGTAGCGGAGCGGCTGCGAGTAGAAGAGGAGGAGGCCCGTCATCGTCATGATGGCGAAGCCGATCCGCGTCCACGGAAGCAGCCGGCCGGTGAACGCCGTAACGGGCACGTTGCGGAAGGCGATGCCGGTGAGGCGCAGGTCCATCATCACCGTGGTGCCTACGAAGAGGCCGAGCGTGAGGACGTGCGTCGATTCCACCAGGGGCCACACGTACAGCGACTCGAGCAGAGCCACGCTCCAGGACGTCTCGCCGAGCCAGCCCAGGAAGCGTTCGATCACGGGGCGCGCCGGATCACGGGACTTCCGGGTCCGCGTTGTAGGACGGGCGCAGGGTCTCGGCGGCGTAGACGGCATGGCATCCGGTGCAGACCAGGTACACCTCGCCGCCCGCCTCGAAGACGGCGTCGGGATCCCGGGCCCGGGCCGCTTCCACCGCGCGCCTTCCGATCTCGATCATCGCGCGGGACATCGTCTTCCAGTCGTCCCGGCCCTGGGCGCGATCCTCGAGCAACAGAAGGTTGCCGGACTCCGCCAGCACGAAGGCCGCGTTTTCCACAGCCTCCCACTCCGCGGCGCCGACGGGCTCGATGTGGCGCGTGCCCTGCTCGTCCATGATCACGCCCACGGCATCCCAGTACACCTCCGCCGCCGGCTCGATGACCGACAGCATGAGCTCGCGCGAATCGGCCACCGCGGCGAACGGAGGTGGCTCGGGCGCGTCGGTACAACCGGGCAGGGCGAGCAGCGTCAGGGCGTAGATGGGGCCGGGCGTCTTCATGGCCCGCAAACTTGCCCGGGCGGCACGGTCGCGAAAGGGGATCGACACGTCCATGTTGTCCCGCATGGCATCCCGCCCGCCCGCGACCCTTACCCACGCCGAACCGGAAACCCGCATGAAGCTCACGCCGAACGATGCGCCGCGCGCCGCGCCGCGTCCCCTCTCCATCGCTCTCCTCCTCGCGCTGGCCGGGACCGTCTTGGCCCCTTCGGCCGGATCCGGCCAACAGTGGACCACAGCCGAGCCCGAAGAAGTCGGCATGTCCAGCGAGGTCCTAGCCCGCATCGCACCAACCATGCAGCGGTTAATCGACGGCGACGGAACGGCGGGAATCATGACCCTGGTGTCCCGCAGGGGCGAGATCGTGCACTGGAACGCACAGGGTTGGCGCATCCGCGACCAGGACCCCCTCGAGCCCGACGACATCTTCCGCATCTACTCCATGACCAAGCCCGTCACCAGCGTCGCGGCGATGATCCTCGTCGAGGACGGGCTTCTGGCGCTGGACGACGAACTCGGGAGCGTCCTCCCGGGCTTCGCCGGCGTCCGGGTCTACGAGAACGGAGGAGCCCGGCCGCCCAGCCGGCCCATCCTCATCCGCGACCTGCTCCTGCACACGTCGGGGCTCACCTACGGATTCTTCGGCGACAGCCCCGTCGACTCGATGTACAACCGCGAGCTGAACGCGCTCCCCGAAGGCGCGGGCGGCGACCTGGCAGCGAGGACCGCCACCATCGCGTCGCTGCCCCTGATCGACGATCCCGGCGCGCGCTGGAACTACAGCGTGTCCACGGACGTGCTCGGCCGCGTCGTGGAGGTGGCATCGGGCCTGTCGCTGAGCGACTTCTTCCGCGAGCGCATCTTCGAGCCGCTGGGCATGAACGACACAGGGTTTCGCGTGCCGGCCGGCAAGGTCGATCGCTTCGCCGCGATGTACCTCCGCAGCGGCGACGGCCTCAGCCCGGCGGGGACTCCCGGCGAAGGCCCCTTCACCCGTCCCCCGACCTGGCTCTCCGGCGGCGGCGGCCTGGTTTCGACGGCCGGCGATTACCTCCGCTTCTGCCGAATGCTGTTGGGCGGGGGTGAACTCGACGGCGTGAGGCTCCTGCAGCCCGAGACGGTCCGCCTCGTGACCGACAACCACCTGCCTGACGAGATGATTCCCATCCTGCCCGGACTGGACGACCAGGGGTTCGGCCTGGGCTTCGCCGTCTCGGTCGGAGCAAACGCGGGAAGCTACTGGTGGTCGGGCATCGCCAACACGTACTTCTGGGTGGACCCCCGCGAGGAGATCGTCGCGATGGCGTGGACGCAGCTTCAGCCCTACGGCGCAGCCCCCCTGGATCGCCTTCTGAGACCGCTCGTGTACGAGGCCATCATCGCGCGGAAATGACGAAGGCGAACGGGGGCCCCGCTAGGTCCCGAACACAATCTCCGCCTGGGCCCCGACTGCGATCTCCATCTCCGCAAACCAGCCCTGGGGCACCTCCAGCGCAAACATGGCCGGCCCGGAGGACGTGTGCAGACGGGTGGTCTCGGGCTCCATCTGCTGGATGTCGATGATGCGGGCATTCGCATCCAGATAGGCGATGTCGAGCGGGATGAAGGTGTCCTGCATCCAGAAGGATCGAACCTCTTCGGTGCTGAACACGAAGATCATTCCGGCGCCGGGGGCGAGAAAGTCGCGGTCCTTTAGCCCCTGGCTGCGCTCATCCGGCGTGCGTGCGACCTCGGCCACCACCGTGTCCGCGCCGAAGATCACCCAGGCAAGGTCGCGGCCGGGCCCTGCCGGCATGACCGCCTCGGACGCCTCGGGCCCGGACTGCGCATCGCCCTCGGACCCGTTCGAGCGACAGCCCAGGAGCGGCAGCGCCAGGAAGAGGGAGAGGAGAAGCAGGTGGCCGGGACGCGCCGGCCGGCTCCTGCGCCCTTCGCGAACTGGAGCATGAACGGAAAAAAGCATCGATTGCCTGCTGAAGATGGGAGGATCGTCGTATCCGGAGCGCGCGGGCGTCTCGCCCTCCCGGGCGAGCGACGGTGGGCGGGCGTTTCCATCGATTCGCCTGCCATGATAACTTACGGGCGTCTCCGGGGAAGGGTCCCGATCTCCCGAAAACGCGACGGAACTCAGGAAGCGCATGCTCGACCCGGAACTCCTCGACATTCTCGTCTGCCCCGAAACGCGCACCCCACTGCGCATGGCCGGCGACGATCTGCTGAGGGCGCTCAACCGAGCCGTCGCAGGGGGCGCGGTCCGCAACCGGCGCGGCGACCTCCTGACCGATCCTGTCACGGCGGGGCTGGTCCGCGAGGACGGGACCGTCCTGTACCCGATACGGGACGGCATCCCCATCATGCTCATCGACGAGGCCATCGCCGTCGACAACCTCTGACCACCCCATGTCCCTGATCGGTTTCCACCGCTTTCTCATCTATTCGGGCATCATCTTCTGCCTGGCCTTCTCGGGCTACGAGTTCGTCCAGTACTCCCGCTCGTCCTCCCTCGGCGATCTCCTGCTCGGGATCGTCTTCCTGACGCTGGGCATCCTTCTCGCCTATTACCTGTCGCGGCTGGCTGACTTTCTCGCGGGCAAGGGACGGTAACGCCGTCATCCAGCTCTCCTGACCGGAGCCTCACGCCCAACGCAGCCGTCTCGCGGAGGTCCGGCGGCCGTCGTACTCTTCAGGGAAGCCGGTCAGGCCGCTGCTGTCCGGCAACTCATGGAATTCAGGGGAGGAACAACCCATGCGCGGCTTCACTATTCCGCTCGCCATCCTGTTCGCCATCGCCGTCCATCCCCTCACCGCCCGGGCTCAGTCCTTCGACCTCCTGATTCGAGGAGGACATGTGCTGGACGGCACCGGCAATCCCGCGTTCGTCGCGGATGTGGGCGTCTCCGGAGGCGAGATCGTCGCGGTGGGGGATCTGGCCGGTGCGAGCGCGGCCCGCGAGATCGACGCCACCGGGCTCCACGTCACGCCCGGCTTCATCGACATGCACTCGCATGCGGACCGCAGCCTGTTCACCGGCGGCATCGAGATCCGCAGGGCATCGAACCTCGTTGCCCAGGGGATCACGACCGTCGTGTTCGGGCCGGACGGACGAAATCCCGTTTGGCCCCTGGAAGCCGAGATCGCGGGGTACGAGAACGGAGGCACGGCGCTGAACGTGGTTCCGATGGTCGGCCACGCCACGGTTCGCACCGTCGCGATGGGCGACGACTACGAGCGCCACGCGACTCCGGAGGAGATCGCGGTGATGGTCGCCGAGGTCCGCCAGGGGATGGAGGCCGGAGCCTGGGGGCTGGGCGCCGGACCCGAGTACCGGCCCGGGCGCTTCTCCACGACCGAGGAGATCATCGCCCTGGCGCACGTCGTCGCCGACTACGACGGCTTCTACTACTCCCACCAGCGCAGCCAGTCCCCGCTTCCGCTGTGGCTCACTCCGAGCATCGTGGGCGAGTACACGCCGCCTCCGACCTGGCCGCGGGGCTGGAGGCTCACGGCCACCGACGGCATGGGCGAGACCATTCGCATCGGGCGCGAAACCGGCATCCGCGTGGTGGGCACCCACATCAAGGCGAAAGGTCCGACCACCTGGGGCCAGTCGGCGACCGACGTGGCCGCGATCAATCGTGCCCGCGCCGAGGGCGTCCAGGTCTACCTCGACCAGTACCCCTACGAGACCTTCGGCGGTGGTTCAGCGGAGGTGATTCCGGCGTGGTACTATGCGCCGCTGGGCGAGAGCCGCGCCGGCGGGCTGGACGACCCGAAGTGGCGGGTCATCCACAGCGAGCTCTTCGCGAACTACAAGGACAACCTTCGCCGCTATCTGGATGACCCCCAACTGCACCGCGAGATGGTCGCGGACATCGAGTACATGCTCGACCTCCAGGGCGGGGCCGACCGGCACGTTATCGTCATCTCGCCCCAGGACGAGTCACTCGTCGGGCGCACCCTCGCGGAGGTGGCCAAGGCCAACGGGCGGACGCCGGTGGAGCAGCTCATCCGGTTCGCGCTCGACAGCGAGCCAACGCTTCGCTCAGGCGTCCGCTTCCGTCCCCTGGCGGGAAGCCCGGAGGACGTCGAGCGGTACATGCGCCAGGACTTCACGGCGACCGGCACGGACGGGGGCATCGTCCCCAACCCGGCACCCGGGCAACATCCCCGCTACTACGGGACGTATCCGCACAAGATCGCCACCTACGTCCGCGACAAGGGCACCATCACGCTGCCGTTCTTCGTGCGCTCCTCGACCGGCCTGCCCGCGCAGATCATCGGACTCCCCGACCGCGGGTACATCCGTCCGGGACAGAAGGCCGACCTGGTCGCCTTCGACTATCCGGGGGTGCAGGACCACGCCACGATCCTCGATCCGGGTGGCGGAAACGAGGGCATCGAGTACGTCTTCGTGAACGGCGAGGCGGTGGTCGACGGAGGCGAGCTGACCGGGGCCCTCCCCGGGCGGGTACTGCGGCGGCACGAGGTGCGCGGGCGGTAAGCCCCCCTCAGGCCGTCCTGTCCATCGGGTTCGCGGCGAAGGCGGCGCGCAGCTTCGGGTGCTTGCGCCACAGGTAGTACCCCATCCCGCCCGCCGCCAGCACGTTCGCGAACGCGATCGACGTCCAGGCCAGGGGCCCGAGGAGGAACTCTGCCCCGAGCGCGATGAAGCCCATGAAGGCGGCCTCGAAGGCGACGAACAGGAGCACGGCCCCGAGCAGGAGCGGCGGCACTTCCTCCGCCTGCGTAAGGACGGCCGACGCGACCACCCCCATCACCGCGAACGCGCCGAGGTGCACGGCGGAATAACCCACCACCGCCCCCATGTGGATCGAGACGGCGTCGAGGTCGGTGACCCCGAGGAACAGGGCCGACCCCAGCGCGCTGGGCGTGAAGAAGGGCTGGCCCGAAACCGTGTCGAAGATCAGGAACCAGACCGCCACCACGGCCGCGCCGATCAGGCCCGCGACGATGCCCTCGGTCAGGATGTGCTGGCGGCGCATGATCGACCACCAGCTGACCTCCGGCGCCGCCCCCATCATGTGCAGGTAGCCGACCAGCGTAACCCCCGCGATCAGATTGCCGGTCAGATACTCCAGCCAGCCCAGGCTCTCGACGATATCCACCCCGGTAACCGCCACGCTCGCAAAGAACACCAACTCGTACAGGATGAATCCGACGATCAGCCCCGCGAGGACGCCGGGCACCGCCCTGATCCTGCCCAGCAGCCACGCTACCGCCACTCCGGCCAGCGCGAAGAGCGCCAGGTGAATCACGGAGTACAGCAGGATACTGCCCGGAGTCACGGCGACCGTGTCACGACCCAGAAGGGCGGCTTCCAGGAACGCCGGGGTGCGGAAGGGCTGGCCCTGTGACGCGTCGATGGCCAGAAACCACAGCGCCATCGCAACGGCGCCGAGCATGCCCGACAGGGCCCCGGGATAGAAGAACCGCTTCACGAACATGGACCGCCTCCTTCAGTTGGGCCGGAGGGAACCGGCGTCCCCGAACGCTCGACATAGCCCATGGCTATCCGTGACGTTGGGCCCGCCTTGCCGGTTGCCGCAAGAGTAGCCAGAGCCCTCCATCCACGAGAAAGCCCTGACCGCGCCGCATCGGGCACGGTCAGGGCTTGTCGGAACGTCGCGAGACAGGCGGCGCGACTCGCTCGGCCGCCCGCGCCTTCTCCGTCAGCCGATCAGAACTCCGTCAGCACGGCGATCACCAGAATCACCGCCAGCGGCAGCGGGCTCGCGGCCAGGATCCACAGCCGTTTGGGCTCCCACTTCAGGTGCATGTAGTAGATCGCCACCAGCAGGGCCTTCCAGAGCGCCATGAGGATCAGCCCCGTGGCCAGCAGCCACTGCGGAAGGGCGAGGAACGCGTACCCCACCTCGGCCATCGTCAGAACGAACAGTATGAACCAGATCAGGAAGTATCTGGGCTCTTCGCCGTTGCCTGCCATCCCGATGTCTCCTTGGTTCCAGGCGGCCGACGCCGCCCGATGATCAGATGAGGTATACGATCGTGAACAGAATGATCCACACCAGGTCTACGAAGTGCCAGTAGAGACCCATGATCTCCACCGCTCCGTAGTTGTCCGCAGAGTATTTGCCCTGCCACGCCCGGTACAGCACGAACCACATGCACAGGATCCCGATGGTGACGTGCGTGCCGTGGAATCCGGTCATCGTGTAGAACGTGGCTCCGTACAGGGCGGCTCCCTCGATCTCGTGGGCCACTCCGTACAGCTCCACCATGGGAACGAATCCCTCCCGGGCCAGGATGATGTACTCGTACACCTGGACGCCGACGAAGAAGGTGCCGAGCAGGATCGTCACCAGGAGCCAGAACCTGAGCCCCTTCTGGTCGCCCTGCGTGATCGCGGCGTAGGCCTTGACCATCGACACGCTCGAGCAAATCAGAACGAACGTGTTGAAGGCCGTCAGCGGCACGTTCAGCACCGCCCCGGGCTCGGCGAAATGATCCGGGTGGGCGAATCGCAGGATGATGTAGGACCCGATCAGGGCCGTGAAGAACATCACTTCCGACAGCAGGAAGATCCACATTCCCAGCTTTACGTTGTAGACCATCATCCCGGGCATGGGATGCCGGTCGGCTGTCGATGCGGCTGGTTGGCTCATGCGTCAGCTATCTCCTGAAGTTCCAGATCACTGGAGGGAATGCGGTTACGCCGGCGAAACGAAGACGGACATCGGGTCTAGTCCGCTACCGGCTGGGGTTCGAGCGCGGGCGCGGCGGTCTCGCGGGGCGGAGGCGCGTCCTGCAGCCAGTAGTCCTCGTCCACATCGGGCGCCGAGTACTCGTAGGGCCCCCGGTAGACGATGGGCACCAGCTCGAAGTTCCCGTGCGGCGGCGGCGAGGGCACCGTCCACTCCAGCGAGTTGGCGTGCCAGGGGTTGTTGCCGGCCTTTTTCCCCTTCCAGATGCTGATGATGAAGTTGAGGGCGTAGATCGCCTGAACCGCCACCAGCGCGAAGACGCACACCGTGATGAACTGGTTGATGGGCTGCAGGGGCTGCAGGAACTCGTACTGGGTGGGGTCGTAGATGCGCCGCATGTGCCCCTGGATCCCGATCGAGTGCATGGGCCAGAACACCAGGTTGTAGAGGATCAGCGTCAGCCAGAAGTGGATCTTGCCCCACTTCTCGCTCATGAGCCGGCCGAACATCTTCGGATACCAGAAGGTGATGCCGGCGAAGATCGCGAACAGGCTGCCGCCGAAGAGCACGTAGTGGATGTGCGCCACGATGAAGTAGGTGTCGTGGATGTAGACGTCGACCGGGGTCGAAGCCATGAACACGCCGGAGAGCCCGCCGATGATGAACATCGACACGAAGCCCAGGGCGTGCAGCATGGGGGTGTGCAGGTGGATGTTCCCCTTGTAGATGGTCCCCAGCCAGTTGAACACCTTGATGGCCGACGGCACCGCGATGACCATGGTCGTGATCATGAAGGTGGTGCCGAGCATCGGGTTCATCCCGCTCTGGAACATGTGGTGACCCCACACGATCCATGACAGGAAGGCGATGGAGACGATCGCCAGCACCATGGCGTGGTAGCCGAAGACGGGCTTGCGCGCGCCGTTGGCCAGCACGTCGGAGGTAATGCCCATCGCGGGCAGGATGAGGATGTAGACCTCCGGGTGCCCGAAGAACCAGAACAGGTGCTGCCAGAGCAGCGGCTCGCCGTCGCTGGCCGGCAGGAAGAACCCGGTTCCGATGGTCTGGTCGAAGAGCAGCATGATCAGCGCGCCCGCCAGGATCGGAATCGCCAGCAGGATCAGGATCGCGGTGATGAAGAGCGCCCAGGTGGCCAGCGGCATCCGGAACCACGTCATCCCGGGCGCGCGCATGTTGATGATGGTCGTGATGTAGTTGACGGCGCCCGCGAGCGACGCGAAGCCCAGGATGGTGAGGCTGATCAGCCATAGCTGCTGCCCCAGGTAAACGCCGGTGTACTCACCGCTCGCGCTGAGCGGGGCATACGACGTCCATCCGGCGCCGGCCGCCCCCCCTTCCACCGCGAAGCTCACCAGCATCAGCAGCCCGGCCGGGAAGGCCATCCAGAACGACGCCATGTTGAGGCGCGGGAAGGCCATGTCGTCGGCGCCGATCTGGAGCGGGATCAGCAGGTTGCCGAAGACCCCCACCAGCAGCGGCATGATCGCGAAGAAGATCATGATGGTGCCGTGCATGGTGACCAGCGAGTTGTAGAACTCGGGCAGCATGATGGCGCCGGCGGGCGTGGGGGCCATCATCTCGTCGGGCAGGAGCATGCCACCGGGCATGGGCTCGCTCGGGAAACCCAGCTGCCACCGGATCATCGCTGCCAGCAATCCTCCCACGACCAGGAAGAACAGGCTCATCAGGAGGAACTGGATGGCGATGATCTTGTGGTCGGTCGAGAAGATGTAACGCCGAATCCACGGCATCTCGTGGGCGTGCGCGTGCGCGTCCATCTACTGGTCCTCCTGATCGTCGGCGTCGTCGGCGTCGTCGGCGTCCGCGCTCTGGGAGGCGACCCAGGCTTCGAACTCGGCCGCCTCGTATACGTTGAGGGTCCCGCCCATGGTCGTATGCAGATTACCGCAGAGTTCGGCGCAACCGATGGGGTACGCGCCCGCGGCGGTCGCCTCGAACCAGACGGTGATGTCCATCCCGGGCACGGCGTCCTGCTTCACCCGCATCTCGGGCAGGAAGAACGAATGCAGCACGTCCTCGGACCGGAGGGTGATGTTGACCGCCTGGTTCACCGGGACATGCATGATGTTGATCGTCGAGATGTCGTCGGCGGTGCCGGTGACCCCGTCCGTGCCCGCGTAGGTGATCTCCCACTCGAACTGCTTCGCGTTGATGATGTAGTCGAGGGCGTCGGCGGGCACGCTGTCCGGGTTCTTCATCATGTTCCACGAAGGAATGCTGATGAAGGCCAGGCCCAGCACGGCGATGAAGGGGACGGTGGTCCAGATGATCTCCGCCTTCGTCGACCCGTGGATGTAGGTGGCCTTCTGCCCGTCGCGCCGCCGGTAGCGGATGACGAAATAGACCAGGAGCGCCTCGGTGATCACGAAGACGATGCCCGTCACCACGAGGATCGCGTAGTACAGGAAGTCGACGTCAGGCCCAAAGGTGGAAAAACTTTCGGGGAGCATCCAGCTCATGTTGGTGTTCTCCTGCTCGCTGCCGGGGGTGATGCCGGCCGGGCCGGGTGCCCGGCCGCGTGCCGGACCGGCGCCCCTGCGGGGAGGCGCCGGCCCGTCCTCGGCGGCTCGTGTCTAATGTGTCTCGGGAGCGAGAGCGTGGGCTCCGTGGCCGTGCGGATCGATCGGCTCGCCCAGCGGCACCACGGCGTTGGCCGCCATGGCTTCCGAGAAGGAGAAGCTCACCATCGCGGTCTCGCCGGTGGTGACGGTGACGCTGGCGGTCTGCGTGCCGTAGCGCTCGTGCCAGGCCTCCACCACGTAATCGCCGGGCGGGAGCATGCCCAGATCGGCGCTCCCGTCCATGGCCGTGACCCCGTGGAAGGGGTGGTCCAGCACGCCCACATACGCGCTCATCCAGCCGTGCACGTCGCAGCGCACCGGAACCATCACCTCCGCCAGCGGGAAGCTGCGGTTGGTGTCCATGTTCACCGGCTGACTGATGTTGAAGCCGCGGTTCTCGCTGGGCGAGGCGTTGATGTTGTGGGGCAGCCCGTCCGAGTTGCGGAAGGTCAGGTCCTGGCCCGCCTGCACGCCCACGACGCGGGGCACGTAGCGGCAGCCGACCTGGTCCATGACCACCGCGCCGCCCGGGGTGGGGAAGCTCATGCCGGCGTCGAGGCCTTCCCTGACATGGACGAAGACGTTGGCCAGACCGCCGCCGTCACCCACCACGACCTCCTCGGCCGTCGGTGTGTCGGTGTACCGGGCCGCGCAATTCGGCTCGGACGCCATGTCGATCGCATCCATTTCGGGCGCCATGCCCTCGAACATCACCATCGCGTTGATGCCGCCCGCGGTGGCCATGTCGACGGGGGAGGCCATCTCTTCGCCAGCGGCCGCTTCCTCCATGCCGCCGCCCGCCTCGCCGCCACCGCCACCGCCACACGCGATCGCGAACACCGCAGCCGTCGCCATCACCATGGCCCGGCCGCATCCGAACAGGTCTCTCATTCCTTCCTCCGTGGTGCTATTTGAACTTCGATGTCTACGCGTCGCCTTCATCCGGGCCCTCGGCGCCTTCCCGCTCGCGCCTCTGGGCCCGGGCCACAACCAGCACGCCCAGTCCGGCGGTGAGCAGCGTCGCAATCAGCGGCGCAACCACCACGGTGGCCGGCGTCGGTTCCTGCAGGAAAATGTAGTGCCATGAGCTGATCGAGCCCCGGGATCTCGATTCTCCGTTGTCGCCGTCCCAGGCGGCGAAGCCGACGGGTACCGGCTCACCGACGCGGAACTGCAGATCGCCCGGATCCTCGTTCTCAAGAGCGCGGCGGAACATAACAGCCCAGCGGCCCGCCGAAAACGCCGCCTCCGACACGAGCGACTGGCTGGCGTCGCCCTGGGCGGCCATGGTGCCCAGCCCGCGGGCGTCGGCCTCCTGCGCTGCGCCGGCCGTGCTTTCCCAATGCCACAGGTACACGGGGTCCAGCGGATCTCCCATGAGGAAATAGGGCTTGTCCATCCCCTCCGGGATTTCCATGGGGAACTGAAGGTACAGGCCGTCGGGTCTGGGACCTGGTTCCATGTCGCCCTCGTCGGGTCCCACCGCCGACAGGACCTGGGCCTGGAAGGCGGCCCACGCGGTGTCGGGACTCTCGGAGTGGTCGCTCCAGGAGACGTGCACCGCGAGTTCGCCGCCATCGTGCAGGGCGCGCACCCACAGCCCCGCCACCTGCGGCACGAACCAGCGCGGGCTCTCGATGATCTGCCCACCCATCGGGATGTAGAACGCCTCCGCCGACTCCCACAGCGGGTCGTCGACGCCGTCCGGAAGGGGCGCGTCCTCCACCAGGCCGGCCCGGATCACCTCGGTGATGCCCGGCGGGTCTTCGGGAGCGAAGCTGCGCACGTAGTGCGCGAGGTTCCACAGCTGTTCGTCGGTGATGACCCCGGCGTCGATCAGGTCGGTGAACGACGGCATCGGCGTCCCGTCCAGACCGGTGCGCAGCCGCTGGTAGATGTCCTCCACCCTGCCGCCGCCGTTGAAGTACCAGTTCTCGGTCAGGTCCGCCGAGTAGGTGGGCATCCCCGCGTCGTCGACGAGCGTCGGCGAGGAGGTGCCGTCGCCCCTCCCGTCGATGCCGTGGCAGCGGTTGCATTCGATGAGCTCGTAGACCTCCCGCCCGTCGGCGAGCGCTTCCTCGGTGGCCCGGGTCGGGCTGCTGAAGGTCAGGGGCTCGGGGGCCTCGCCGGTGGCGAAGAACCGGGAGAAGCTCTTGAGGTAGTCGACGAGCGCGAGTCGCTCTTCGAGACTGAGCTCTTCCTCCCATCCGGGCATGGTCGTGCCCGGCATGCCCTCGTTGATGACGCGCATGATGTCGTCGTCGGTGGGAAGCTGCCCGCTCGCGGTGGTGCGGATCTGGTAGAGCGCCTGGGTGAAGTCGCGCGGGCGCGGCAGCATGTAGGTCGCCGCGTAGCCGTCGCCGAGGCCTTCGTAGCCGTGGCAGGAGGCGCACCAGCGGTCGTAGACGTCGCGCCCGAGCGCGTTCTCTTCCTGGGCGGCGAGAGGGGCCGAAACGGCGCACGTCATCACCGCGGCGAATACGAAACCGGGTACCATCGCAGCCCGTCGACTGCTCGCTCGCGCCCGCATCAGTGCTCCTCCCCTTCGGCGCCCTCTTCCTCCCAGGTGCGCGGCTCCCAGCCGGTCTGTTCGTAGAGGTAGATGGTCACCTGCCAGATCTCTTCGGCGGTAAGCAGGTCCTCCCAGGCGGGCATCGCCGAGTCCCAGGGCGTGGCCTCGCGCGGCAGTCCGGGCCCGCCCTTGGCGATGCGCCAGAAGACGAAGCTCTCGGTGAGCTGTACGATGGTGCCCGGGTCCTGGAAGCTGAGGGGCGCGGGGTTGAAGGCGCTCGCGAAGTGCCCCTGCCCGTCGAGCGCGTCGCCGTGGCAGGGCATGCAGTTCTGGACGTAGATCCTCTTGCCCTCCTCGTAGTGCTCCTCCAGGTCGCCCTCGTGCCGGAGCGGGTTCTCGAGCCCGTTCAGGACCATGGTCTCGCCGCGGAAATCGATCTGTCCGGGGGGCGCCGGGTGCACCGAACGCAGCGCCGCCGGCGCCGAGACCGTGGGCCGCACCCGGTCGAAGGTCATGAAGGCGACCAGAAGGGGAATGGTGACCATGAGCGCCGTGCGCAGGACCTTCTGGCGCGGATCGACCATGACCCGGTGGATGGGGGCCTTGAACTGCTTCCAGCGCTCCTCGGAGTCGCTGACCCAGATCAGCACGCCCACAACCACGGTCCCCATGTACTGCAGGACCACGGTGGCGGGCACCGGCGCGCTGGCGACGCCGAAGAGGGGCGGCAGGAGCCAGATGCCCCATTCGAAGAGAACGTACGCCAGCACCACGACGATCGCCGCCTGGCCCAGCGGATGCTTCCAGGGCTTGGTGTTCATCGATTCTTCTCCCTCAAGGCGCGTCTCCTATCTCTGCGATGCGATGAACTGCACGATCGCCTCGAGTTCGGCCGCCGGGATGTTCCCGAACATCGGGGGCATTATCCCGAGCATCTGCTCGAATCCCTCGGCCGCCGACGCGGTGGGATCGAGGATGGAGGTCCGGATTTCATCGGCGGTCAGGCGAGATCCCATGCCCTCGTAGGACGGCCCCAGCGGCGAGGGCCCGCTGATCGCGTGGCAGGTGGCGCAGGTGTACCGGGTCAGAAGCTCTTCCGGGTCGAGAGGCCCGGTCGGACCCAGCACGGGAGCGGCAGGCGCAGCCGCCGCCAGGCCGCCGGCGGATACCGCGCCACCGTCGTCCGCGAAATCCGCCCCCGTAACCGTGACCTCCCCTCCCAGGGACTGCAGGTAGGCCACCAGCGCCCAGATCTGCACGGACGAGAGGGTGCGGCTCGCGTCCAGCATGATCGGCGCGAACCCTTCCACCAGGTAGGCGTTGGGGTCCACCATGGACGTATGCAGGTACTGCTTGCAGTCCTCGCCCGGCACGCGGTTCGCGCAGCGCTCGCCGATGAGCCCGGTCCCCGCATGATCGGTGAGCAGGTTAGGGGCGCGCTCGCCCAAGCCGTGGCAGGCCGTGCAACCACCGCCGCCATTGTACAGCTCCTCGCCCGCCGCGATCAGCTCCTCGGGGGTGACGTCGTCCGACAACACCAGGTCCTCGGGCACATCCGACTGGAGCTGCGGGATGGCGTTGGCGACCCAGGTGAACACGCCCAGGCAGCCTATCACAACGGCCAGGATACTCAGGTTGGTCTTTAGCATCTGCCTCCCCTATCCCTCGCTGGGTGCCGGCTGAAGGTCGCTCTGGATCCCGCCCGCGGCCGAGGTCCGGCCCGCCGACGATATCACGGGTTTCTCGGCCAGCGAGCCCAGCCAGAAGATGAAGGCCACCAGCCCGAAGAAGATGAGCACGCAGGCCGAGATGACCACCGACGAATAGCCCAGCGCCGGAGTGGCCGCCCAGGGGCTGGTGTCGCGAATGACCTCGAAGACGTGCCAGTGCTGGCGGATGCCGCTGCGCGCGAAGCCCATGAGGCCCATCAGCCAGGTGAAGGTCACCGCCAGGATGAAGAGGGCGTACTGCGAGCGCTGCGGCATGCGGCCCCACTGGATCTCGCCTCTCGAGGTGGCGCCCCGCAGCATCAGCAGGTCGATGGTGATCACGCCGATGATGCACGCGAGCACCGTGAGCACCTGGTAGACCGAGAAGCCGATGCGCACGAGGGTCGGCACCATGTAGCCGTAGATCCCGTAGAACAGCACGATCGCCGAGGCCACCACGAAAATGGCGCCTTGCACGATCGTTCCCGTGCGCGCCCACGGCACCACCGGTTCCTTGTTGGCGCGCCGGTAGAGCAGGAACGACAGGAAGGTGGTCAGGATCATGAAGTTGACCGCTGTGTTCTTGCCGCTCATCAGCCCGAGGACGCTCAGGAAGGGGTGGTGCGTGCCGCCCATCGCCGCGAACTCCTCGCGGCTGGCGATCATGGTGTTGGGCGTCGCCCATACGATCACGCCCACGATGAGCACGGCGAGCATGTACTTCGTGTAGGGCATGAAGCGCTCCGCCCCGGGTATTCGGCCCATCCCCACCCACAGGTAATAGTTGCCGGCGAGGAACAGAATCCCGATCAGGAAGGCCTGGATGATCCACAGCCAGCTCATGAAGCCGCCCATCATGGTGATGCCCATCTGCTGGTTGAACTCGTAGATCTCGCGGCCCAGCCAGTAGCCCGCGAAGGGCAGAACGATGAGCGCGCCGATTGCGATCATGTTGCCCACGTAGCCCATCCAGTCGTAGTGCGCCCGCTCCTCGTCGCTCTTTGCGGCCAGGAAGCGGTACGCCGCGTAGGCGCCGACCACCGCCCCGCCGAACACGACGTTGGCGATCAGCCGGTGGATGTTGATCGGCATCCAGGTCGCGTTGGTGAGCGCCGCCCACAACTGGACCATCTGCGGAGCCGTGTCGACGGTGACGTCGGCCGGCGGGCTCATCATGTAGGTCAGCCAGCCGTTGGCGATGAACATGACGATCGTGCCCCACACGTTCAGGGCGATGCCCAGCCCCCAGTGGAACCACTTCGCGCGCCCCTGCTTCCAGCGGTCCCAGCCGTAGTAGTACAGGTACAGCGTGAAGGACTCGAAGAAGAAGAGCCCCACGTAGATCCACATCGACAGGTTGAAGATCTGCGCGAGATAGCTGAACAGGGTCGGGTAGATGGTGACCAGCAGGAAGAGCAGGATGCCGCCCCAGATGGCGGTGGCCGAGTACGCGACCAGCAGAAGCCGGGTGAACTCCTTGGACAGCTTGTCGTAGCGCTCGTCGCCGCCGAACATGCCGATGGCCTCGGTGACCACCGCGAACATGGGCACGCCCAGCACGAACGCGGCGAAGAGCAGGTGCACCTGGGCCGCGATCCACACGGCCGCCCGCCCGCCGATGACCGGGAAGTCGCCGTAGTCGCGCCCGGCGGGCACCTGGGCGAACGCGGGCTCCGCCATCACCAGGAGGGCGAGCGCACCCAGCAGAAGGATGGGTCCGGCGCCGGAGCGCCACGTCATACCAGGTTTCGGCACGTTTCTCTCCGAGGTCTTGTCAACTCCGGGGAACATCGTCTTCCTCCGGAGTCCCGTCACGCGATGCGGCCGCGGACATCTGGTTGCGTAGGAAGAAAGGCAGTCGCCTGGAGAAATCAACCGGCATGCCGCGGCGCACCTCCGCCATCACGTCGGCGGTCACACTCGTGTACCCGCGCTTGCGCGCGAACGACTCGACGCGCTCGGACACCACGCCGCGCACGAAACTGGGCACCACGGACAGGCGCGCGCGCGCCTCTTCGGTCCAGGGAAGCCCCGGGGAGGTGTCGTCGCCGTACACGACCGCTCGCCGCGGCTCGATCACCGCCCGGTCGCCGGCCGGTTCGTAGGCGCAGGAATCGTCGGGGCCGAGCAGGTCGCCGGTCAGGGCGTGGGCGCGCGCCCGGCAGCCCCCGCACACCGAACGGTACTCGCAGCGCCCGCACCGCCCGCCCAGTTCGCCGCCCCGCAGCCGGGCGAAGACGGGAGACGACTCCCACACCTGGCGGAAGGGGGTGGTGGTGAGGTCGCCCGCGACCACCGGCGTGTAGGGACAGGGGGTGACCTTCCCTTCGGGGGTGATGCGGCAGTAGTGGACGCCGCACGGGCAGCGGGTGCCGTAGTTGAGCAGCGGCGACTCCTCTCCGCCCTCGATCACGTGGCGCATGATCTGCGGCTGGCACTTGGAGCGCACCATCATGCGGCCCCGGTACTTGCGCTCGAGTTCCACCAGCTCGGCCAGCACCGCCTCGTTCTCTTCCGGAGAGAGGCCCTGCATGCGCTCCCCGCGCCCGGTCGGAACCAGGAAGTACAGGTTGAACGAGACCGCGCCCCGGCTCTCCGCCCAGGCGGCGATCCCGGCCACCTCCGCCCGGTTGCCCCGGGTCACGCTGGTCTGGACGATGAAGTCCAGGCGGTGGGCGGCCAGCCGGTCCACCGCGGCCAGGGTGTCGGAGAGCGCCCCCGACCCGTGGCGGAAGCGGTCGTGGTAGGTGTCGACCAGCGAGTCCACGCTGACCGCGACCCCCTTCACCCCCGCCTCCATGAGCGACTCGATGCGGTGGTCGGTGAGGCGGGTGCCGTTGGTGCCCACCACCACGGTGGCCCCGCCGGCGCTCGCCCGGGCGGCGATCTCTTCCAGGTCGTCGCGCAGGAGGGGCTCCCCACCCGAGAGAATGAGCACCGGATTCGGGTTGACCTCCAGAACCTGGTCGAGCACCCGATGACATTCCGCGGTGGACAGCTCCGTTTCGGCCAGGTGCCACGCCCCCGCGGAGATGTAGCAGTGCGCGCACTCCAGGTTGCAGCGCCGGGTGAGATTCCACGCGACGATGTGCGGGAGACCCGGCGCCGCCCCCGAATCCGCCGATACGCCTTCCGCGACCCAGCGCAGGGAGGGAGTGGTGGAGGGTTCGGAGAAGCCGTCCCGGCCCAGGGTGGGCAGAACGGCGGTGGGCGGACCGGCCATCAAGCTCCTTCTCGCCGCATGAACTGCTCGACGGCCGCCTTCGCGTCGGCGGGGCTTACGGTCTTGAAGTCGACGGGGCAGTCGTCCGCCTGCTCGGCCACGTCCCGGATCGGGCAACGAGTCACCCCGGACGCCTTTGCCTCGTCGATGAACTTGCGCATCTCCGGGGTCAGGCCGTCGACGCCCTCGGCGGCGGCCTTGAGCTGCTTCGTCTGCAGCTCCCGGAACATGACCAGCATGGTGTCGGTGTCGAAGGTGTCGGCCTCCATCATGGCCTGCTTGTTCTCGTCCATGACCCGCGTGGTGATGCGCCAGAAGTCGTGGTCGCGGGCGAAGCGCTCCACCGTGTTGCGGGCCAGGGGGCGGGCGATGAGAGGCACCGCGCCCAGCCGGTCGAAGGCCTCCTCGGTCCATACCACCGGGTCGGCGGCGGTGCGCGTTCGCTCATGCACGTGCCCGGTGTAGGGGCACGTCACCTCGATGGTCGGGTTGGCGGACACCGAATCGGCGTCGCTGCCCTCCACCACCGTGCGCTTCATGGCCTCCGCCGCCTTCACTTCGGCCAGGGCGAGCTCCTCGGCCGTGCCGATCCCCATGATGAGCTGCATGTGGGTGGGCAGCAGCTTTGCGATCGCCTCGTCCAGCCACTTGCTGGTCACCATGGGCAGGGTGGCGCCGGTGTCGCGCCCGGGCTCCAGGACCGGGGGTTCGGCCCCGTTGGATCCGTTGGCCCGCGCGCCCGGGGCACCGTTCGCCCCTGCTCCATCGGCGGCACTGGATCCGTTGGCGGAGGGCCGGGACGGGTCTTCGCCCGGGCGCCAGTTCTCCAGCACGTACTCCTCCACCGCCTTGCGGGCGATGCCGAGCGCGAAGGGCGGGACGCGCAGGATGCGGACCTCCGCCTCCGGAGCCCACTCGAGCCCCATCTCGCCATCTTCCTCGATCCAGGGAATCTCCTCGGGACGAACGTCGGTGGTGCCGATGAGAAGGATGTTCGCGTTCGACTGCCTGAGCAGGTTGTGCGCCTGGGACCCCAGGTCCGTGCCCTCGATGCGGTGCGCCCCGTGGCGCGCGAGGATCAGCACGCTGGGATCGACTTCCTCGGCCCACTGCAGGATGACCTGGAAGGGCTTGCCGATGAGCACCTGGGTCTCGACTTCGACCTCCGGGTACTCCTCCGCCATGATGCGCGCCCGCTTCACGTTCGCCTGGGCGAGCTTGAGCAGGCCCTTGTCGATGATGTTGTTGTGAAGCTCCTCCTGCTCCTCGAACTTGAAGATCTTCGAGGCCTGCACCGAGAGCACGTCCTTGATGTTGCCGAAGACCGCGTGATGGTATTCGACATCGAAGGATGAGCCCACGTAGAGCTTCGCGCCGTACTCCGACGCCATCTCCAGGGCGAGGCGCATGGCCTTGTAGCTGTACGCGGAGCCGTCCACGCACACCATGAAGCTGCCCCCGGCGAGCGGCCGTTCGTTCCGCACCACGAAGGCATCCTTTTCCACTTTCTGCAGCACGCGCGCCACCACGCCGCCGAGCTGCGAGTAGGGCTGATAGCCGATCCCGTGCGCCCCGATCACCATCAGGTCGTAGGCGCGGCCACTCGATCCCGCCAGCTTCTCGTCGTGATCCTCGTCCTCCGCGACGATGCGGCCGTCATCGCCCAGGCGCACGTCGCTGCGCACCTTGTCGCCCCCGTCGTAGCTCGAGGCGATGTTGGGGTCGAAGCCGATGAGGCTCGGCAGGTGGCCCTCCCCCGAATTCACCTCGCTCACCAGCTCCTCGTAGTTGATGCCCTCCAGAAGCTGCCGCGTGAGAGGAACGCCGGCTTTCTGGCACCGCTTGTCCACCTGGTCAAGGAAGGAGTCGGAGATGAGCTGCAGCCCCTTCTCGATCAGCTTGTCGTGGATCTTGCGCTGGCGCTTGATCTCGGCCTCGGTCTGAAACTGGGCGGGGAGGCCGGTCTCCAGCTGGCGGAAGCGGATGTCGTGCAGGCGTGCGGCGTAAACGTGGTTTCCGGTGATGCGGCCCTCGGAACGGTTTGCGAGTTCGATGGCGCGATCCACCGCCCAGTCCGACCAGGGTGAGTTGTCCACCGGCACGAAGATCTCACGGTACATGGCTGCCTCGATTCAAGGTTATCGAGGGACGAGGCGCTTGTGGTTCAGCCATGCGACGCCGGAGCGGCGGGTACAGGGAGGCCCATCCGAGGGGGCCCTGCGGGCTGGAAGCGGTCCACTTGGTTGGGCAAGTCAGGCAGGGCCAAGTCCCCGAAGGCGGTCGCCGAAAGGTCGGCGTACATAACATAAGCGGGCACCCGGGCCCGCTCATCTGATCTCATGTGTCGGCCCCCGCGGAGCCGGGCAAATTATACCGGAAATCGCTTGTCGATGTCAAACACTGCGGAGGGGTCCGGCAACGGCGCATGAAGCGGAAGAATCCACTCCGGGGAATCGCCCCGCTGCCGCGTCAGAGATCCCATCCGGCGCGGGCCAGCATCCACAGGTTGATGACGATGACGACGATGGCGGTGAGGTAGAACGCTTCGGGAAGCGCGGCGTCGGGTCCGGGCATGAACGCTCCCTCGATCATGCTCGGGAGCCGCAGGGCGTGCAGCGCCCAGATCCCCCGGGCCAGCCACACGCTGCGCCGAAACCAGAGCCCCCAGAAGACGAGCGCCACGATCGCGGCGCCGAGCAGCAGCCATAGCACGATGGGGCCCCGGATCGGGTTGACCAGCCCGTTGCGCCACATGGCCACCACGGCGCCCTCGTAGAGCAGCCCGACGTGCAGGTACCAGAAGGCGGCCTGCCGGAACTTGCGGGTCCGCGCATCCCCGCTTCGCGCATCGGGGCCCTGGCTCTGCTCCTGCCCGGCCGCTCGCCCCTGAGCAAGGTCCTGGCTCGAATCGGTCACATTCCCTCCAGCCCCAGGTCCGAACGCGCCGTGTCCATGACCTCCGGGGTCATGCGCTCGATGCCCCGTTCGCGGGCGTAGTCGGTGTAGATGCGCTTCACCATGCCGCGCACGAAGGACGGCACCCGGCCGAGCCGATCCACCGCCGCCGGGGTCCACTCGACCCGGCCGGGACGGGCGGGAGCGGGGCGCTCCTCCTCCACGAAGGCGTCGTCGCGTCCTCCGTCCAGGTTGCCGCGCACCAGCTCCATCGGCTGTTCGGGCACCGTCCGGCCCCCGATCTCGATGCCCATGCTGCTCACCAGCTGCGTTTCCATGGGGTTGGTGAGCATGGCGATCTCGCGGCCGCAAGCGGAACATTCGAACACCGCCGCCAGGGTGCCGTCTCCGGGCAGTTGGCGCTCCGCGAAGGCCATGATGTGATCGCACTGGATGCAGAGGAACTTCATCGGGCTTGCTCCTCCCCCGCCTCTCGGGGTTCGGCGATCCTCCGCGCCAGCGCCCGGAAGGCGCGCGCGCTCGGCGAATCTTCGCTGGCGACCACGGCGGGAACCCCGCGGTCGGACGCTTCGCCCAGACGGGGATCGAAGGGGATCCGGCCCCAGATCTCCAGACCGGTGGCTGCGGCCAGGCGGGCGACGCCGTCTCCGGGAAAGAGCGGATCCGAGTAACCGCAGCACGGGCAGACGTATTCGGTCATGTTCGCCACCAGGCCTACCGTCGGGATTCCCTGCTCGCGCGCCAGACGCGCCGCCCGGGCCACCACCCGGCGGGACATCTCGGACGGAGTCGTCACCAGAAGCAGCGTCTCGAGTCCCGGCAGGAGCTGGAAGACGCGCTCCATCTTGTCGGTACCCGGAGGCAGATCCATCAGCAGGAAGTCGAGGTCACCCCACGCCACGTCGGACAGAAACTCGCGCACGGCACCGGTTTCGATGGAACTCTGCCACAGGAAGCCGTCACCGGAGGGCGCCCGCCAGCGCAGCGGAGCGTCGGCCTCGCTCTGCAGCAGCTCCATCGACATCACCCGGACACCCCCTGCGGCCGGCGCCGGAACCACACCCTCCGCCCCATCCACCAGCCGCTTCCCGGACGCACCCAGCATGCGGGCCAGCGACGGGCCGTTCAGGTCCGCGTCCAGCGCGCCGACCGTGCAGCCTTCCGCGGCCAGGGCGGCAGCCAGGTTCGCGGTCACCAGGCTCTTGCCCACCCCTCCCTTGCCGCTGCCGACGGCGACCAGATTGCGAATCCCGGCCAGCCGGCTGTCGAGCCGCCGCCGCTGGCCCCTGATCTGATCCACGAGCAGGTCGCCCGTCTGCGATTCCACCTCGTGGTAGGTGCGGATCTTTCTCATGGTACCGGGACTGCGCAGCCGATCAGGGCACGAGCTGGGTTCCGTCGGCATCGAGTACGGAAATCGCGTCAACCGGGCACTCGTCGCAGGCGGCCAACAGAGTCTCGCGGTCCACTTCGTCGATCCCCGCCCTGAACGTCGCAATCCCCTCGTCATCCAACTCGAAGGCGGCTTCGGCGGCCTCGATGCAGTCGCCGAAGCCCACGCAGAGATCCCGGTCGATCCGGATCAGAAGGTCTCCTGTCCGTCGCTCGTCAATGTCGCTCACCGGGATCCCGTCGCTGAAGTAGAGTCCTCGCCGGTGTCGGCCGGGACGGCTGAACATCTCCAGGGCCGCGAAACCGGGCAAGGTTGAAGGCGTGCCGTATCGATAACTATTATCATCTTCTGCCCGCCCGTTGCCACGGCAGGCTCGGAACCCGCCCGGGACGTATCGGCCCGGCACGACGCTTCAACCCCAGGGAGACAGTGGAACTCCTGGTATTCGGGACCAACCACAGGGTCGCCCCGGCCGCGGCCCGGGACCAGTTGGCGCTTTCCGGCGAAGAAACGCGCGAGTTGCTCGGAACGCTCGTCGACGGCGCGGACGGCGACCGCGTGGTTCGCGAGAGCGTGGTCCTGTCCACCTGCACGCGCACCGAGATCTTCGCCTGGACGCGCGAGCCGGCTCGGGCCATCGAACTGATGCGTCACAGGCTGCGCGACGTAAAGGACAACGACGCCGTATCCACCTCGCGTCACACGTTCTCCCTCAGCGGGCGCGAGGGAGTTCATCACCTCTTCCGCGTGGCCGCCGGACTCGATTCGCTCATGATCGGCGAGCCGCAGGTGCTGGGACAGGTGCGGCAGGCCTACGCCCTGGCTGAGGAGGAGGGAACCTGCGGGCCGTATCTGACCCGGCTGTTCCAGTCCGCCGTGCGCACGGGGAAGCGGGCGCGCGCGGAAACGGATATCGGCAAGGGATCGGCGTCGGTGGCGTTCGCCGCGGTGCGGCTGGCAACCAACATTCTCCCCGACCTGTCCGAGCAGGCGGTGCTGGTGGTGGGCGCGGGACGCACCGGCGCCCAGGCCGCGCGCAACTTCGCCGCGAAACGACCCCGCAGCCTGACCATCGTGAATCGTTCCGCCGCACGCGCGCAGGCGGTCGCGGACGAGTTCGGCGCGACCGCGCGGCCCTTCGACGAACTCCACGCCGCGCTGAAGCGGGCCAGCGTCGTGGTGACCGCGACCTCGGCCCCGAATCCGGTCATCACCGCCGCAACGCTCTGCGCCATCATGCGCGAGCGCGGTCGAAGGCCGCTGGTGATCATCGACATCGCCAACCCCAGGGATGTCGAATCCAGCGCTGGCCGCATTCCCAACGTCTTCCTGCGCGACCTGGACAGCCTGGGCGACATCGTGCAGGAGAACCTGATCCGCCGCAGCAAGCAGATTCCCCACGTCGAGCGCATTGTCGAGGAGGAACTCCAGAACTTCGTCGACTGGTTCGACACGCTGCAGGTGGTTCCGGTGCTCCGGTCGCTGCGCGAGAGCTTCTACAGGATCGCGGACGAGGAAGTGCGCCGGCACCTGCCCGGTTTCGACGAGTCGAGCCGCGACCGCCTGGAGCGCTACACCCGCTCGCTGGTGGCCCGGCTTCTGCACCAGCCCACCTGCCACCTGCGCGAGCTCGACCTGGAGACTTCCGAGGGGGTTTCCAGTCTGGCGGCGGTCAAGGAGATCTTCCAGCTCACGCCGGACGAGCCTGTGGAGTCCAACGGCGAACACGCGCCCAACGGCGCCGGCTGAACGCCGCGGCGGACGGCCCACCCGCAGAACGGCGGCATCGCGACGCATGGCCTATCCGCAGCACCGCCTCCGCCGCCTCCGGCAGTCGCCTGCCTGGCGCCGCCTGGTGCGCGAGAGCGCGCTCCGGGTGGAAGATCTCGTGTATCCGCTCTTCGTGGTGCCGGGCGAAGGACGGCGCCAGCCCGTGCCCAGCATGCCCGGCATACACCGCTTCTCCCCTGGGCTGCTCGTGGAGGAAGCCGGAACGGCCGTGGACGCGGGGGTGGGCGCCGTTCTCCTCTTCGGCGTGCCCGACCACAAGGACGCGCTGGGCTCCGAAGCCTACGCGGAGGGCGGCCTGGTGCCGCGGACGGTGCGTGAACTCAAGGCGCGCTATCCCGACCTGCTGGTTTGGACCGACGTGTGCCTCTGCCAGTACACCGACCACGGCCACTGCGCCATCCTTGCGGCGGACGGCTCTCCGGACGAGGAAGCCACCCTGCCCCTGCTCGCCCGGGCCGCTGTCTCTCACGCCCGCGCGGGAGCGGACGCGGTGGCCCCGAGCGACATGCTGGACGGGCGCGTGGGCGCGATCCGCGCGGCCCTGGACGAGGCGGGCCACGGCTCGACCCCCATCGTGTCGTACGCGGCCAAGTACGCCTCGGCCTTCTACGGCCCCTTCCGCGACGCGGCCCACTCGGCGCCTTCGCACGGCGACCGCCGCACCCACCAGATGGACCCCGCCAACAGCGACGAGGCGCTGCGCGAGGTGCAGGCCGACCTGGAGGAGGGCGCGGACATCGTAATGGTCAAGCCAGCGGGCCCCTGCCTCGACGTGATCCGGCGGGTCAGGGACACCTTCCGCGCGCCCACCGCCGCGTACCAGGTGTCCGGCGAGTTCAGCATGATGCGCGCCGCGGGCGAACGCGGCTGGATCGACGAGAGGGCGGTGGCGCTGGAGAGCCTGGGCGCGATCAAGCGGGCGGGCGCGGACATCATCGTCACCTACTACGCCGTGGAGGCCGCACGCTGGCTGCGCGAAGACACCTGAGGATCCGCCCGGAGAACCGGGTGCCGGCCGTGCTGGTCGGCATCATCGTGGTCCTGGCCGTTGTGCTGGTGACCATGTCCTTCGGCAGGCCCGTGGTCGAGGCTCACGTCCCGACACCCCCGGACCCCTCCGAGGCCGGTGAGACGCTCGTAGGTCCCATCGACTACACCGTGGATGCCACTTCCACCGGCGCGTGGCAATTCTTCGACTTCTCGCGCGGCTCGGTGGTGGTGAACCCGGGGCCTGGTGAGTGGGATCTGGCTTTTAGGCGCTTCCACATCATCGCCAACGGCGGCCCCGGCTTTTCCGGGGAAGGCGGGATCATCCGCCTGGAGGAGACCGACCTCGACGCGGTTTCGGAGCTGCCCGACGCACCTTACGTGGAGACCCGGGTGCGGCGCGATTCGGTCAACGCCGCCATCGAGCGCTGGTATGCCTACGGCTGGACAAGCCACCTCCTGACGCCGCACCCCGCCGTCTACGCGGTCCGGACGGCCGACGGCCGCTATGCCAAGCTGCAGCTTTTGGGATACTACTGCCCGGGCGCCCAGCCCGGATGCCTGACCTTCCGCTACGTCTACCAGGGGGCGGGCGGCCGCTCGGTGGCGACGCCTGCGGAGGCCGGCGAAGCCGTGAATCGTGAGCCGGACACCGGGGACCCATCCCGCGCCAGCGGCGAACGATGACACCCACCGCACCGACGGAAGCAGGGGACCGGAGGCGGGAGCTGCGCCGCGCACTGCGCGAACGACTGGCGCGCGGGATCTACGAGCGCGAGAAGGCCCGCGACCCGACCCGGAGCAGGCGCCAGTCTTCGTGGGAGGACCTGAACGCCGGCCGCCGCGCGACGCGGCTGAACTATGCCGACGAGCTGCTCACCACCCTCGCCGGAGCCCTGGGCGTGGACTGGACGACGGTCGAAGGCCTGGAGGCCTGCGCGGGCGCGGCACTTGCGCAGGGGGGCCGGGATCGCGAGATCGCCGCCGCCGGGACGCAGGAACTGGCCGAAGTGCTCGCCGCATTGGTGCCGAGGCCGGCGGCCGGGCTGGGACGCAGCCGGGGCTCGTGATAACCTAATCGGACTAAGTCCAGTTAGTTCGACATTCGAACGCCGGGCTTCCAGCTCCTTCTCAGGCGATCCGCCGCTGCTTGCGCCTGAGGAAGTCCATCATGATGTACTGCCCCAGGGTGAGCGAACTCGTGAAGTAGGCCTTTCCGCGCGAGATCTCGGTCACCTCGCGCACGAAGCGCACCAGGTAGGGGTCGCGGGCCAGCATGAAGGTGTTGATGTGGATGCCCGCATTCCGGCATGCAGCCACCTCGCGGAACGTCCGCCGCAGAATGAGGCCGTCGGGCGCGCCCGAGTTCTTGTAGATGCGGCCGTTGGGAAGAGTCACCGCGGAGGGCTTGCCGTCGGTGATCATGATGATCTGCATCATGTCCTTCTTCTGCGCCTTGAGCAGGCGGCGCGCGATCAGGAGACCTTCCGCGGTATTGGTGTGGAACGGTCCCACCTGCGCACGCGCGAGCTGCGAAAGCGGGATTTCCGTCGCGCGGTCGCCGAAGGTCACCACCCTGAGCACGTCGCCCGGAAACTGGGTGCGGATGAGGTGGGTCAGCGCCAGCGCCACCCGCTTGGCGGGCCCGAAGCGGTCCTCGCCGTACAGGATCATCGAGTGCGACACGTCGAGCATGAGCACCGTGGCGCACGAGGACCGGTACTCGGTCTGGCGCACCATGAGGTCCTGGTAGTCGAGCTCGATGGGAATCGACAGCCCCTCACGCTCGATCGCGCTCCGGAGGGTGGCGGGAATGTCCAGGTTCAGCACGTCGCCGTACTCGTAGGGGCGGCTCGCCGCGTCGGCCTCGACGCCGGTGGCAAGCTGCGGGGTTTCGTGGGATCCGAAGCTGGACGTCCCGCTGGCCGAAAGCAGATTGCGCAGAGCGCGATATCCCAGAAAATCCATCCCCTTGCGCGTGAGGCCGAAGTTCACGCTGCGGGCCGCGTCCCTAGCTTCGTCGATGTGCCCCTGGCCGGTCATTTCCTGCGCAGGCGGCATGGCCTTGCCGCCCTCGAGGGTCAGGTAGCCTTCCTCCACCAGCTTCTGCACGATTTCGTCGATGAGCTGGGCGATGCGGCGCTGGACCTCCTCGTCGCCCTCCCCCTCGCCGCGGAGTTCCTCGAGCATCTCCGGGGTGAACTGCCCGCTCTCGATGAGGGCGTCCAGGATCGCCCTCTGCAGGGCGTCGTAGGAGCTCGTGTCCTCGGTCCCGGACCATCCCCAGTAGGGATGAAAGTGCGGGCCGCCGGCGAAGCCCCCGTCCATCAGGAAGTCGGTGAGGTGCTCGAGCAGGGCCTCGAGGTTCAGGGCGTCGAGCAGGCCCGGCCGATACTTTGTGTAGGTCGTGAAGCGCACTGCCCTGCCCTCCCGGAGTGAGCGTCCGCTCGCACCCGCCGGTCCATCAACCTGAACGGCCGCCGGCGCGGCCGGCCATCCACAGGAGAATGGAAGCCATCCACGAAAGACTGCTCGCGTGGTTCGACGCGCACAAGCGGAACCTGCCGTGGCGGGGGGTCGGCGACCCCTACGCGGTGTGGATCTCGGAGGTCATGCTGCAGCAGACGCGAGCCGCCTTCGTGGCCCCCTTCTACCGGCGCTGGATGGAGCGGTTCCCGGATGTAGGCGCGCTCGCCGACGCCGACCTGGAAGAGGTGCTGCGGCTGTGGCGGGGGCTCGGATACTACGCCCGGGCGCGCAACGCCCACCGGTGCGCGCGGAAGGTGCGGGATGGGCATGGCGGTGTACTGCCCTCGTCGGCCGCGGGCCTGCGGGCCCTGCCGGGGATCGGACCGTACACCGCGGCCGCGGTGGCCAGCATTGCCTTCGGGGAGGCGGTGCCAGCCGTGGACGGCAACGTGCGCCGGGTGGTGGCGCGGCTGTTCGACCTCCCCGATCCCTCGCTCGCGCGGGCGCGCGATCTCGCGGCCGGACTGTTGGACAGAACACGTCCGGGCGACTTCAACGAGGCGATGATGGAGCTGGGGGCCACCGTGTGCACGCCCCGGTCGCCGAAGTGCGGAGCGTGTCCGCTGGCGGCGGACTGCCGGGCGCGCGCAGCCGGCACGGCGGCGGAGCGGCCGCTGAGGCGAAGGCGGCGCCCGGTGTCCACCCGCACCTGGGACGTGCAGGTCGCGGTCTCGCCGCAGGGCAGGACGCTGGTGGTGCGGCGCCCGCGCGAGGGGCTGCTGGGGGGGATGTGGGAGTTCCCGGCGGTGGAGGTGGACGATGGCGCTGACCGGGGTGGACGACCGATGAAGGTCGCGGAGCCCGCGGCCGGGGCGGCCGTGGAACTGCCCGCGGTCACCCACCGGTTCTCGCACTTCACGGCGGTGTACCGGCCGCGGCGGGTCGAGGTGGCCGCGGAGTGGGGGGAGGCGGCGGGCCGCTGGGTCACACCTGCAGAGTTGGCCGACCTGGCCCTGCCGGTCGCCCAGCAGCGCATCGCCCGGGCGGCAGGCTTCTGACGAGCACGGCGCCCCGGACGCCGGCGACGGCTACACCGGGGTGGCGGCGGTCACCGCGACCAGGGCGGCACGACCCGGTTCATGCGGGCATAGGCGATCGCCTGCCCCAGGTGCTCGTTCATGTGGGTCAGCAGCTGCAGCAACACCGCCCAGTTCTCCACTTCGCGGCCGTACAGCTCGGTGGGCTTCGCCAGGTCCGCCTCGGACATCGCGTCCATGATGCCGCGCACATGATCCATCGACGCGGCAAGAATGCGCACCGCCTCGCCCTTGGTGGTCACCCGCTCTTCCAGCGAGGCGTAATCCACGCCCGCAGGTGCGTCGACCCCGAGGTACATGTCCGGATACATGTAGTTGTAGCGGGCGACGTGCATGTACGCGGCGGCCACGGTGTACACCCCCTCCATGGGCTGCCACGAGTACGACTCTGCCGGCATCGCCTCGGCCAGCGCCACGAGCTTCTCTGCCGACGCCTCGAACTGGCCCCGCAACTCTCCGCCGAATCCGGAAATCCCTTGTGCGTGCACGGGCATCGCCAACACCGCCGCCGCGGCGAGCGTCAGCACGCCGCGGGCGAGAAGCAACCGCCCTCGACGACTCGTGACCGGGGCCTTCGCGTAGACTGAAGCACGAGTGAAACGACGCATGGTTCTCCTCCTGTTCGACTCAGCTCTGGGCCGGGAACGGCCCCGATTCCTTGAATCCCTGCCCCGGCGCGGGAGTGTCGTGGCGCGCGCGCCCGTACCCTCCCCCATCGGTGCGGCTGATGCGCTTGCCGTCGACCAGCGCCTCCAGCACGAGTTCGCAGGCGGATGCCGTGTGGCCGTCGCCGGCACCCTTTGTCGCCAGCCCGACATGCGAGAGCAGCTCCAGCAGGCCGGGCACGTTCTCGAATCCCTTGACGCACGCCTTCGCCCCGGCGTCGTTGGAGACCTGCAGCGCGCCCCCCTCTTCGAAGTACTCGACGATCGGTTCCACGTCGGCGCCGCCGGCATACGTCTCGAAGACCTGCCCCGCCGCCCGTGCGATCAGCTCGCGGGCGATGCGGTCGGGTCCGTGCAGCTCGCCCTCGTATTCCAGCTCCATCTTGCCGGTGATCGCGGGCCGGGCTGCGTAGATGTCGCTCACGCGCGGCACGACGGTCTTCTCCTTCAGGCGGAGCGCGCGGCGTTCCGCGCTGGCCACGGCGATCTCCAGCACCGAGATGGGCATGCGCTGGCTCACGCCCGAGCGCTGGTCCACGCGCTTGTCGACCCGGGCCAGAAACGCGATCGACTCCACGATCTCGCCGATGAAGTCGGGAATCTCCACCGGAAGATCCCCCCGCTCGACCCACGACTCCTGTGCCGTGATCGCGCGTCCGACACCGAGCGTTTCCGGGTAGTGGGTGCGCACTTCGGTCCCGATGCGGTCCTTCAGCGGCGTGATGATCTTGCCCCGCGCGGTGTAGTCCTCCGGGTTGGCGGTGAAGGCCAGCATGATGTCGAGCTGAAGGCGGATGGGGTATCCCTTGATCTGCACATCCCCCTCCTGGAGGATGTTGAAGAGCCCCACCTGGATCTTTCCGGCCAGATCCGGAAGCTCGTTGATGGCGAAGATGCCGCGGTTGGCCCGGGGCAGAAGCCCGTAGTGGACCGTCAGCTCGTCGGCCAGGATGTGTCCCCCGCGGGCGGCCTTGATGGGGTCCACGTCCCCGATCATGTCCGCGATGCTCACGTCCGGGGTGGCGAGCTTCTCGACATACCGGCTCTCGCGCGGCACCCACGCCACCGGCGCATCCTCCCCGTGCTCCTCGATGAGCAGCCGGCCGTAGCGCGACACCGGGTGGAACGGCTCGTCGTTGATCTCGCTGCCCGCGAGAATCGGGATCTCCTCGTCCAGAAACTCCACCAGCTGACGCAGGATCCGGCTCTTGGCCTGGCCCCGGAGGCCGAGCAGGATGAAGTCGTGCCGCGCGAGAATCCCGTTCACGATCTGGGGAACCACGCTGTCGTCGAAGCCCAGGATGCCCGGGAACAACTCCTCCCTGTCGCGGAGCTTGCGGACCAGGTTGGCCCTCATCTCGTCCTTCACGCTGCGGGGGCGATAGCCCGATTCGCGCAACTCCCGAACCGTGGCGGGTCGGCGATGGGTCATGTCTGTCGTGTGGGGTAGCGGGGGGTCGGATCGACGCCGTGACGACCGGCGCGGGATTGGCTAGGATGTAGCACTTCGGGAGGCCGGCTGCCCGGGGTCGGGCGGCGCTTCGGCCTCGACAGACTACCCCGCTCTCCGGGCCCGGATCCTGCGGGCCGGGCGCCGGCTCGATCGGCGGCGCCCACCGCCCGCGCGGAGACCGGCAGCCCGCTCAGGAGTCCTTATGCCACAACCTCCGGCGTCCGTTCGACCGGCTGCCTGGCAGCCTGCGCTCCCCGTCGATCGCTTCATCGTGGAGGAACCTCCGGACGCCGAAGCGCTCCCCCTCGACGTGGTGTTCGTGGGCGGAGGCCCGGCCGGGCTCGCCGGCGCGATACAGCTCGCAAAGCTGGCGCAGGCGGACGGCGAGGCTGGGGGCGATCTGGGCGAACTCCAGATCGGCGTGCTCGAGAAGGCCGGGGAGTTGGGCGAGCACTGCCTGTCCGGCGCCGTGGTCAACCCGCGCGCCTTCCGGGAACTCTTCCCCGAACTCACCGACGGCGACTTCCCCTTCGCGCGCCCGGTGTCCCGTGAAGCGGTGTACCTGCTGACGGGCGCACGGGCGTTCCGACTGCCGACACCGCCCACGATGAGGAATCACGGCAACTTCGTGGGCTCGATCTGCGAGATGGTGCGGTGGCTGGGCGAGCGCGCGGAGGAACTGGGCGTGAACGTCTTTCCGGGCTTTCCCGTCGATTCGCTCCTGGTTGAGGGAACGCGCGTCGCGGGTGTGCGCACGACGCCAGCCGGCCTCGACCGGAAGGGCGCGCCGGGCGCGGGATACCAGCCGCCCATGGATATCGCGGCCCGGATCACCGTGCTCGCCGAAGGCACCCGCGGCCCGCTCACCCAGGCCTGGCTTGAGCGGGAGGGCATCGGTTCGCCCAACCCCCAGATCTACGCCCTCGGGGTGAAGGAGCTCTGGCGCACCCGCCGGCCCCTGGACCGCGTCGTGCACACCCTGGGATGGCCGCTCCCGCGCGATGCCTTCGGGGGCAGCTTCATGTATCCGCTCGCCGACGACCTGGTCGCGCTCGGACTGGTCGTGGGGCTGGATTACCGCGATGCCTCCCTCGATGTCCACGAGCTGCTCCAGCGGATGAAGCTGCATTCGCTTTTTCGCTCCACCCTCGAGGGCGGCGAGATGCTGGAATGGGGCGCGAAGACCATCCCCGAAGGGGGCTACTACTCGGTTCCGCAGCGCCGCCACGGGGAGGGGTTGCTGGTCTGCGGCGACGCGGCAGGTCTTGTGGACGTTCCCTCTCTCAAGGGCATCCACTACGCGATGCAGTCGGGCATTCATGCGGCCCGCGCCATCTTCGCCCAGCTCAAGGGCGAGGGCGACGGCCTGGCGGGATTCAGCCGCGCCCTGGACGACTCGTACGTGATGAAGGACCTGCGCCGCACCCGGAACCTTCGCCTGGCCTTCAAGAAGGGCTCTTGGGCGGGCGGGATCCGGGCGGGGATCATGACGGTGACGGGCGGCGCCTTCCCCGGGGCCCGCATCCCGGTAACGGAAGACGTCGATGAGGAGCGTCGCAGGGGCTCGGCCCCGGCCTTCAAGCCCGATGGAGAACTCACCTTCTCCAAGGTCGACGCGGTGTACAAGTCGGGGAACCAGACCCGCGACGACATCCCGAGCCATGTGCTTGCGGGCGACGACGTCCCCCCGGAGGGAGCCGCGTTTTACGCCCGCATGTGCCCGGCCGGGGTGTACGAGGAGGGTGAAGACGGCGAACTGGTCGTGAATGCTCCCAACTGCGTAGACTGCAAGGCAACCGACGTGCTGGGGCCGCGCTGGACACCGAGGGAAGGGGGCAGCGGGCCGGCATACCGAAGGATGTAGTCATGGACAGGCTTGTGCCATCCCACCTCGCGCTCTTGCCGGTGTTCGCGCTCGGTGCCGCGACGGCATGCGCGGAACGGGAACCGGACGCCGTCATCGAGGTCGACAGCGCCGGGGTCCGGATCGTGGAGAGCCGGGCCGCGGCATGGCCGCCCGGGACGGAGTGGCGCGTGGACCCGGAACCCGTATTCCGGCTGGGAGACGCCGGGGACGACCCCTCCTCCAGCTTCTTCCGGATCCTCGATGTCGCGCTGCTCGCCGGCGGTGAGGTCATCGTCGTGGACGGCGGGACCGCCGAGGTGCGTCGCTACGACGCGGCGGGCCGCCACCTGTGGAGCACCGGAGGACGGGGAGAGGGGCCGGGAGAATTCCGCTTCCCGCGCTACCTGGGGCGGCGTGACGACGGTGCGTTCCTGATCTGGGACCGGGCGCTCTCTCGCGTGTCAACCATCGGACAGAACGGCGACCGGCTCGGCACCGAACGCCGGTCCAGTTCGGACGGATCGCCGGTGGTGGCTTTCGGCCTCTTCGAAGACGGTTACTGGCTGGTCGCACTTCCGGCCGTGAGGCGGGTGACTGAGCCCGGCACCGCATGGACCGACAGCGTCCGGTTGGGGCGCTACGATCCGGTGCTGGAGGAGGAAGTTCAGCTGCCGACGGTTCTCGGCCAACGATGGTTGTGGACCGGCCAATCGATGCTGCCGGTGCCGTTCAGTCCAAGGCCGCTGCGGGCAATCGTGGGCAATCGGGTCGCCGTGGCCAGCGGATCCGTACCGGATGTATCGATCCACGATCCTGACGGCTCGCTGGTGACCCGCTACCGGATCGCACGCGACCGCGTGCCGGTGACGGAATCGGATGTCGGACAGGTGATCGAAAGCCTGGTCGAACTGGGGCAGGGTACCGCCGCGGTGTGGCGGCAATGGCGTGACGAGATGGAGGTCCCGGCGTACGAGCCGGCGTTCGACCTGCTGCTGGCCGACGGGGACGCCAACCTGTGGGCACAGCGATTCACGGCCGATCTGCTGTCGCGCGAGCCGCCATCATGGGACGTATTCAGCCCAGCGGGCACCTGGCTGGGCGTGGTTGCGACGCCGGGCGGCATGGTCGTCACCTCCATTCGCGACGGTCTCGTGGCGGGGGTATACCGGGATGAGCTGGGCGTCGAGTACGTCAGCGTACATCGCCTGGAAGCTCTCTAGTCGTCCAGGATACTCACCATCACTCCGGCCTCGGTCCGGACCAGGGAGGGCATGACGACGGGGATGTCGCGCGTCTGGTAGTGCGCCAGCACTGCGTTCGCCGTCGAGAAGGCGCTCAGTTGCTCCAGCGTGCGGATCGTCGGGAAGATCATCGGAAGCCGCCCTGCGCCGTGCCGGTCGAGGGCCTGGCCGGGGGAAAGCCAGAGCGAATCGGTCATCTCGCGCGGGTCGGGGGCCGAGCGCGACCCCGCGGGCGCCAACGCCGCGAAAAAGCGGGTGTCGTAGCGGCGCGTCTCGGCCTCGGGGGTGATCCAGTGGGCGATGTACTGGAGGGCGGATCCGTCGATGTCCACCCCCAGGTCGTCCAGTACCTCGGCGAATCCCAGAGTGCCGGCCAGCAGGTGCTCGCGCAGGCGGACCAGGCGCGCGCCGCCGACCGCCGTGCCGGGTAGAAAGCGTTCCCCGGGCCGGGCGACCAGCACCGCCGCCTCCTCGAAGGCCTCGCGCGCGGCGGCCAGGTAATACGCGATGGCGGGCGGATCCCCGTCCGGCAGCGCGAGCCGGACCGCCGCGGCCTCCGGCGTGAGCCGCTCCAGGCGGGAGACGAGCGCGCGATCGGCGTCCTGCGCATCCACCCGCCCCCCGGGAAAGACGTAGGCGCCCGGCACGAATCCTGCGGAGCGGTTGCGCCGCATCAGCAGGAGCTGGAAGCCCGGGGCGCGCTCGCGCAGCAGCACGACGGTCGCGGCGGGACGAGGCGTCACGCCGGAGGGCGGAAGGCGTTCAAACCGGCCCATCAGCGCCCGACCGCCATCCCGTCCTTGCGCGGGTCCGACCCTGCCGCCCAACCCCGCTCCAGACGCATCACCGCCTGTCCTCCGCCGAAGGACGTGAGCGACGGATCGATTACGTGATGCCCCATGAGGGCAAGCGCGACCTCCGTTGTGCGGCCCATCCCCTCGACCGCCACATCCCGTCCGGCCGTGTGGCGAAACCGGGGGGCCTCGATGGCGGCCTGCAGATCCATGCCGAAGACCAGGAGGTTGAGCAGCACCTGGACGTGTCCCTGGGGTTGCATGGAGCCGCCCATGACACCGAACGCCAGCCACGGTTCTTCGTCCCGCGTGACGAATGCCGGGATGATGGTGTGCAGCGGCTTCTTGCGGGGCGCGACCTCGTTGGGATGCCCTTCCTCGAAGGTGAAGCAGGCGCCCCGGTTCTGAAGGGCAAATCCGGTCCCCGGAATCACCACGCCGGAGCCGAAGCCCTCGTAGAGGCTGTTGATGAACGACACCATGTTGCCGTGCTCGTCCGCCGTGCATAGGTAGATGGTCTCGCTCTCCGGGACCGCGGCTCCAGGGACCACCCGGTCGGCGGCCTCGCGCCGGTTCAGGAGCGCCCGGCGGGAGTTCACATGGTCGTCGGCGAGCAATGCCCGAGCCGGGATCCTCATGTGGTCCGGGTCGCCCACATGGCCCGCGAGGTCGGCGAAGGCCAGCTTCTTGGCCTCGATCAGATGATGCAGATACGCCGGGCTGTTGTGACCCATGATGCGGAGATCGAACCCCTCGAGGATGCGGAGCATCTCGAGCGCGGCGATCCCCTGCCCGGCCGGTGGAAGCTCCCACAACGTGTGGTCTGCGAAATCGGTGGAAAGCGGCGTCACCCAGCGCGCCTCGTGGCCGGCGAGGTCCTCGCGGGTCAGGAAGCCGCCCAGCTCCTCCAGCCCGTCGACCAACAGGGCGCCCAGTTCACCGGTGTAGAACGCCTCCGTCCCCCCGCCCACGACCACGCGGAGGCAGGCGGCCAGCTCCGGCGACCGGAACCACTCACCCGCGCGCGGGGCGCGCCTACCCCCGACCAGGCAGGTGGCGGCGGCCCCTGGATCGGCGCGCAGCTTGTCGGCCGCGGCGGCCCACTGGCCCGCGATGATGGGAGTGACCGGAAAGCCCTCCTCCGCCACCCGGATGGCCGGCGCGAGCACTTCCGCGAAGGTCATCGCCCCGAACCGGTCCAGCAGGGCCGCCCACCCCGCGACCGCACCCGGCACCGTCACCGATCCGGGCCCGCTCGCGGGCACTTCCTCCAACCCCGCAGCCGCGAGCGCCTCGCGCGACATGCCCGACCCCGACCGTCCGCTCGAGTCGAGCCCCACCAGCCGGCCCTCCTCCGCCGACCACAGCAGCGCGAACATGTCGCCGCCCATCCCGGTCATGTGCGGCTCGACCACGTTCAGCATGGCCGCGGCGGCGACGGCCGCGTCGACCGCGTTCCCGCCCCGCTCCATAGCCGAGAGCGCGGCCCAGCTGGCGAGCGGCTGGCTGGTGGCGGCGGCGCTCCGCGGCGCGTAGACGGTGGATCGTCCGGTCACGGCCTCCCATTCCGGTTTGAGCGTGGACGCATCGTCACTCCCGGGGCTCGGTTCGGCTGGCGCAAACGCGCGTGCCGCGCCAAGCTAGAGGGAGCGAGCGGAGCCTGCCAGCCTCCCTGCGTGCGAAACCCGGTCTGCCAGAATGGCAGTCCCGGCACGCGGGGTCGGCCATTATGTCAGGCCCGATTCGTGCATGTGGGCCCGACACCATGCATTTCGTCTGACATGGAAGGCGAGCGAACCGCCTGGAAGCCGGGGTATCTGCCTTTCTGACAGGTCAACCGCGGCGCGGCCCGAGGCAGGGCCGGCTTCGCGGGGCAGACCAACCCGTCTCGCCAGAGCTAACGACAAGGAGTCGGATCCGTGGGCGAACGATACAGGCTACCCGTGCTTCCGTTGCGGGACACGGTGGTGTACCCGGGGGTGGCGGTGCCCATCTCGGCCGGTCGACCCGGTACCATTGAGGCCGTCCAGGCTGCCCTCGAAGGAGATCGCAAGCTCCTCGCGGTGGCCCAGCGGGAGAACGTGGACAAGCCGACCCCCGAGGGGCTGTACGAGGTCGGCACGGTGGTGCGCGTCATTCAGACCCACCGCGTACGGGCCGGAATCCAGCTCCTGGTGCAGGGGGACAGGCGGGCGCAGGTCCTCTCCTACGAGAAGCGCGGCAAGGCCATGCTCGCGGCCATGGTTCTGGACCTCGAGAGAATCCCGCCTCGCAGCGAGCAGGATCCCGCCTTCCAGGCCCTGGACCGGGAACTGCGCGACCGGGCCGCCGGGCTGGGCACCCGGCGCGGCGTCCCTGCCGAGTCGTTGAACCAGCTCATCCAGGGGGTGGACGAACCGGGCGCGTTCGCGGACCTGGTCGCGTTCTACCTCGACCTGCAGACCGCCGAGAAGCAGCGGCTCCTGGAAGTGCTCGACGACGAGGACCGCATGCGCCAGGCGCTCGTGGCGGTGGAGCGCGAACTGGTGCGGCTCAGCGCGCAGGAGGAGATCCAGGCCCGGGTGCAGGAGGAGCTGGGGGAGCGCCAGCGGGAGATGCTCCTTCGCGAACAGATGAAGCAGATCCGGCGCGAGCTGGGCGACGAGGACGAGAAGGCCGAACTCGACGATCTGCGCGAGCGGATCGAGGCGTTGCGGCTCAACGAGGACGCCCGCGCCGAAGTTCAGCGGGAGCTCAAGCGCCTGGGACGGACCAACCCCCAGTCGGCCGAATACCAGGTCATCCGCACCTACCTCGAGTGGATCACGGAACTGCCCTGGGACGATCGCACCGAGGACAAGATCGACCTGGAGACGGCTGCGGACGTGCTCACCGAAGACCACTACGGGCTGGAGGACGTCAAGGACCGCATCCTCGAATTCCTCGCCGTGCGCAAGCTTCAGGCGGAGCGGGCGCCGGACGCCGTAGAAGAGGAAGGCGAGGACGCGGAAGAGGAGGAAGCCCGGCAGCAGGCCCAGGCCGGGGCCGCCCGGAATGGATCTCCGGCGGAGGACGAGCCGGCCACTGCATCACCGCCCTCGAGCGGCCAGGGACCCATTCTGCTCTTCGTGGGCCCGCCAGGTGTCGGCAAGACGAGCATCGCGCAGTCCATCGGCCGGGCGATCGGCCGCAAGTATGTGCGCATCTCGCTGGGCGGCGCGCGCGACGAAGCGGATATCCGGGGGCATCGGCGGACCTACGTGGGCGCCATGCCGGGACGCATCATTCAGGGAATGCGCCAGGTGAAATCGAAGAATCCCGTGTTCCTGCTCGACGAAGTCGACAAGCTGGGCGTCTCGTTCCAGGGGGATCCCAGCGCGGCTTTGCTCGAAGTGCTGGACCGGGCCCAGAACTGGACCTTCACCGACCACTACCTGGGCATCCCCTTCGACCTGTCGGAGGTGCTGTTCGTCGCCACCGCGAACTACTGGGACCGCATTCCGCCCCCGTTGCTCGACCGCATGGAGCGGGTCGACTTCAGCGGATACACCGAGCAGGAAAAGCTGGAGATCGCCAAGCGCTACCTGCTGCCCAGGCAGCTGGAGGAAAACGGGCTGCGGGAGGAGGAGATGGAGCTGGGCGACGAGGCGATCCTGAACGTGATCAGCGAACACACGCGCGAGGCAGGCGTCCGCCAGCTGGAGCGCGAGATCGGAAAGCTGGCGCGCAAGGTCGCGCGCAGGATCGCCGGCGGCGGATGCGAACAGGTCGTCGTGGACCAGGCCGTCGTGCGCGAGTTGCTGGGCCGCCCGCGGGTGCACCCCGAGGTGATGGCCGAGGAGGACCGGGTGGGTGTGGCCACCGGCATGTTCTACACGCCCACCGGCGGGGACATCATGTTCGTCGAGGCGAGCGTCATGCCGGGGGACGGCAAGCTGGTGCTCACCGGGCAGCTGGGCGACGTGATGAAGGAATCGGGGCGTGCGGCGCTGACCTATGCCCGCAGCCATCACCAGAGTCTGGGGATGTCCGTCGAGGATGTGCTGGACAAGGAAGTGCACATCCACGTGCCCGCGGGCGCGGTGCCGAAGGACGGCCCTTCCGCGGGGATCACGATGGCGACCGCGCTCATCTCGGCGCTTTCAGGGCGGCCGGTGAGACGCGACGTGGCCATGACCGGCGAGCTGACGCTGACGGGCAGGGTGCTCCCCATCGGCGGCCTGAAGGAGAAGATCCTGGGCGCGGTGCGCGCCGGCATCAGCGAGATCGTGCTCCCCGCCGAAAACCACGCCGATCTGGAAGACCTTTCCGACGAGGTGCGCGCCGACCTGGTGCTGCACCTGGTCGACGGTCTCGACGACGTCACGCGGGTGGCGTTCGCGGGCGGGCAGGGCGCCGGGGAAGACCCGGTCGAGGCCGCCGACCCGATGGCGCTGCTCGCCCCCGACGGCTCGTCCTCCGCGCCCGAGGTCGCGACGCACTGACCGAGCCGACCCTCGAGGTTGCGCCCGGCGCCGTGATGGGGCGGCACCACGGGCGGCAGACGGCGCGTCACTTCGGCCGGCCCGACCTGGAGTACCAGGCCGCCGTGGGCTCGGCGGCCGTCCTCGATCGTTCGCACCGCAGCCGGCTGGCGGTCTCGGGCCGGGCGCCGGTGCGCATGCTGGCCGGCGTGCTCACCAACAGCGTCCCGCCACCCCCCACGCCGGCCGCCTCCGGGCTGCTCGCGGGGCGCACGGCCTACAGCGCCGTGCTCATCCCCAAAGGACGCATGGTCACCGACCTGGTGGTCGCCTGGAGGGGCACCCGCGAGGACCGCCACGGGCTCTGGCTGCATGTTCCGGCCGCCGGACACGCACCCCTGGTGGCCCACCTGCGCAAGTTCCTGCCGCCCCGGTTCGCCTTCGTCGACGACGTCACCGACGCAACCGGCACCCTCACCGTCGCCGGCCCGGACGCGGCCGGCATGGTGGGAGCCGCCCTCGACATCGCCTCCGGCGAACTCGCGGCGCTGGACGCAGACGGCTGCCTCCTCACCGGCCCGCCGCCGGACGGCGTCCTGGTCGCGCGCCTCGCCGAGGTGCGGCTGCCCGCCTTCGACATTCTGGGCGACCGGGCCGCGCTCGCACGGCTGGGAGCCGAGCTGGTTCGCCTGGGCGCGGCGCCGACGGGCATGGGCGTCTTCGAAACGCTGCGCATCGAGGCGGGCCGGCCCGAATTCGGCCTCGACATGGACGACCGCACCATCCCCACGGAAGCCGGGATCGACGCGCGCGCCATTGACCACGGCAAGGGTTGCTATACGGGACAGGAAGTGATCGTGCGCATCCGCGACCGCGGCCACGTCAACCGGCATCTGCGCGGCCTCCTGCTCGGCGATGCGCCCACCCCCGCGCCGGCGACCCCCTTGTACTCGGGCACGAAGGCCAAACCGGTCGGGCACGTCACCAGCGCGGCCCTGTCGCCCGCCTTCGGGCAGACCATCGCGCTGGGTTTCGTGCGCCGGGAAGTGGTCCCGCCCGCCGAGCTTCGGCTGGGGAGCCTGGACGGGGTAGCTGTGGCCGTGCGGGCACTCGGGGACGATGGCTGGGAGCTTCAGCGGGGCGACCTGAGCTGAGGCGCGGCGCGGCCGGCGATCGCGCCGGCCCGAAGGCGCCCGACCACATCCGGCGAGCCCCTTCCGCGTATTGCGGTCAGCCGTCCCGGGAGGCCTTGAAGTGGTCCACGATCAGGCCGCCGTGGAAGCGCCCGTTCTCGATGAAGATCTTGTTGGCGTCGTGGCCCGCGGCCAGCACGCCCGCGATGTAGATGCCGGGGGTGTTGGTCTCCATGGTGGCGCGGTCGTGGCTGGGAATGCCGGTCTGCTCATCGATTCTGACGCCCACGCTTTCCAGAAGCAGCGGCGAAGCCCGCCATCCGGTCATGGCGAAGACCCAGTCGTTGGCGAGTTCGGTGATCTCGCCCGTCTCCAGATGCTCCAGGACGACGCTGCGTTGCCCGATCTCCGTGACCCGCGTCGTGAAATGGGTGGCGATCTCCCCGAACTTGATCCGGTTGGTGATGTCGGGAACCACCCACGGCTTCACGCCATCGTCGATGCCGTCGAAGATGTGGACCAGAGTGACCCGCGCATGGGCCCGGAACAGCTCCAGCGCGGCCTCCACCGCCGAGTTGCGCCCGCCCACCACGAGAACGTCCTGGTCGTAGTAGGGATCGGGCTCCCTGTAGTAGTGGTGCACCTTGGGCAGGTCCTCTCCGGGAACGTCCAGGTAGTTGGGCTCGTGGAAGCCGCCGGTGGCGATCACCACGGCGCGTGCGCGGTGTCCGGCGCGGGTGCCGTCACGGCGGCGCGTGCGCAACACGAAGTCCCCCCTCTGGCCCTCGATCGCCGTCACCTCCTCGTGCTGGCGCACATCCAGCGCGAAATGCCGCACGACGCGCCGGTAGTAGACGAGGGCATCCCGGCGCGTCGGCTTGCCGGAAGCCAGAATGAAGGGCACATCCTCGATCTCCAGCTTCTCCGCCGTGGAGAAGAAGGTCATGTAGGGCGGATAGTGGATGAGGGAGTCGGTGATGAACCCGCGGTCGAAGGCGGTGGCCGATACCCCTCCGACCCTGGCCGCACTCGCCGTTGCCAGGCCGCAGGGTCCTGCGCCCACGATCGCCAGGTCGACGGGCTTGCCTTCAGTGGCCATCCTGCCTCCGGCGGAGAGCGTTTCGAGTTCGGACATCTTCTCACACATCGTCGGTTTTCACGGCGCCGACCCGGGAAACATCCAGGCTCTGAAGATATAACTCCAGAAGCGGGGGTCGGGTTGTGCGCGGGAACGCCGCTGCGGCTGGAGCGTACCGTTGGAGCACCTTCCACATCCTCTCAGGGAGCGTCGAAGATGGCACAGGCCGAAGCGGAGGCCCGCAGGGCCGCGAATCGACTGCGGCGGGCGCTGGAGAAGGCGCATCGGGAAATCGATGCGCTGGAAGGGGCGCTCGCCAGAGCCGAGGGCGATGACTTCCCGGGGCACGCCTACGAGGAAGCCCGGGGGCGGCTCGACCAGGTGGTGGAATTCGTGGACGAGGAGTCCCGCCGGCTGCAACACAAGATCCTCGTGGCGGGAGGCCTGGAGCCGCCGGGGCGGGTTCGACGCGCCTCCGCGCGGGATGGATGAACGGCACCCGGCTCCGTGACGATCTGATCGGCGTCATGGGAGCAGGGGTCGGCACGCCCCTGTCCGACGCGGACTTCGACGATCTCGCGCGCCGGATCTCGGAGCACCAGTGGGAACGCAACCCGGTGTTCGCGCGCTTCTGCGCGGCGCGCGGAGTTCAGCGGAGCTCATGGTCTTCGTGGCGCGATCTTTCGCCGGTGCCCGCGCGCGCCTTCCGGGAGCCAGACCTCGTCTGCCGGGGGCCCGCACAGGCAGTATTTCGGACCAGCGGCACCACGGGCAGCGCAGCGGAGCGCGGGGAACACCGCGTCCCCGACCTGTCGCTCTACCACGCTTCGCTGCTCCCCAACTTCGAGGCGCACCTGCTTCCCGATGGCGCGCGCCTGCCCATGATCTCGCTCATCCAGTCTCCGCTGGAGGTTCCGGATTCTTCGCTCAGCCACATGATCGGCGTCGTGGAAGCCGAACTGGCGGCCGAGACCCGGTATTTCGTGGACAGGGACGGGAGACTGGACGAGCAGGGGCTGCGGTCGGCGCTTCGCGACGCGGAGGACGCTGGAGATCCGGTACTGGTGGTTGGAACCGCCTTCGCGTTCGTCCACCTGCTGGACTCCCTGGCGGCGGAGGGCACCCGCTTTCGGCTGCCGGACGGCTCGCGGGTGATGGAGACGGGAGGGTTCAAGGGACGCAGCCGCACCGTTCCGAGGGAGGAGCTCTACGCGGCCATCCACGGACGATTCGGCATCCCGCCGCACCGGATCGTGAACGAGTACGGCATGACGGAGTTGCTCTCCCAGTTCTACGAGCCCGTGCTCGGGGGGGGAGCGCGTCTGCACCGTCCCCCGCCGTGGGTGCGCACGCGCGTGCTCGATCCGGCGAAGCTTGAGCCGCTTCCTCCCGGCCGCGAAGGGCTGTTGTGCCACTTCGACCTCGCCAACCTGGGCTCCGTGTGCTGCGTGCTTACCGAGGACCTGGGCGTAGAGCCCCCGGAGGCGGAGGGACACGGCTTCCGCGTGCTGGGACGAAACCCCGGCGCGGAGCCGCGCGGCTGCTCCCTGGCGATGGACGAGCTGATGACCGCCCGCCGCGGCCCGACACGATGAGGACGCTCCCGGCCTGGTGGTTGCCTCCCGGGGTGCCGGGGCGGGTATCCCCGGCGGCAGCGGAACTCCCGCCGCACACGCGCGGAGCGGAGCCCCCGGGCGCGGCGTCTCCCGCCTTCTCCACCGCCCCCGTCAGCGACGACCTGCGGCTCCGCTTCCCCACCCCCGACCCCGCGTTCGCAAGCCGCCTGTGCGACCACCTGGTCGAAGCGGGCGCCCGCCTGCACGAGCGCCGCACCGACTCGCTGGTGGCGTCGCTGGGCCGCGCCGGGGCGCGCTTTCTGGATCCCGCCGACCCGATCCGCCAAGCGGCGCTCGACCTGCTGCCCGCCGCCGCCGGGCTTTCCACCGCCATGGCCCGGGAGGTCCTGGACGGGATGGCGCGCGACTGGACCGCCGACCGCCTGGCGCAACTGGTGCGCGCGCAGTTCCCCGACCCGGCGGTGCTGGACGGCTTCCGGCCGGGGCCCGGCGGGTCGCGGGTGCGGGCGTTCGGCCACGGCTTGATCGTTCAGGTGGGCGCGGGCAACGTGGCCGGCGTGTCGGTCGGAGGGATGGCGCGGGCACTCCTGGCGCGCTCGCCGGTGCTTCTCAAGCCCGGCCTCCACGACGCCGTGCTGCCGGTGCTCTACGCCCGCGCCCTGGCCGACTGCGACCCGGGGCTGGCGGCCAGCCTGGCCGTGCTCTATTGGCCGGGAGGCGCCGACACGATGGAAGCCGAGGTGCTCCCCCGTGCCGGCCTGGTGGTGGTGTACGGCGGCGCCGACACTGTGGCAGCCGTGCGCGCCCGCCTCCCCGCCACCACTCCCCTGGTGGCGTACTCCCACCGGGTCGGGGTCGCCCTGGTCGGCCGGGAGGCGCTCGCCACGGGGCGGGCGGACCGAACCGCCATGGACGCCGCGCGCGCCGTAGCCGCATTCGACCAGCGGGGTTGCGTTTCCCCCCATCTCTTCTGGGTGGAGGAGGGGGGCGCGCTCACCCCCGCCGAGTGGGCCGCCCGCCTGGCCGCCGCCATGGCCGCGCTCGAGCAGGATCTCCCCGCCGGCCCCACTCCTCCGGAGGTCGCGTCAAGGGTGCAGCAGTTGCGCGGCACCTGGGAGCTGAAGCAGGCGGCCGGCGCGGGTACGCGCGTCTTCCGCCCGGCGGGCGCGGAGTGGACAGTGGCCTACGACCCCGACCCGGCCTTCTCGCCGTCCTGCCTGGGCCGTTTCGCCTGGGTGAAGCCCGTCCCCGAACTGGAGCGGGTCGCGGGGCTGCTCGCGGGACTGCGCCCGTTTCTGCAGACCGCCGGGCTGTGCGGGGCCGGAGCGCGCGCCGCCTCGCTGGTCGAACAGCTCGGCGCCGCGGGCGTTACCCGGGTGGCCTCGCTACGGCGGATGGCATGGCCGCCCGCCTGGTGGCACCACGACGGCGGCGATCCCCTGCGGGCACTCGTCCGCTGGGTCGACTGGGAAGTGGAGCAGGAGCCCCGCGCCTCGGGCTAGCCTTCCGGCTGGTCCTCCGAGCGCCAGACAACCATCTGACGCGATCCGTTGGAAGCCTCCACCCTCGCCCTCAGCATGTCGCCCTCCACGATGCCGAGGTCGTCGCGCATTTTCTGGGGGATGGTGATCCTGCCCCCGACTCCCACGACGACGTCGTCGTAGTACAGCGAGCGATAGATGGCCATGGCTTTCCCTGTAGTTGGAATCGAATTAAAACCGGAAATGGTTTCCCTGGTGTGGCCTGACGGAGCAGGGCCCGAAGGGCGGCCGTCCCGGGCCGGAACGTTGGCGCAAGCCCATCCTCCAACTTAGAAAGAACGCAAGACCTTTGCACAGGGCTTCAGCCGGCATTCCCCGGATTCTGTATCCCGCCGGCCCCCCTGCCTGAAGCCGGGCGATGAGTGCGGCAACCCTGAAGGGGGGCCTTATCGCGGGTCGTCGTCCGGCCTGCGGATGGCAAGCTCGCGCTCGACGCTCACGGAGGCGCCGGTGGTCCGGTCGGTGATGGCAATGATGAGGCGGTGCGCCCCCTCCCCGGCTTCATCGGCCGAGACGGAGAAGTACTCGGGCACGACTCCGTCGACGGGCTCGACGTTGCGCACGAAGCGGACGGCCAGGTCGCCTTCCGCGCCGCCTATCAGGTTGCCCAGCGAGCGCAGGAGGCGCGCGCCCACGCTGCGCCGCTCAGCATCCTGCAGCGTCACCTCCACGGTGTACTCCGACGAGCCCATGAAGTCGGTGGTCAGCCCGTAGATTTCCATGTAGACATGGATGTCGTCGTCCGCGTCGAAGACCAGGTCGCGCGAGGCGCCGATGGCGAAGTCGCGCCATCCTCCGGGCTGCTCGACACGCGGAATCACGCCCCCGGCCAGGACCAGGTCGGACGTGGACAGCCCCACGCGCCGTACCGGAATGGCGGTGATCGTCCCCCGGTTGCGCGCGGCCACGCGGGATTCCGCCGCCAGCCCCTCGAGCGAGTATTCGAAGGTTCCGCGCGGCAACTCGAACGTGAACAGAACGTTGCCGGTGTCTTCGGCCTTTACCGCGTGCGCCACGCTGGCCGAGTCCTCGTAGCTCCGGTTGAACAGGAACATGCCGACGCGGACGGAGTCGCCCTCGAACAGATTGAAGGAGTCCGGATCGGCGCGCAGGAAGGCCAGCACCTCCACCTGCCCGGGAGCGGCACCCCGGAAGCGGGCGATCTGCGCGGGGATCTCCGTCCAGCGGTTGACGGCACGGCTCTCGAAGGTGGTGGTGGCCTCGGTCTCGCTGACCTGGCGCAGGTACTGTCCCGTGTTCGCGTCGAAGTCGAAGCCGACCCGGCTGTACCCCAGCTCCCGGTGGAACACGAAGCTGGGCACCTCCAGCCGGTAGTTCCAGAAGATCCACCGCCCGGTGGCGCTGGCACCGGCTCGCTGAGCCGCGCCTCCGAGCCCGGTGCCGCCGCCGTCCTGCCGCAGCATCCAGATGTTCGCGGGGAGGCCGTAGCGTATGAGAACCTGGCCCCGGTCGCTGCTCCAGCCCGGCAGACGCCGCTCGGGATCTCCGAAGGCCAACTCCGCGTGGGTGACGCGCGCGATGTGCTCCATCGCCCGCTCGTTTTCCGGAATCAGGAAGAGCGGATCGGACTTGGCCCACAGGATGCGCTCGTATTCCCGTGCGTTGCCCGGCTCGAGCCGCTGATACTCGGCCGCGTCCTCTTCGTTCAGGAGGTAGGAAACGTTGTCGTAGGGGGCTCGCTCGGCCGGAGGCATGAGGGCGAGGCCGGTGTCGAAGGCATTGCGGGCGGCGGTCCAGTCCAGCGACTCGTAGAACGCCAGCCCGAGGAAGATGTGCGCGTAGGGGTCGTCGGGGTTCACCTCGGCGAGGCGCCGTGCCTCGGTCGCCATGTCCTCGAAACGGCCCTGGCGATGGAGCAGCGCGAGCAGTCCGCGGGCGGCCTGCGGGTGGTCCGGCACGTACGACAGAGCAGCTCGATAGTGGGCTTCGATGCGCGGCGGGTAGTCCACGTCCCGGTCGCTGGCCCGCCCCGCGCGGGCCAGCTGACCGTTGAAGGTGCCTGGTTCCGTGTAGTTGAGGCAGAAGGCCTGGACCCCGGCGGGACAGCGTGTCGATCCCGCGTACTCGTCCGTCCCCAGCGACCCGTCCCGCCGCCATCCGGCGGGCAGGAAGACCATATGCTCGAAGTCCTCCATCTCCTCGGTGAGGATGCGCGCCAGTACAAAGTGCGACTGGGCCAGGACCTCCGGTTCCACGGCGCGGCTGCCTTCGGACGCGACCGTGCGCTCCAGAATCCTGCGCGAGTCCACGCGCATGAACTGGCGCCGCTTGAGCAGCGCCATCTCCAGCAGCACGCCTGCGTCCTCGTGCAGTCCCTCGTACGCCTCCTCAAGCAGCGCTTCCGCCTCCATCCGCTGCCTGAAGTCGGTCTCTCCCAGGGGCGCGGTGCGCGCCAGCAACGTGCCCAGGGCGAAGGCGATGTGGGGATCCCGGTCGTCTTCCTCGCGAGCGGTGCGCAGCAGCCCGAGCGCGGCGGTCGTGTCGCCTGCTTCGAGCAGGCTCGTGGCCCGGGCCACGGCGCGCGGTACCGGAGCGGCCTGCACGGACGGCTCCTGAGGCGCAGGTGCCGCGGGCGGGACGGGACTCGCGGAAGCAGAGGCGGGTACGGGCACTGCCAGAACCCACGCCAGCCACGCCAGGATACCGCGGGGCCCCCGAAGCGACCGGCTCAAGGCTGTCAGGGAAGAATGGACCGGAGCAGCGCTTCCAGTTGATGGCGCCTGAAGCTCTGGGCCTTCTCCACCGCGAGCTCGTACGATTCCTCGACAAAAATGGCCGCGGTCTGCGCGGCGTCCCCGGATTCGCCATCGGCCGGCGAATAGACGAGCTTCGCCCGGCACGGCTCCCCGCTCGCGGAGCGCTTGGTTTCGAACTCGAGATAGACGTCCCAGATTCGATTCTGGTACGTGATGGTGGCGAGGTGCTGGCCCGGCATGGGCCTCAGGTCGGAGGGTACCGCAGGGTCGATCATGGTGGCTTACATTATCATCCGTGGACCCGGAAATCCAGCGCCCCGACCCCGGCGAGTCAGTCACTGCGGGCGCTCTCCCGCGCGTGTCTCGTCGCGTGCTCCGTCGCGTGTTCCGCCATGGTGAAGCGGTCATCCTGCAGCAGCCTCCTCGGGCGGGGCTCGTGCATCCGTTCCGTGACTGTTCTTTCGCGAACGGCGGTCTCCGGGTTCCAACCGATCCACTCGACCCGGTTCCGTTGACGCTCGCCACCGGTGCCCCTAACTTGCGGCCCGAACCACATGGGCCGCGTGTCTCCGTCGCCGCCGGATGCGAACGGCGCGAGCCATTCCCTCGAACCTCCACACGCCAAGGAACCGCGCGCTTCATGAAGGGACAGCGGACTGCCGCTCTGGCCGGAGTCGTCGCGACGCTCGGCGCCCTCGCCTTCGTTCAGGAGGGCGACACCCCCCAGGAGAGCCCCGATGCCGCCGCCGAGACGGCGGCTGTGGAACCGGATCCGCGGGCGCAGCCCATCGCCTTCCCGCACGACATTCACGCCGGCGAGTTCGGCATCGACTGTCAGTATTGCCACTTCTCCGCCGAGCGTTCGGTCGACGCGGGCATCCCCCCGGTTGCCACCTGCCAGGGCTGCCACCTGGTGGTCCAGGGCCGCAACAATCCGGAGGAAGTGGCCAAGGTGCGCGACTATGCCCAGCGCCAGGAAGCGATTCCGTGGGTGCGCATCTACAAGGTCTCCGACCACGTGCGCTTCCCGCACATGCGGCACGTCGCGCCCGACGAGTCCGGCGAACCCCTGGTCCAGTGCCAGGAGTGCCACGGCCCGGTGCAGGAGATGGCGGTCATCGAGGCGGTGAACCAGCCGCTCTCCATGGGATGGTGCGTGCAGTGCCATGTGGAGCGGGACGTCTCCCGCGACTGCGCGGTATGTCACTACTGAGCGAGCGCGAGTCATGAGCAGCCACGGCCGGAAGCGAGAACGCGAAGCCCATGACCACAAGCGGGAAACAAGTGAGAAGCGAGAACACATGAGCGGCGGCATCCAGCGCCGGGACTTCCTGCGGGTGGTGGGCGCATCGGGGGCCGGGGCCACCATGTTCGGCTGCTCCACCGAGAACGTGGAGAAGCTCATCCCGTACGTGGTCCCACCCGAGGAGATCACGCCGGGGGTCGCGACCTGGTACGCATCCGTGTGTGGAGAATGCCCCGCCGGGTGCGGCATCTGGGTGCGCACGCGCGAGGGGCGCGCGGTGAAGATCGAGGGCAACCCCGAGCATCCCGTGTCGGGAGGCGCGTTGTGCGCGCGCGGGCATTCGGCCCTGCAGGGCCTTTACAACCCCGATCGTCTCACGGGCCCGATGGTGCGCGACGGGGACGGCTTCGCGCCCGTCAGTTGGGAGGACGCCGAGGCGCAGCTCGTCGAGCGGCTGGGCGCGGCGGGCGGGAACGCGCTGCTCGTCACCGGGAGCGACGGAGGAGCGCTCGGCCACCTCTTCGATCGCTTCGCGGAGGTGACCGGCGGTACGCGCGTGGAGTACGAGGCGCTGTCGGAAGCCCCGCTGCGCGCGGCTGCGCGCATCGCCTTCGGACGCGATGTGGTTCCCGCCTACGACTTCGAAGCGGCCCGCTTCCTGCTTTCCTTCGGCGCCGATTTTCTCGAGACCTGGCTGTCGCCGACGGCTTACGGGCGGGGCTTCGCCCGCACCAGCGCCATCGACCCGATGGGCTCCAAGGGACGCTTCGTCTTCGTGGCGCCCCGGCTCTCGCTCACGGGCCAGAACGCCGATGAGTGGTTCCCCATCCGTGCGGGATCGGAGGCTTCCGTCGCGCTCGCCATGGCCGCGGTGATCGCGGGCGACGGGGCCGACGCGGGCCCGTACGCGGATCTGCTGGCCGGTTTCGACCTGGACGCGGCGGCGAATGCCGCGGGGCTCTCGACCGAGGAGATCGCCGATCTCGCTCGGCGCTTCGTGGCCGAAGGGCCCGGGCTGGCGCTGGGTCCCGGCGTGAGCGGACAGCACCGGGGCGCCACCGGCGCCAACCTGGCGGTGCTGGTGCTCAACCACGTCGCGGGCAACATCGGCCGCTCCGTGCACCTGGCCAGTCCGGACCAGGCGGCCGCGTCCCCGTCGTACGCGTCGCTCGAGTCGGCCATGAGCTCGATGCGGGCGGGGCAGGTCGCGGTCGCGCTGGTTCACAGCGCCAACCCGGCCTATTCGCTGCCGCCCGCCGCAGGCTTCGCGGAGGCGTTCGGGGCCGTGCCGTTCAAGGTGTCCTTCGCGTCGGCACTCGACGAGACGGCACACCTCGCCGATCTGGTGCTGCCCGACACCCATCCGCTCGAGTCGTGGGGAGACTCGCACCCCCGCCCGGGCGTGCACGCGCTGCGGCAACCGGTCATGAGGCCGGTTCCGCTGTTCGATGCCCGCGCCACCGGAGACGTGCTGCTCTCGGCGGCGACCGCCCTCGGCCAGGACCTGGGCGCCGGCGACTTCCAGGAGTATGTGCGCGCCCGCTGGCAGGAGATGGGGCTCGCGGGAGACGACGACTTCGACGGCTTCTGGCGCGAGGCCCTGCGCAGGGGCGTGGTCTTGTCGGAGACCGACGGGGAAGAGGCCGCCGCTGAGCTGCTCGCACCGGATCCCGCGGTCGGGTTCGACGTGCCCTCCCTGGACGGCGACGACGACGGACTGGCGCTGGTCGTGTACCCGTCGTCCCGCTTCGGGGACGGACGCCAGGCCAACCGCTCGTGGATGCAGGAGCTCCCCGACCCGGTGAGCAAGATCACCTGGCATTCGTGGCTGGAGCTGCACCCCGCCACGGCCGAGCGACACGAGCTCCGCGAAGGCGATGTCGTGCGCGTGAGTTCGCCGCACGGCCAGGTGGAACTGCCAGTATGGCCCTACGCGGGGGTGCGCGAGGACGTCGCCGCGATCGCCATGGGCGGCGGACACACTGGCTACGGGCGCTTCGCCGATGGCAACGGCGTGAACCCGATGGCACTGCTCCCGGCCGAGTCCGAGGAGCCCTCCGGGGGGATGGTCCATCTCGCCACCCGGGTTGCGGTCGAAGCGACCGGGGAGTGGCGCAAGCTCGCGAGCATCCACGGTTCGGGACATACCCAGGAAGACCGCAACATCGCGCCCGCGGTCGCGCTCGCCGACGTCGGCCAAGCCGAGGAGGAGCACGACGAGCACGCGCTCTACGAGCTGCAGGAAGTCGGGGGATTCGTCCCCGTTCCCGCGGATGGGGAGCCCGGCGATTTCCCGCTCCCGGGAGCCCGTCACGGCGAATACGACCCGGAGACCACCCCGCGCTGGGCGATGGCCATCGACCTGGACAAGTGCACCGGATGCAGCGCCTGCGTCACTGCCTGCCAGGCCGAGAACAACGTCCCCGTGGTCGGTGAGCAGGAGCTTCTCATGGGCCGCGACATCCAGTGGATGCGCATCGAGAACTACTTCGAGACGGTTGACGCGTCGCACGCGGGCCCGGTGGACGTGCGCTTCACGCCCATGCTCTGCCAGCACTGCGGCAACGCTCCCTGTGAGCCGGTGTGCCCGGTGTTCGCGGCCTACCACACGCCCGACGGACTGAACGCGCAGGTCTACAACCGCTGCGTCGGTACCCGCTACTGCGCCAACAACTGCCCCTACAAGGTCCGCGTCTTCAACTGGTACGAGTATTCGGACGTGCCCGAGCCCCTGAACTGGCAGTACAACCCGGACGTCACCGTGCGGGGCGAGGGGGTCATGGAGAAATGCACCTTCTGCGTCCAGCGGATCCGCGACGTGGAGAACCGGGCGGTGCTGGAGGGACGCGCCGTCCCCGACGGGGAAGTCGTGACGGCGTGCCAGCAGAGCTGTCCGGCCGAGGCCATCGTTTTCGGCAACATCCGGGATCCCAACTCGCGCGTGGCCCAGGTCACCGCGAGCGAGCGCTCGTACCGGGTGCTCGACGACCTGATCAACACGCAGCCGGCGGTCACCTACCAGCGGAAGGTGACATTCCACGAACCGGCGGCGGCGGGACACTAGAAGCAGGGCGCCCTCCGGCCCGCTGGCCGGCGAACACGCGTCCAGGAGAAGGATGGCGACAGCGACGGAAGCACCCCGCGGCGCGGTAGCCCACCCGGATGTCGGGTCCTACCAGCAGGTCAACGAAGACGTCCTCAAGATTCTGGGGCGTCCCGGGCGCGGCTGGTGGATCCTGTTCGGGCTGGCTTCGCTGGGGCTGGCCGTGTTCGCGGGCTCGTGGGCGAACCAGATCATCAACGGGATCGGCCTCTCGGGGCTGAACTCGCCGATCGGGTGGGGCGCCTACATCACCACGTTCGTCTTCTGGGTCGGCATCGCCCACTCGGGCACCCTCATCTCCGCCATCCTCTTCCTCTTCCGCGCGCCCTGGCGGCAGTCCGTCTACCGGCTCGCCGAGGCGATGACGGTGTTCGCGGTCATGACCGCCGGCCTGTTCCCGCTGATTCACGTAGGCCGCGTATGGCACGCGTACTGGCTCATCCCCTATCCCAACTCGCGCTTCCTCTGGCCCAACTTCAAGTCGCCCCTGGTGTGGGACGTCTTCGCGGTCACGACCTACTTCACCGTGTCCGCCGTCTTCTTCTACCTGGGGACCATCCCGGATCTGGCCGCGGCGCGCGACCAGGCCCGCGGGCTGCGCAAGAAGTTCTACAGCGTCGTGTCGCTGGGATGGCGCGGAACCGACAGCGAGTGGCACCACTTCGGCAAGGCCTACATCTTCCTCGCCGCGCTGGCCACCCCGCTGGTGCTGTCGGTGCACTCGGTGGTGTCGTGGGACTTCGCCATGGGCATCGTGCCCGGCTGGCACGCCACCATCTTCGCGCCCTACTTCGTCGCGGGCGCCATCTTCTCGGGCGTCGCCATGGTGATTACCCTGGCCGTGCCGATGAGGAAGTTTTTCGGGCTGGAGGCCTACCTCACCAACAAGCACTTCGACGCGCTGGCCAAGCTGTGCCTGCTGACCTCGCTGATCGTGCTGTACGCCTACCTGACCGAGTTCTTCATGGCCTGGTACTCCGGCGAGCCTCCCGAGCGCGGCGTGTTCTGGAACCGTTTGTTCGGCCCCTACTGGTGGGCGACGTGGACCATGCTGGTCTGTAACGGCATGGTGCCCATTCTGCTGTGGTTCAAAAGGGTGCGGCGCTCCATCGCGGCCTTGTTCGTGATCTCGATCTTCGTCAACATCGGCATGTGGTTCGAGCGCTTCGTGATCATCGTGACTTCGCTGTCGCACGAGTACGAGCCGTTCGCCTGGGGAATGTACCGCCCCTCGATCACCGAAATGGGCATCGTGCTGGGCAGCTTCGGGTGGTTCTGCTTCTGGTTCCTGCTCTTCACCCGGCTGTTGCCGCCGGTGGCCATCGCGGAACTGAAGGAAGTGCTCCCGGCCCCGCTCCGTTCCCGCGCCCGCAAGGAGGCCGCCCGATGAGCGCGCAAGCCGGTCTTCTGGCTTCGTTCGACTACCTCGACGGGGCGGTGGACGCCGTCAAGGCGCTGCGCAAGTCGGGATTCAGCAAGATCATCGCCTATTCCCCGCTTCCCGAGCATCATCTGGAGGAAGCGCTGGGGTACGACCAGAGTCCGGTGCGCGTGTTCGCGCTGGTGGGAGGGCTGACCGGCGCCGCGACCGGGTTCGCGTTCACCACCTGGACGTCGATGGACTGGCCGCTGGTAACGGGCGGCAAGCCCATCGTGTCGATCCCGGCGTACTTCATCATCGCATTCGAGCTGGCGGTGCTGTTCGGTGCGCTCGCCACGGTCATCGGCGTCTTCATCAACGCGAAGCTCCCCCGGCTGCGCCCGCCCGTGGTCTACGATCCCGGGTTCAGCGGCGGACGCTTCGGAATCCACGTGAGCGCGCCCGCCGACCGCATCGAGGAAGCCCGCCGGATCCTCACTGGCAGCGGCCCGGCCGAACTCACCGAAGAACCCGCCCCGTCCCATGGCTGACCGACCTCGCTCGCGCACCCCCGTCCGCTTCGTCGCGGCCGCCCTGCTGGCCGGGCTCGTGAGCGCGTGCTCGCCCTTCGACGACCTCATGGTGCAGATCTTCGGGCGCAGCATGCGCGACCAGCGCTCGTTCGACCCCTACGAGAACACGCTGCTGCCGCCGGAGGGCTCGGTTCCCTTCTCGGCCGGCAACTTCTCCGCCGGTCCGGGCCAGGTATCACTGGGGCAGCCGGATCCGGCGGCCGAGATGCCGCCGTTCTTCACGGCGACGGAAGTCCTTACGCAGGCTCCGGTGGTGATGGAGATGGCGAACCCGGTGGAGGCCACGGCTGAATCGCTCGCGCGCGGCGAGAGGCTCTACAACCGCTTCTGCGCTCCGTGCCACAGCGTGGACGGGGTGGGCGCGAACGCCGCCATCGCCCCGCTGCATCCCATGGTTCCCCTGTTCAACCTGTCGAGCGCGGCCACCGCGATCCGTCCCGATGGGTACATGTACGGCGTCATTCGCGTCGGGCGGGGACTGATGCCCGCCTACGGACACCAGATTCCGCACTACGACCGCTGGCACATCGTCAATCACATTCGCCAGCTGCAGGCGCAGGCGGGCAACCCGCCCCCGGGGGAGTAGCGGCATGGCCCACATCCACGTCCCGGCCGACATCCCGGTTCGCCATCTGGAGCGCTCCCGGGGCTTCTCGATGTTCTGCGGGGCCCTCTTCCTGGTCGGCGTGATCTCGCTCTTCGTGCTCCGCGCCGCCGATCCCGCGCGCGCCGAGCAGGCCTACTCGGCCAATTGGCTCTTCTTCTTCGCCGTCGCCGAGGGCGCGATGCTCCTGTGCGCGGTGACCACCATCGTGAAGGCCAAGTGGAACTGGTCGGTGCGCCGCGTGAGCCTCGCCTTCGCCGCCTACCTGCCGATCGCGTTCATCCTTTTCCTGCCCATGCTGGGTCTCCGGGAATCGTACTTCCCGTGGATCGAAGCGATGGAGTCGGATCCCATCGTGCAGGCGAAGGCCGCGTACCTGAACATCCCGTTCCTGGTCGCGCGCAACGTGGCCGGGCTGCTGCTGCTGATCGGGCTGAGCCTCTACCTGGCGTATCAGGCCGTGCGTCCGGACATGGGGCTGGTCGAGCGCGGCGGTGATGCGGGCCGGGAACGCTGGCGTGCGAGCCTTACGTCGGACTGGATGGGGCAGGAAGCCGAGGAAACCGCGAGCGCCCGCCGCATGGGCCGGGTGGCCCCCGCCTTCATCCTGGTCTACGCCGCCGTGATGAGCATGGTGGTCTACGACTTTGCCATGTCGCTCGAGCCCCACTGGTTCTCCACCATCTTCGGAGCCTGGTACTTCATGGGCGGCTTCTGGGGGGGGATCGCCTCCACCGCCCTCATCGTCGTGCTGCTGAAGCGCCGCCACGCGGATCTGAATCGGCTGATGGGCCTCCAGCAGATGCACGACCTGGGCAAGCTGACCTTCGCCTTCTGCGTGTTCTGGACCTACATCTTCTTCGCCCAGTACATCGTCATCTGGTACGGAAAGCTGCCGTGGGAACAGGCGTGGGTCATACACCGGACCAACGAGACCTGGGGACCGTTCGCGCTCGCGCTGGTGCTGATGTGCTTCGTGATCCCCTTCGCGGGACTCATCGGGCGCCGGCCCAAGATGAACCCGGTGATCCTCGCCAGCTTCGTCTGCGTCATCCTGGCGGGGCTCTGGCTGGAGCACCACCTGCTGATCGCGCCTTCCCTGCGGCTCGAAGGGCCGACCATCGGGCTCTGGGAGGGACTGGTGACGCTGGTCTTCCTGGGGCCGGTGCTTTGGAGCGTGCGCTGGTTCCTGAGCACGTTTCCGGTTGTACAGGTATGGCAGCCGCCGGAGCAGCTGGAGATGGTGGATCTGGAGGTAACCCGGGAGGAAGCGGGCGTCCGTTAGCCGGTCCGCCTCCGGAGGCGTTTCGAGGCGATGAAGTGCATTTCGTTTGGTTCCGGTGGCCGTTGGGGCACCCTTCTGCTCAAGGCCGCAGGAAAGCTCCAGCTCTGCCGCAGGAGCGAAGATTGCGGTTGCGTTGGCGGTGGTGGCCGCAGCGTCGTGCGCAACCGGGGAGCGTGACGTCGGCACATCGGTCGTCTACGACTCCGCCGGCGTGACCATCATCGAGAATCCGGAGCCCGACCGACCGCTGGATGTCCAAGTCACGCCGATAGCCGATCTCATACCTCCCGACAGCGCGCTCACGGTGGTGCCCTGGGGTGTCACGACCGATGAGGCGACCGGGCGGATCTACGTCGCGGATCGACCGAATGACCGGGTCGTCGTGTTCGACGCCTCAGGAATGTATGCGGGCACCCTGGGACGGTCGGGGGAGGGGCCCGGGGAGTTTCGCAATCCCTGGGCAGTGTCCATGGATCCCTCGGGACCGCTCGTTGTGTGGGACAACGGTCGTCGCCTCCTCAGTCGCTGGTCGAGCGGAGGGGAGCTCCTGGAGGAGCTGCGTCCGGATCTGGACTTCCGGGGTCCGGAGTTCGCGGTGGGAACCGACTGGCTCGCGACCGTGACGGCCACGGGGGCGGGAATGGCGACCAGGCGCCAATTGGTCCTCCACACGGAAGGCAACACCACGACGTTGCACGAAACAACGGCGGACATGGCCATGATGGAGATGCGCGGCGGGTCCTTTCCGGCCGAAGAGCTGTTCGCTCCCATGCACGTCTGGTCGAACCGGGGAGACTCCATCTTCTTCCTCAACGGGCCGTACTATCGTCTCGACATGAGCGTCGGCGGCTCGCTGGAGCTGAGTATCAGGCGGCCCCTGAATCCCATTGAGGTGACACGGGAGATGGCCGTCACGAACATCGAGGAAGGTCCTGGGGCGTATGGCGACCTGATGCGCCGGAATGGCCTGGAGGCGGAGGACATCGTAGCCGCAATCGGATACGAGGAACGGATCTCGCCCGTCCTGAGCGTGACCGCTGCCCCAGGAGGACGACTTTGGGTCACCCGCACGCTTGACGGGTTCACTCCCCACGCCGTCGACGCCTTCGACGCTTCCGGAAGCTACGAGGGCACGTTCGACGCGCCCGGGATGCCGGTTGCGTTCGTGTCCGATTCCACCTTCGTGGCGATTCGGGTGGAGGAGTTCGGAGAGACGATCCTGTCACTCCAGCGGGCACGCAGGAGCGAAGGGAGCTTCTGAAGGGCGGTTGAAGCGGCAGTAGGCGCCGGCCTGGTGCCCTACGGGTCCCCAGCCAGGATGTGTAGCACCTGCGGGTGGAGCGCGGGATTGCTGGAGACCCCCGAACCACCGTGGATCGTGGGCTCGCCCGAAACGTCCGTGAAACACCCGCCCGCTTCGGTGAGGATCGTCAGCAGGGGTGCGGCGTCCCAGGCGGCGAGCACCGGATCGACCATGACCTGAGCGCGGCCGGTGGCCACCAGGACGTGGCCGTAGCAGTCGCCCCAGCTGCGCGTGATGCGGGCGGCGGCGGCGAGGGCTCTCCAGCCGGCTTCGCCGGCATGGCCGTGAAAGACGCTCTCGTCTGTGGTGAGCACCAGGCTCCGGTCCAGCCGATTCTCGCTTGAAACCGAGCACGGCTCGCCGTTCCAGCGGCACCCAAGGCCCTTGGCGGCCGTGACCGTCTCCCCGAGCGCAGGCAGGTGGACAACCCCTGCCACGGGCTCGCCCTCCACCTCGACGCCGATCAGCACGCCCCACAGCGGCACTCCATGGACGAACGACTTGGTCCCGTCGATCGGGTCCAGGATCCAGCGCACGGCAGCTCCGGGAAGCACTTCGCCATGCTCTTCGCCGACGATGCCGTGATCCGGGTAGCGTCGCCGGATCTCCGCGCGCAGCAGGCTCTCGGCTTCCCGGTCCGCGATGGTCACCGGGGTGTCGTCCGCCTTGGTTTCAACCTCGATCCGGGCGCCGAAATACCCCAGGGCGACCTTCCCGGCGGCGCGCGCGAGCTCTTCGGCCGTGCGCGCCAGGTCAGCGAGTTCGATCGGGGTTGGATGGGCAGCGTTCATGGCGGAGAGCGGGGCGCGGCGGGGAGTCGGCGCTCCGCGGCGGGCGGGGAAGCCCGTGCACGCCGAGCACTTGCGCCCAAAGGTACCGAAAGCCCCGGTCCGCGGGGAGCGGTCGGGTGGCCGCGCGACGGCGGCGGAGATCCCGGTCCGCGACCGCCAGGGCGTCCTGCCAGTGATACAGGGCGGCGAGACCGAAGCTCACCGTGACGCCATGTGGCGAGAGCAACGGATGCCGCGCGACCGCCCGGGCCAGGCGGTCAGCGGCCGAGCGAACCCGGCCGGCGCTCATGTGCCCGAAGATTACGACGAACTCGTCGCCGCCCAGCCGCGCCGCAAATGGCGAACCACACATGGACTCGCGCGATTCCGATTGCCTCGAGCCGTTCGCCGAGGCCTTCGAAAGCACGGTGGCCACGGCGGTGAGCACCCGGTCGCCCTCCAGGTAGCCATGCCGGTCGTTGAAGCGCTTGAAGTCGTCCACGTCGAAGAGAACCAGAGAGAGGGGACGCAGGGCACCGGGGACCAGGACGCGATCCAGATGGAGTTCCAGATGGCGGCGATTGGGAAGCCCGGTCAGCCGGTCGGTTAGAGCCAGACGTCGATTCGCGGCTGCACTCCGTTGGATCCGGCGCAGCCTCAACTCCAACTCGCGCACGTAGCCTGCGTCGAGAAGGCAGCGCATGCCACCGCTCGTTCCCCGGGGCCGGCGGCGAACCCGGGCTGGCCTCTTCGTCAAGCGTCCGTCTTCATGCGTCGGACTCCGGGCGATGTCCCGGGGGCGTGATCCCGCACCGGGTGTGGGCGGACGGGCGACCCAGTGAGGCTAGCGCCGCACCTCCCGGGCAGGAATGGAAGATCGGGACCGATGCGGTCCCGGCTCGCGGGAAGGGCGCGTCAGCCGGTCTGCTCCGACGGTTCCGCGGTGGGCGCCTCGGCCGCTCCAGTGGACTCGGCCTCGGCGGCGGATTCGGCCCCGTCGCGCCCGGCCGCCAACCCTTCCGCGCGCTCGGCGTAGCGCCTGATCTCATACCCGACGGCCCGCAGGATCCCCGCTTCCTGGGTGTCCGGCTCGGCGCGCGCGATGATCGTGCGCAGCGTGCGCATCACCCCCTCGGGTGCGCGCCGCGTGAAGAAGGCGATGCGGTCGAGGCCGCGCTCGAGGACCGCGTAGGTCTCCTCCAGTTCGGCGCTGTTGGCGGGATCGGTCGCGCGCCGCCCCCGGGGCAGCTCCGCCGCGTCGTGCGCCGCCAGGAAGATCTCGTAGGCCAGGATCAGCACGGCCTGGGCCAGGTTGAGGCTCTTGTACTCGGGGAGGGTGGGGACGATGGCAACCCGGTTGCACAGGTCGAGCGCCTGGTTGGAGAGCCCGCGGTCCTCGCGCCCGAAGAGCACCGCCACGGTGCCCCGGGAGGCCCGCTCGACCACCTGGGCCGCCAGGTCGCGCGGCCGCCCGTAGTTGCGGTGGGCGGTGCGGGCGCGCGCCGTGGTGCCGAGCACGAAGGTGGTGTCGGCCAGCGCGTCGGCCAGGGTGTCGTGGATCTCGGCGCGCTCGACCAGGTGGTCGCTGCGGTGGGCGATCCCGGTGATGCGCCAGGCGTCGAACTCGGCGGGACGAACCAGGCGCAGCCGGTCGAGCCCCATGTTCATCATCGCCCGCACCGTGCCCGCGATGTTGACCAGGTTCTGCGGCTCGTGCAGCACGACCACCACGTTGGAGAGCGGAGAGGCCTCCGCCGGCACATCTCCCTGCATGGGGCGGGTCAGCGTTACGTGGATGAATCCGCGGGAGTCCGCGGGCTGTCAGGACTCGGGAGCTACTTCTTCCTCGGGCGCCTCGGGAAGCTGAGGCAGCTCATCCGCCTGGCCCTCCTTCAGGCCGCGCTTGAAGTTCTTGATGCCCGTGCCCACGCCGCGGGCGAACTCGGGAATCTTGCGGCCTCCGAAGAAGAGGACCAGCAGGCCCAGCAACAGAAGAATCTCGTTGAATCCCAGGATCAGGGGCAGCGCCACAAAGACCAGGTCTGGACCGAACATGTTCTCGCCTCGATGTCGTGGTTCGACTGGTGGAAGGTAGCAGCCCCTTGAAGAATCCGCCCGCTGTCAGACCCCCGCCTCTCGCAGCAGCAGCTTCGCGATGGTCTGAAGCTGCATGTTGGTCGTCCCTTCGTAAATGGTTCCGATCTTGGCGTCGCGATAGAACTTCGCCACCGGGTAGTCGCTGGTGAAGCCGTACCCACCGTGCAGATCCACGCACTCCGACGCCACCCTCTGGGCCGCCTGCGATGCGAACAGCTTGGCCATCGCCGCCTGGCGGATGTAGGGGAAACCGCCGTCGCGCAGGCGGGCCGCATTGTACACCAGCAGGCGCGCCGCTTCCACGTCGGTGGCCATCTGCGCGAGTTGAAACTGAACCCCCTGAAACTCGGAGACGGAGCGGCCGAACTGCTCCCGCTGCCGGGTGTAGCGGAGCGTGTGGTCGAGGGCGCCCTGCGCCAGACCCACCATCTGGGCTCCGATGCCGATGCGCCCCTCGTTGAGGGTGGCGATCGCGATCCTGTACCCGAGGCCGACCTCGCCCAGCAGATTCCCGCCGGGAACCCGGCAACCGTCCAGCACCACCTCGGTCGTCGACGACGCCCGAATGCCCAGCTTCTGCTCCCTCCTGCCGACGGACAGACCCGGGGTGTTCCTGTCCACCAGAAACGCGGTGATGCCGCGGTAGCCCGAATCCGGATCGACGTTGGCGAAGACGATGTAGAGCCCGGCTTCGGCGCCGTTGGTGATCCAGAGCTTCTGGCCGTTCAGAATCCAGTCGCCGCCCGCGCGCATGGCGGTGCATCGAAGGGCGAAGGCATCGGACCCGCTCCCCGCCTCCGAGAGCGCATAGGCGCCGACCGTGTCGGAGGCCAGGCGCGGCAGATGGCGGGCCTGCTGCTCCACGGTTCCGTAGCGGAGGAGCGCGTTGATGACGAGGGTGTTCTGCACGTCCACCAGCACGGCCACTGCTGGGTCCACGGCGGAGAGCTCCTCCACGACGAGCACCGCCGCGAAGAACGAGCTGCCCGCTCCCCCGAAGCGTTCGGGAATCTCCACGCCCATGAGGCCAAGCTCGAACAGCTTGCGGATCAGCGTCGGATCCATGGCCTCCTTCGCATCCATGGCGGATACCCTGGGTGCGATCTCGCTCCGCGCGAAGTCCCGCACAGCCTGCTGAAAGAAACGCTCCTCCTCGCCTAGGGATGTCAGCGGGCTGCGCATTCCGTCCGGGAAGCCTGCCTGCATGAGAGACTCCGTCTCCTGCGCTGGAAGCCGAAGAATGGACCGACCCATGGACCGCGTCCCGATCCCCGGGCGGCGCCGCGAACATCGCGCGCGCGGCGCGCCGTACAACCCCCCGGAGGCGCCCGGCGTTCCCGCGCGGAACCCTGAGCCCGAGGCTCGATCCGGCTTCTCCGCCGGGACGCGGGTATCGGGGTTGACGCGCAAGGAACGCACTTTCTATAGTCCCGAACCGAAATCCGCCCTCGATCCCTCCCGTGCCCGGAGCAGCCATGTCCGACATCCCCGAGCATCTCTACTACACCGAGGAGCACGAGTATGTGGGGGAAACCGACGCGGAGAGCGTGTACGTCGTCGGTATCACCGACTACGCGCAGGGGGAGCTGGGCGACATCGTGTACGTGGAACTGCCCAGGGTCGGCACGCACTTCGACCGCATGGAGGTGTTCGGCGTCATCGAGGCGGTGAAGGCGGTCAGCGACCTCTACTGCCCGATCGCGGGCGAGGTCGTTGAGATCAACGAGGCCATCGACCTCGATCCGGCCCTGGTCAACGGCGATCCCTACGGGGACGGCTGGATGATCAAGCTGCGCGCGGAGGACGACGACGCGCTCGAGGGCCTGATGAGCCCCGAGGACTACGAGTCCCACATCGACGGGTGAGGAGCAACGCATCCGCGCCTGGCGGATCCCCCGAGTAATGCCCGACATCGCGCACGAGAACAGATTTCCCCGACGACATCTCGGTCCCGGGCCCCGGGATGTGCGCGCAATGCTCGAGGAGCTGGGCTACGATTCCCTCGACGGGCTCGTCGCGGACACCGTGCCCGAATCGATCCGCCTGGGGTGCGAACTGGATCTTCCCGAGGGGATCTCCGAACACGAGCTGATCGGTCGGCTGCGGGAGATCGCCTCGCGCAACCAGGTCTTCCGCTCCTACCTGGGGATGGGCTACGCGGGCACCATCACCCCGCCCGTGATTCTCCGCAACATCCTGGAGAACCCCGGCTGGTACACGCAGTACACCCCGTACCAGGCGGAAATCGCGCAGGGCCGGCTGCAGGCGCTGCTGAACTTCCAGACCATGGTGGGGGATCTCACGGGCTGCGCGGTCGCCAACGCGTCGCTGCTGGACGAGGCCACCGCGGCCGCCGAGGCCATGACGCTCTGCCTGGCGTCCACGCGCGACCGCGGCCGCAACCGCTTCCTGGTCGCCTCCGACTGCCACCCGCAGACCATCGAGGTGGTGCGCGCCCGGGCGGAGCCGCTCGGCATCGAGGTGGTGGTCGAGCACCCGCGCGACTGGGCGCTCGACGACAACGTGTTCGGCACGCTGGTCCAATACCCGGGCACCGACGGGAGCGTGCGCAACTACCGGGCGCTCTCGGACGCCGTACACGCGGCCGGGGGACTGGTGGTCATGGCCACCGACCTGCTCGCGCTCACCCTGCTCACCTCTCCCTGGGAGATGGGCGCCGACATCGCGGTGGGCAACAGCCAGCGCTTCGGCGTCCCCCTCGGCTACGGCGGACCGCATGCCGCCTTCATCGCCGCGCGCGACAACATGCGCCGCCAGATGCCGGGCCGGATCATCGGCGTCTCCATCGACGCCCACGGCAACCCCGCCCTGCGCATGGCGCTGCAGACCCGGGAGCAGCACATCCGCCGCGAGCGCGCCACCTCCAACATCTGCACCGCCCAGGTGCTGCTGGCCGTCATGGCGGGCATGTACGCGGTCTACCACGGCCCGGAGGGACTGCGGCGCATCGCCACCCGGGTGCGCAACCTCACGGGCGTGCTGGCGGAGGGCGTGCGCAGGCTGGGCCATCGGGTGGTCAACGAGGTCTTCTTCGACACCCTGACCATCGAACCCGCGGGCATGAGCGCGCGCGGGATCGTGGAGCGGGCGCGGGAGCGCGGGATCAACCTGCGCGAGAGCGCCGGTCACGTCGGCGTGGCACTGGACGAAACCGTGGGGCCGCAGGATCTGGACGATCTCTTCGCGGCCTTCGCGGGCGAGGACGGGCCCGGGTTCGACGCCGCCGCTCTCGCCCGGGAGACGGAGGCGCCTCCACTGCCTCCGAAGCTCGCGAGGCAGACCACGATGCTCGATCATCCCGTCTTCAACAGCTACCACTCCGAGACGGAGATGCTGCGCTACATCCGCCGCCTCGAGAGCCGCGACCTGTCGCTGACCACCAGCATGATTCCGCTCGGCTCGTGCACCATGAAGCTGAACGCCACGGCGCAGATGACGGCGGTGTCGTGGCCGGAGTTTGGCGCTATACATCCCTTCGCGCCGCCGGAGCAGGCTGAGGGGTACCGGCACATCATCACGGACATGGAGCGGTGGCTGGCCGAGATCACGGGATTCGCCGCCACTTCGCTGCAGCCCAACTCGGGAGCCCAGGGCGAGTACGCCGGCCTGCTGGTGATCCGCGCATACCACCACGACCGCGGCGACACCGGGCGGGACGTGTGCCTCATCCCCTCCTCCGCGCACGGCACCAACCCGGCCAGCGCGGTCATGGCGGGCATGAAGGTGGTGGTGGTCAAGTGCGACGCGGACGGCAACATCGACACGGGTGACCTGCGCGTCAGGGCCGACCAGCACGCCGACCGGCTGAGCGCGCTCATGGTCACCTATCCGTCCACCCACGGAGTCTTCGAGGAGCGCATCCGCGAAGCCTGCGGCATCGTGCACGAGCGCGGGGGACAGGTCTACCTGGACGGCGCCAACCTGAATGCCCAGGTGGGGCTGGCGCGACCCGGCGACTACGGCGCCGACGTGTGCCACATCAACCTGCACAAGACCTTCGCCATCCCGCACGGCGGAGGCGGTCCCGGCATGGGCCCCATCTGCGCGGCCGAACACCTGGCGCCCTTCCTCCCCGGCCATCCGCTGATAGGGACGGGGGGCGAGAAGGCGATCGGCTCCATCTCCGCGGCCCCGTGGGGCAGCGCGAGCATCCTGCTCATCTCGTGGGCCTACATTGCGCTCCTGGGACGCGAGGGGACGAAGAAGGCGACCGAGGTGGCCATCCTGAACGCCAACTACATGGCGAACCGGCTGGAGCAGCACTTCCCCGTGCTCTACAAGGGCGCGCGCGGCCGGGTGGCGCACGAGTTCATCCTCGACCTGCGACCGCTCAAACGGGCCACCGGGGTCACCGACGAGGACGTGGCCAAGCGCCTCATGGACTACGGCTTCCACGCGCCGACCATGTCCTTCCCGGTGCTGGGCACGATCATGGTCGAGCCCACCGAGAGCGAGTCCCGGGAAGAGCTGGACCGCTTCTGCGACGCGCTGGTCTCGATCCGGGCGGAGATCCAGCAGATCGAGCTGGGGCTTGCCGACCGCAAGGACAACGCGCTCAAGAACGCCCCGCACACGGCGGCGGTGGTGGTGAGCAGCGATTGGAACCACGCCTACAGCCGGGAACAGGCCGCGTTTCCGGCTCCCTGGACGAGAGAGGCGAAATTCTGGCCCTCCGTGGGCCGGGTCAACAACGCATTCGGGGACCGCAATCTGGTCTGCGTCTGTCCCCCGGTGGAAAGCTACTCGGAGGTTTGACCATGGCCGCGCTGACGTATCACGGACACGCGACGTTCCTGCTTCAACTGAGCGACGGCACACGTATCTCCATCGATCCCTGGTACGAGGAGAGCCCCGCCAACGACCTGTCGCTCGCGGATCTGGGGGATGTCGACTACGTGCTTTGCTCGCACGGGCATTTCGATCACTTCGCGGATGCCATCCCGCTGGCGAACGCCACCGGAGCCACGCTGGTGTCGACCTTCGAGATCGTGGCGTTCGCCCAGACCCAGGGAGTCGAGAACGCGCATCCCATGCACATCGGCGGCGGATTCAACTTCCCCTTCGGGCGCGTGAAGATGACGCCGGCGCTGCACGGCGGACAGGTGCACGGCGACAACACGGGGGCGTACACGACGGTCCCGGGCGGGCTGCTCATCGACGCCGACGGCACCCGCGTCTATCACGCGGGCGACACCGCGCTGCTGACGGACATGAAGCTGCTGCGCGGCCAGGTGGACGTGGCCCTGCTGCCGATCGGCGACAACTTCACCATGGGCCCGGAGGACGCGGCCATCGCGGTCGACTTCATCCGGCCTTCGGTGGTGGTGCCGATCCACTACAACACCTTTCCGCCCATCGTGCAGGATCCGGAGGCGTTCCGGGCGCTGGTGGGGGATGCCGCGCAGGTGGAGGTGATGGCCAGCGGGGACGTGCTGGAGCTGTAGCACGGTCGTGCATCCTGCGGGGGCGCTTTCTCCCGCCGCCCGAGAGGGGACAGGCGCGGCCGGGTGGCGCGAGACGGTCCGCCGCATGGCTCGCCTCCGGTGGACGGTGGTGTTCGACCCGCCCCGTGACGGCGCGGCCAACATGGCCGTGGACCACGCCCTCGCCGAGACCGTCGGGCCGGACGCGGGGTGGCTGCGCCTCTACCGCTGGGTCCGACCCACCCTTTCGCTGGGCCGCAACGAGCCGGCCGCGAACATCTATGACTTCGCGCGCGTGGAGAGGCTGGGCATCGACGTGGTGCGCCGTCCCACAGGCGGCCGGGGCGTGCTCCACGACGCCGAGCTGACCTACGCGGTGGTCGCCCCGGTCGCCGCGGCGGGGCGGTTGCGCGCGGCCTATGCGGTAGTGCACGCCGGACTGGCCGCCGGGCTCCGCTCCCTCGGGGCGGACGCCCGGTTGGCCGCGGGCGCGGCAGCCGGCCCGCCGCGGGCGGGTGCATGCTTCGACGCGACCGCCGGCGGGGAGGTGTTGGCGGGGGGGCGGAAGCTCACCGGCAGCGCCCAGGCCCGCATCGGCCGCGCCCTCCTGCAGCACGGGTCCGTGCTGATCGACGGCACCCAGGACGTGGTAGGCGAACTGTGCCGGCAGCCGGCCGTCGCGGGCACGCCGCCCGCGTCCACCACCTTGCGCGAACAGCTGGGCCGCGCGCCCTCGTGGGAGGAGGTCGCGACGGCGGTTGCGGAAGGGCTCGCAGCCGAACTCGGCACCGGGATGGCGGAGGGAGAGCTGCCGCAACCGGCGATGCGGCGGATGGGCTCGCTTGAGCGGCACTACCGGTCGCGCGAGTGGACGCTGCGGCGGTAGGAGTGGGGCCGGCTCGTAGTGGGGCTGGCCGGCAATCACACTCAGGATCGGTTGACCGCCGCCCCGGAACCATCAGATTTCGCAACCGGATGGTCTCTCCGGGACAGGTCATACCCCCCCTTTTCGCGCCGGCGCCATGAATCCGAGCAACCTGCACGTCAGCCGGGAAGGGGGTCACGTTCGGGTCTCCGGAGACCTGCTCCTTGACTCCTTCCGGCGCGTGCTGGCGGCCATCCATCATGCCACCCAAAGGGGCTTTACCGAGGTGACGCTCGACTTCGCCGCGACAACCTCGGCCTTTCCGGGCCCAATGCTGGCGGTGCTCGCGGCATGCATCCGGCTCCACGACGAGTCCGACGTGGCCGTGTCCCTGGTTCGCCCTGCTGACGCGAGCCTGCGGCGCCTCTTCGCGAACGCGAACTGGGCTCACCTGATGGCACCCCAACGGTTCGCCGAGTCGGCCTGGCACCCCGCCTCGGTTCTGCCCGCCAGCCGCTTCAGGTCGCCGGACGGGCAGCGCGAAATCGTGGACCGCATTCTCGACGCGGTCCTCTCTTCTCCCGCCAAGCTCGCGCGTTCCAATCTCGCGGTCTTCGAGTGGGCGGTAAACGAGATAACCGACAACGTGCTGCAACACGCCGATTCGGAGCAGGGCGGGTTGGTGCAACTGAGCCACTATTCCAACAGGCAACGGTTGGAATTCGCGGTGGCCGACGCCGGCCAGGGAATCCCAACCACCATGAGGACTACGCGACCCGAGCTTTCGGACCCCGTCGCCCTGGAGCTCGCAGTCCGACGCGGGATCACCCGCGACAAAGAGGTCGGGCAAGGCAATGGCCTCTTCGGAACGCACCGGGCATCCACAGTGGGCTCAGGTGACTTCGTGATTCATTCCGGATACGCAAGCGTCCAGCGCGACCTCGAAGCGCGCGAGCAAACCTCCCCCGTCACCGGAACGCTGGTCGTGGTCAGCCTGGACTACTCTGATCCTGAAGCGTTGTGGCGTGCGCTCGACATTCAGGATACCGGAGCCGATCCGGCGGGCGACTACGTCGAGAACCGGTACGAAGCCGTGACCGAAGACGTTCTGCGCTTCGTGGTACGGAAGGAAGCCGGTTCCGTCGGATCCAGATCATCCGGCAAGCTGGCCCGGACCAAGCTCGAGAATCTGATGGCGATGTATCCGAGCCATCCCGTGAACGTCGATTTCGGCGAGATATCAGTTGTCTCAAGCAGCTTCGCGGACGAGTTTCTCGGCAAGCTGTTCGTTCGGCTCGGGGCACTCCGCTTCATGAGCGCCATCCGTTTGCGACGGATGTCGCCGGAGGTGCGGGCCGTGCTGGACCGCGCAATCCTGCAACGGGCCGGGCAGGAGGGCGCCGGGCACTGATCCCGATCTCGGCGAGCCAGTCTTTCCGGCCTCCCGGAGACAGGATCGCGATGGACGCCATCGCCATCGATGGCACCGGCTCAGCTGCCGCCCCGGATGTGTCAGGCGTTTCCAAAGTTACGATCCCGCCTGCTGCTTGAGACGAGCGCCAACCAACCCTTGACACACCCCGGAGGGACGTTCACCTTACCTGCTCCGGTGCTAGGATAAGCTTCGGTAGACTCGGTGGGCTGTCCGCTGTGGGCAGTCATTTCGTTTGCCTGAAACCAGCTCAATGGAGGGCACTCCCTTGGTCGCACTCAACAACCTCTACGTTGCGCTCCTGCAGATCCCCGGGATGGAAGCTCCCGATCAGACCCTCGGCGAGCAGATCGAATTCGTCTGGATCCAAATGTCGTTCATGCGGTGGCCACTCGGAATCTGCCTCTTCGTAGGCATCTTGGTGATTATCTGGAAGTTCTTCGACCTGATGGCCAAGAGCCGCCGCACCAAGAAGATCCTCTCCGACGTCGACACGCTGCTGGCCGACGCGCAACTGCAGGAGGCGATCGAGGTCACCCGCGAGTCAAACTCGCCCGCAGCCAACATCCTGTACGCCGGCCTCGAGCGGCACGAGGAAGGCACCGACCGGGTCATGAAGGCCATCGAGAACCAGGGGCTCATCGAGTTGAGCCGCCTGGAGCGTGGCCTTGTCGTGCTGGCGACCCTCACCAACATCGCTCCGCTGCTGGGCTTCCTGGGCACGGTGATCGGGATGATCATCGCGTTCCAGTCCATCGAGCTGGCCGGTGAGGTCGAGGCGACGCTGGTTGCGGGCGGGATCAAGGTGGCGCTCCTGACGACCGCCGCGGGCCTCACGATCGCGATCCCCGTGAGCATCGCCCACAACTTCTTCGTGTCGCGCATCGACTCCCTGGTAATCGACATGGAAGAGTCGGCCCAGAAGATGATCGACGCGCTCCACGCGATGGAAACCGGGAGGGCGTCCATATAGCCGGAAGCCGCAATTCCGCAGTCGAAAGGTCACCCCGTGGGGTGGCCTTTCGTCATTTTTGGACCATGGGTCTGACGATGAAGACGCTCTCCGCACAAGCCCCTGCCCTCCTCACGGCGGTGTCCCTGATCATCGCCGTGCCGTCCCCGGCGTCTTCCCTGTCTCACCCGGGGCCGACTCCCCAGGCCACGGGAACGGAGAGCCGTGTCCCCGTCGAACGGCCCTGGCACACCGCGATCCGGCTGCGGGAAGCGCTCGCAGCAACCGATTCCCCCGAACCAGCCGCCATCCTGGAGCTGGCCCGGGCTGAGGCCGGCTGGCGGAACTGGACACAGGTGAGCGAGCTGCTGGCAGACGCCGAGTGGCTGGACGAGGTGAATGCGGGGGAAGGATGGCTCCTCCTCGGCCTGGCGGCCGAAGCCGAGGAAGACTGGGCAGCCGCAGAGCAGGCCCTGGGAGCCTGGCTCGCCGGCGGAAGCCGCGACGAGGAAGCCGTCTTGCGCCTGGTCCGGATTCGCGCCCGCCTGAACCGTTCGGGAGACGCGCTCGGGACGCTGAACGCCATCGCTACGGGCCGCACGGACTTCTTCGATAGCCGCATGCGGTTGGAGGTCGCGGAGATTCTCGCTCCGCTGGGCGACACTGCCGGCGTGCGTCTGGCGAGCGCGGGCATCACCGACGACGAGATCCGGGAACGAACCTGGCTGCTACGCTCCGACGCCTATCTGACCGTCGCCGACAGCACCGCCGCCGAGACCTTCCTCGACCGCATCGTCGCGTCGATTTCGGACGACGGACGCCGGGCGCGGGGATGGGCGATACTGGGCGAACTGCGGCTGGCGCGCGGCGACCCGGAAGGCGCGCTCGCCGCCTTCCGGGCCGTGCTCGACGCCGTCGACCGGGGCAGCGCCGCCACCCTTGCCGCCACCGCCGTGGCCGAGTCGGGCACAGCCTCCACCGACGACCTCCCGGCTCTGGGACGCGTCCTTCAGCGCGGAGGCGAAACGGGACTCGCGCTGGATGTCTACGACCGGTACGTGGAGGAAGCGTCCACCTCTCCCCCGCTCACCCTTCGCCTGGCGCGAGCGCGTCTCATGGCGAGCGCGGGACGGCTCTCGGAAGCCAGGGACGAGTTCAGCAGCCTCGCCGGCAGCGAGGACCCCGAGGTGGGCGCGCCCGCCCTCGACAACCTGGCCCGGGTGCAGCGGCGGCTCGGTGCGGGGGGCGCGGCGGAGACGGCGCAGGAGCAGTTGGTGGAGCGCTTCCCGGGAAGCCGCCGGGCGGTCGACTTCATCTTCTTCCGCGCCGACGGCGACCACGACGCGGGCCGGCTCTCCCGGGCGATGGAGGGATACGGCCAAACCGCGTCGATGGCGCCCACCATGGATCGCGCAGGTCTGGCGCGAATGCGCCTCGGCCAACTCCACATCGGCGCCGGTGACCACCAGCACGCCGCGGCGGTCTTCGAAAACTACCTCGCCGACTTTCCCGAGGGGCGGCGCTGGCAGGAGGCCGCATACTGGGCGGCCTGGGCCCGCCTCCAGCTGGGCGATCACGAGCGCGCGGCCGCGCATGTGGCGCTCGTTACCCGCGGTGATCCCCTTTCCTACTACGCCTTCCTGGGAGCGGAACTGCTCGGCCAGGACTACGAGCCCGAACTGGACCCCGATCCCCCCTTCGACGAGTCCGGGGTCTTCTGGATGTACGAGCCCCTGCGCGAAGCCGGGCTGCTCAAGCGCGCGGGGATGAACCCGGCCGCCGCGGACGCCGCGGCACGATTGGTCGAACGGGCCGAAGGCTCCCCGGGAGCGCTGCTGCGGCTGGCCGAGGGGCTGATCGCGGAGGGCATGCACATCGAGGGCATTCGCGTCGCGGGACGGGCCCAGAGCTCCGGATACCCCCGTTCGCCGCGCCTCGTGCACGCGGCCTATCCGCTGCCCTACCGGGACATCATCTTCGACGAGGCGGCCAAGCGCGAACTGGACCCGTTCCTGATGGCCGCCCTGATGCGCCAGGAATCCGCCTTCGACGCCGAAATCGTCTCCAGCGCGGGAGCGGTCGGGCTCATGCAGGTAATGCCCGCGACCGGACGCGAACTGGCGCTCCGGGAGGGACCGCGCCCCTTCTCGGCCGCGGCGCTGAGGGTGGCCGACGTGAACCTCCACCTTGGCTCACGCTATCTCGCACAGATGCTCGCCCGCTACGACGGCCAGCTGCCCCTGGTGCTGTCGGCCTATAACGCAGGTCCTTCCCGCGCCAACCGCTGGCGCCGCCTGCCCGAGGCCTCGGACCTCCAGCGCTTCACCGAGCGGATTCCCTTCTTTGAGACGCGCAACTACGTGAAGAGCGTCGAGCGCAACCTGAGGGTCTATCGCTGGCTCTACGGCGACGACTCATGAACCGCGACATCGGGGCATGAACCCGCCCACCCTCTTCCTGATCGACGCCTACGCGCTCATCTACCAGTCGTTCTTCGCCTTCGCCAACCGGCCCCTCACCAACTCCAGGGGCGAGAACACGTCCGCGGAGTGGGGCTTCCTCAACTACCTGATCCGGATCCGGGAAGAGTTCGCGCCCGATTATCTCGCTGTGGTCTTCGACGCCGGTTCGAGTCAGCGCAAGGAACTCTATCCCGAGTACAAGGCAACGCGCGAAAAGATGCCCGAGGACCTGCGCGAGAGCCTGGGCCGCATCCGGTCGCTGCTGGATGCCCTCCATCATCCCGTGGTCGAAGTCGAGGGATTCGAGGCGGACGACGTGATCGCATCCCTGGCGCAGCGCACCCTCGCGCTCAAGGAGGATATCGAGGCCGTCATCGTTTCGGGGGACAAGGACTTCTACCAGCTACTGCGCCCGGGCCTGAGGCTGTTCCGGCCCGCGCGCGGGGGACGCGCCGGCACCTCGGCGGAGTGGGTCGACGAGTCGAACGCGAGCAAGCGCTTCGGGGTCCCTCCCGATCGCATCATCGACTACCTGGCACTGATCGGAGACACCTCGGACAACGTGCCCGGAGCGCCGGGCATCGGGCCCAAGACGGCGGTCAAGCTCATCGACCAGTATGGAGACCTGGATCAGATTCTCGCGCACGCGGAGGAAGTGCGGGCCAAGCGCCCGCGCGAGTCCCTGCTCGACAACGCAGACCAGATCCGGCTGTCCAGGCAGCTTGTGACGATGCTCACCGACGTGGACGTGAACCTCGACCTCGACGGCCTGGCCGTGCGTGCTCCGGACCGCGAGCGGATGCGCGAGCTGCTGCTGGAACTCGAGTTTCACACCCTCCTGGAGCGCTTTGCCGGCGCGCCGGCAGATGATGTGTCGTCCAGGGACGAGGACGTCGACTACCGGATGGTGCTCGACGAGGTGGGAGTCGACGAAGTGGTCAGGGAAGCGCGGGCGCAGGGCGACGTGGCGGTCGCCGTGCTCACCGCGTCCCCCGATCCGCGGCGCGGATCCATCGCGGGGATCGCCCTCTCGAGCCTGCCGGGGAAGGCTCGCTACCTCCCTCTGGCCCACGAGCCTGCCCTCGATCTCGAGATGGGGGCGCTGGCGGAGTCCGCGGCGTCGGCGAGCAATCTTCCGGCGCTCGACTCGATTGGCATGGCCCCGCTCCGCGATCTGCTCGAGGATCCCGGAGTGCGCAAGACCGGTCACGACCTGAAACACGGGATGGTCGCGCTGGCGGAGGCCGGCATCGCACTCGGCGGGGCTTCGTTCGACACCATGGTGGCGTCCTATCTTCTCGAGCCCGAGCTCCGGGGCCACGAACTGGAAACGCTGGCGGCGAACCGCCTCGGCCTCGAGACCGCCCGGCTCAAGGAACTGGTCGGCACGGGGAAGAAGGAGGTTCCCCTGACCCGGGTCGCGCCCGAGAAAGTGCTCCGCTACGCCTGCGAGCGCGCCGACTGCGCAGGACGCCTGCGCGAACATTTCCGGCCCAGACTCGAGGGACACGCCCTGGACGGCCTGTTTCGGAATGTGGAGATGCGCTTGGTGCCGGTGCTGGCGCGCATGGAGCGAAACGGAGTCCGCATCGATCCGTTCTTCTTCAGCGAGATGAGCCGGCAGCTTGAGCATGAGCTGGGGCTGGTGCAGGAGGAGATCTTCCGGGAAGCCGGATCCGAATTCAATCTCAATTCGACGCCCCAGCTGCGAACCGTGCTCTTCGAGGATCTGGGGCTCCCGGTCATCCGCAAGACCAAGACGGGGCCGTCGACAGCCGCCTCGGTGCTGGAGGAGCTCGAGGCGCTCGGCCACCCGGTCCCGCGGCTGCTGATGAAGTATCGCCGCATGGAGAAGCTGCGCAGCACCTACATCGATGCCCTCCCGGGGCTCGTCCATCCGCGCACCGGGCGCATTCATACGCACTTCAACCAGACGGTGGCGGCGACCGGCCGGCTGTCTTCCAGCAACCCCAACCTCCAGAACATCCCCATTCGCACCCGGATCGGACGGGAGATCCGCAAGGGCTTCGTGGCCGCCCCGGGACACGTTCTGCTGACCGCGGACTACTCCCAGATCGAGTTGCGCATCCTGGCGCACTTCTCGGGCGATCCCGCGTTCGTGACCGCGTTCCGCGAAGCCAGCGACATCCACCGCCAGACCGCCGCCGTGATCTTCGACGTGCCCGTGGACGAGGTGAGCGCGCGAATGCGCGACCAGGCGAAAACGATCAACTTCGCCACCCTGTACGGACAGGGAGCCTTCTCCCTGGGACGCCAGCTGGGCATTCCGCAAGGCGAGGCGAAGCGCTTCATCGACCAGTACTTCGAGCGTTTCAGCGGCGTGAGCACCTTCCTTGACGAGCAGGTCTCGCTGGCGAAGGAACGGGGCTACGTCGAGACGCTCGCGGGGCGGCGCCGCTACGTGCCCGAGCTGGCCTCGCGCAACTGGAACATCCGTGCGCACGGGGAGCGGATCGCGCGCAACACACCCATCCAGGGTACGGCCGCGGATGTCATCAAGAAGGCGATGATCGAGGTTCAGCAGGCCCTGGACGAAGCCGGCTCGGCGGCGATGATGCTCCTTCAGGTGCACGACGAGCTGGTGCTCGAGGCACCCGCCGCGGAGCTGGAGGCGGTGCGCGACATGGTGGTGTCGCACATGGAAAACGCGAGCGCGCTCGAGGTGCCGCTGGTGGTAGATACCGGCACCGGCGAAAGCTGGTTCCAGTGCAAGGGCTGACCCTGCCTGACCGGGGCTTCGATCGGCTCATCCTGTCATTCCTTCGCCCGGGTTTCCCCGCGAACGTGAGAGTCGCCGGGAGGAATCCAGTTTCACGCGCAAGAGAAGGAGAGACGCCGATGAGCCGGTCGGTCAACAAGGTAATCCTGATCGGGAATGTCGGGCGGGATCCGGACGTCCACGAGACCCAGGGACGCAAGAAGGTGGCGCACTTTTCGCTCGCCACCAACCAGCGGATCCGCCGCGGTCCGAACGACGTGGAGGAGCGGACGGACTGGCACCGGATCACCGTGTGGAACAGAACCGCCCAGTTCGTCGAGGACTTCGTGCGGAAGGGAGACCGGGTGTATGTGGAGGGCCGGCTCGAGTACGACTCCTATGAGCGGGACGGCATCACCATTCCCACGGCCGATGTGACCGCGCGGGAGCTGGTGCTGCTCACGCAGCGGAGCGAGGACTAGCAGTCCTCAAGGCACGCTGTGAGCCCCGGGCTACCCCGCTCGGGTGCTTGCGCGGATGCGTCCTCGGAATCCTAGAAGAGGTCGCGGAAGCGCCGGTTGAGGTCGAGAACGACCTCCCATGAGCCGCCGTTGAGGCCGCGCACCACGTCGACCAGGACGAGATCCCAGCCGAGGGCGACCCCCAGCCCGGCGGAGAAGCGGGTGATCCGGGGGGGGCGGGCGTCCCACGACGCCGGAACCTCCGCGGAGGCGAGCCGGGTGCGACCGGCCGCGCCCAGGCCGCGGAGCCGCACCCATGGGCCGAAGAGTTGGCGGGAGCCTTCAACCCGGAGCAGCCAGAAGGCATCGCCGGCCAGGGAGCGGTAGCCGTATCCGGGAAGGGTCTCGCGGCCTCCCAGGAGGTAGAGCGACTGCGGCGGCGCGCCCTCGGAGACGACAGCGGCGTCCAGGGACGAGCGGAGTTCCACGCCGTGTTCGAGCCACCGGCGGCCGGCCGCGAGACGCAGGGACGCTTCCTGGTAGGGGGCGCCGTCGAAGTTCGCCAAGGTGGCGCCCGCTTCCCCGAACAGGCGGTCGGGAGAACCGAGCGACGCGGACAGCCGAACGGCGGTCAGGTCGCCTTCGTCGATGGTGCGCACCGGACGCCAGCCGCCCGGCTCTCCGCCGGCGACGACGCGCGCGCCGTGATGGCGTTCGTAGCGCACCTCGGCGCGCGTCGAAACCGGGCCGAACGAGCGGCCTGCGCGGGCGCGGGCGCCCGTCGCGAAGTAGGGGTCCGTCCAGTCGGTCTGGTGGAGCAGCGAGGAGAGGGTGTTCATGATCCGGCTCGACCCGGGCACCGGTCCGATGTCGCGCGGCTCGCGCAGAAAGAGATCCAGGCCGACGGTGCTCGGCCGCTCGCGGTCCGGGGCCTCGAACACGGCGCTCACGCGACCCAGGGGACGGCCCGCGGCGTGGGCGTAGCCCAGGAGCGTCCCGATATGCAGGCGGTTGGTCGCGCGGAGATTGAAGCCGCCCTGGGTAACCCAGCCTTCGGCGCGGTTGTAGCGTACCGTTTCGGAGAGGGGCGGCATCGCGAGACGCAGGCGGCGGAGCCCGCTCAGGTATCGGCCGCGCACCAGCCGGGTCGCCTCGGCCTCGATGTCGATCAGTTCGGGGGTGGGGGCGAGCCCCTCCTCGTCGACCTGGGCGTAGAGATCGCGCTCGAAGGGGAAGGCCAGCATCGGGTCCGGGTTGCGCACGATCTGCGGCCCCAGGAAGAACAGGTCGGGGAGATCGTCCTCGAAGTCGTAGCCGTCGATTTCCCAGCGGCCCCGAATGACGCTGCCCACGGGAAGATCGAGGAACGGGAGTTTTCGCCGGATCTCGAGGCTCTGCCGGTAGGGGAGCCAGTACCGGCGATCCCAGAGGGAGCTTTCCAGCGATACACGGATGTAGTCGAGCTGCGGGTCGACGTAGGACGCGGGCGTGAACGTGAAGTTCATGCGCACGACCGCCGCCGTCTCCCGATCGAGAAAGAGGGTGCCCACGAAGCCGGGCTGGTCCGGATCGCGCGGCCGCACCTGCACCTCGTACACCCGGACGGGGTCGAGGCCGTCCGCGAAGGCGACCGTGATCGAGTCGGCCAGCAGGTACTCGTAGCGGGCGGCCGCGCCCGGAGCGAGGGGATGGATAACGGACGACACCTCGTCCCCGTCCCCGATCCGGATCACGTCGCCGAAGTTCTCCTGGATGATGACCAGGTGGTCGAGGTGGTAGCGGATGTTGGTGGGCATCCGCCGGTCGTCGCGGCGACCGAGAATGTGCTGCCGGGTCAGGCCGGGCGCCTTCCAGTACACCCGTACCGCGAGCTGGTCGGTCTTGACCAGGTTGCGTTCCTCGCCGGCCTGACGGTCGAGGAAGAAGTAGACGTAGCCGCGTGCGTCGGCCGTATACGCGCGCAGGCCGTCCATGACGGCGGCCTGTCGGGTCGCGGTCCCGCGCTCAACGAACTCCAGCACCCGGAGATCGTCCCAGGAGGAAGCCTGTTGTGCCGAGGCGGGAGACGCGCCGGTGGCGAGGGCGAGGGAAACGCCGGTGGCGAGGGCGACCGCCAGCAAGTGAGGAATGTCCTGAACCGAAAACCGGGTCAGTTCGCGCTCCAGAAACCGGACAGCGAATCCCCGTGCGGGCTGTCGCGCAACTTTTCGAAGGCGCGGTTGCGAATCTGGCGAATCCGTTCGCGCGTGACCCCCAGCAGCACGCCGATCTCCTCGAGCGTGCGCTCCTCGCCGTCGTCCAGGCCGTAATAGAGGTAGAGGATCTTTCGTTCGCGTTCCGTCAGGTACCTCTCGAACATGTCCTCCATGAAGGCCCGGCGCGCCAGCGCCTCCACATCCAGTTCGATGTCCGCGGCTTCCACGCCGGCGAAGCGTTCGCCGAAGCTCGAGCTGTCCCGGTCGCGACGGTCGATGGGGGCGTCCAGGCTGAGTTCGGTCGCGGCCACCCGGCGCAGCGCGCGGATGGTTTCGACGGGCTCCTGCATCTCCTTGGCGATCTCCTGATCGGTGGGAGAGCGGCCCAGCTCCTGGGTCAGCGCGGTGTCGGTGCGCGCCAGCTTGGCGAGGTTGGAGTTCTGGTTGAGCGGGATGCGCACCGAACGGGTCTGTTCGGCCAGCGCCTGCAGGACGGTCTGCCGGATCCACCAGACCGCGTAGCTGATGAACTTGACCCCCTTGTCGGGATCGAACTTCTTGACCGCCTTCAGCAGGCCCTCGTTGCCGATGCACACCAGTTCGGCGAGGCCGAGGCCACGGCCCTGGTACTTCTTGACGTAGGAAATGACGAAGCGGAGGTTCGCGGTCACCAGCCGCTCGGCCGCCTCCATGTCCCCGGTCCGGGCGCGCCGCGCCAGCTCGCGCTCTTCTTCGGGATCCCGGATGAGCGGGTACTTCTCTACGTCCTGAAGGTATTGATCGAAGGAATCCAGACCACGGGAGGATGAGAACATCCAGTGCGCGCCTACCGGGGGTGGGTATACAAAACGGCGAAGGCCGGGCCCAGGAACAGCAAGTCGGGAAATCTAACACTGCCGATGCCGACCGGTCTACCACTGATTCTTCTGACAGGTCAGACCCCGGTTTTGTTGTATCTCCGGGCTGCCCGGAGTCCGGATACGAGATGATGGAGCGCCTTCCGGATCCCGGGGCTCGCACGGATTCACCTGCGGGTCGTCAGTGGAAGAACCGCCCCCTGCCCACGAACGCACCCCCTGTAATCGCTCCCGGCGCAACCGGGCCAGCCGACGAGCGTTGCGGCGGCCTTCCGGCCAGGCCGTCCAGCCAGTCGTTGAGGGAATCGATGTGGTCGGCGATCACATGGATCACTCCTTGTTCCTTCTGGAGCCGGCCGCGGCAGACCATCAGGCGCGCGGTGAGCAGGGCGCGGCGGCAACGTTCCTGGACCGAGGGAAACACCACCAGGTTGGAGGATCCGGTCTCGTCCTCCAGGGTCACGAACACGATCCTGCCCGCCGTGCCCGGCCGCTGGCGGACCAGCACGATGCCGGCGACGGTGACGCGCGTCCCGGCGGGGAGTTCTTCCAGGTGGCTGGCCGGGCGCACCCCCCGGTCGGCCAGGCGCTCCCTCAGCAGGGCGGTGGGGTGCTGTTTGAGGGACAGCCCGGTGGTGCGGTAGTCGGCCACCACCTGCTCGCCGGCGGTCATGGCGGGCAGGGCCGGTTCCGGGCGGGGCAGCTCCGCCTCGCCGGGCGGATCGAAGAGCGGCAGCGGCTCCGCCTGGTCCAGGGAGGCGATCGCCCAGGCGGCCTGGCGGCAGTCCAGCCCGGTGGAGGTGAAGGCATCGGCCCTGGCCAGGCGCGTCAGGACGGCCGGACGGGTCCCTGCCCGCCGCCGCAGGTCGGCCGGGGAACGATACCCCTCCTCCCGGGCCGTCACGATGCGGGTGGCATCCTCTTCCCTCAGACCGCGGATCTGGCGCAGTCCCAGCCGCAACGCCATGCGCGGCCGTGGGCGCGATCCATTCCGCCCCGCCGGATGCGAGCCCGGTGGCGAACGCACCGGCTCCAGAGTGCAGTCCCACTCCGAGTGGTTGACATCCACGGGGCGCACCTCCACCCCGTGCCTGCGCGCATCGCCCACGATCTGTGCGGGCGCGTAGAAGCCCATGGGCTGGCTGTTGAGGAGGGCGCAGGCGAAGACCTCCGGGTAATGGTGCTTCAGCCACGAGGAGATGTAGACCAGGAGCGCGAAGCTGGCCGCATGGCTCTCCGGAAAGCCGTAGTCGCCGAACCCCTCGATCTGCCTGAAGCAGCGCTCGGCGAACTCCCGGTCATACCCCCTCTCCACCATCCCATCCACGAACTTGTCGCGGAAGCGATGGATGGTGCCGTAGTTGCGAAAGCTGGCCATGGCCCGGCGCAGCTGGTCGGCTTCGGCCGGGCTGAATCCGGCCCCGACGATGGCGATCTTCATCGCCTGCTCCTGGAAAAGGGGCACGCCCAAAGTCTTCCCCAGCACCTCACGCAACTCCATGGAGGGATACTCCACCGGCTCGACGCCCCTCCGCCGGCGCAGGTAGGGGTGGACCATGTCCCCCTGGATGGGCCCCGGCCGCACGATCGCCACTTCGATGACCAGGTCGTAGAAGGTGGCCGGCTTCAGCCGGGGGAGCATCGCCATCTGCGCCCGGCTCTCGATCTGGAACACGCCGATCGTGTCCGCCCGCTGGATCATCCCGTACACCTCCGGATCCTCCGAGGGCACGTCCCCCAGGGTGTGGCGGACGCCGTAGTGCGCTTCCAGCAATTCGAAGGAGCGCCGGATGCAGGAGAGCATGCCGAGGCCCAGCACGTCCACCTTGATGAGCCCCAGCGCCTCGAGATCGTCCTTGTTCCACTCGATCACCGTGCGGTCGTCCATGGCGGCGTTCTCGATGGGAACGATCTCGCACAGCGGCCCGCGGGAAATGACGAACCCGCCCGTGTGCTGGGACAGATGGCGGGGGAAGCCGTACAGTTCCCGGGCCAACTGAAGGGTCAGGCGCAGGCGCCGGTCCGTCGGATCGAACCCTTCCTCGCGGGCGCGCTCCTCGTCCACCGGCTTCGACCACACCGAAGCCATGGAGAGCAGCCGGTCGACCGTGTCCTTGCTCAGCCCCATGGCCCTGCCGGTGTCGCGCAACGCGCTGCGCACGCGGTAGGTCACCACCGTCGCGGCCAGCCCGGCCCGCTCCCGGCCGTACTTGCGATAAATGTACTGGATGACCTCCTCGCGGCGCTCGTGCTCGAAATCCACGTCGATGTCGGGCACCTCGCCGCGCTCGGCGGAGATGAAGCGCTCGAACAACAGGTCGATGCGGTCCGGATCGACCGAGGTGATCTCCAGGCAGTAGCACACCGCCGAGTTGGCGGCCGAGCCGCGCCCCTGGCACAGGATGCCCAGGCCGCGGGCGGTCCGGACGATGTCGGCGACGGTGAGGAAGTACGGGGCGAACTCCAGTTCGTCGATGAGCGCCAGTTCGTGTTCGAGGGTCGCCCGCACCCTGGAGGGGATGCCCCCGGGATAGCGCCGGGCCGCGCCCTCCCAGGTCAGAATCTCCAGTTCCCGCTGGGGCGTGCGGCCTTCGCCGACCACCTCCTCGGGGTATTCGTAGCGCAGCTCTCCGAGAGAGAAGCGGCAGCGTTCGGCGATCTCCACCGCATTGGCCAGGGCACGGGGATGACCGCGGAAGAGGGCGGCCATCTGCGCGGGGGACTTGAGATGGCGTTCCGCGTTGGCCGCGAGGCGCCAGCCGGCGCTGTCGATGGTGCAGCGCTCGCGGATGCAGGTGAGCAGGTCGTGGAGCCGGCGCCGCTCGGGGATGTGCTGGTGCACGTCGCCGGTCGCGACCAAGGGCACGCGCTCCGTCTCTGAGAGGGATGCGAGAGCGGTCAGGCGGCGGATGTCGTTGCCCCGATGGCTGCAGGTGGCGGCCAGGAAGAGAGGTGCGTCCAGCCGCTCCCGGTACCACGCCAGCCGGTCGGCGAACCCGGGACCGGGAACTTCCGGCGGCAGGGCAACGAAGATCTGCTCCCCGGCCGCTTCCACGACATCCTCGCGCACGAGCCGACACTCCCCCTTGGGGGCGCGCCTGCGCCCTCGGGTGATCAGGCGGGCCAGACGGCCGTAGCCCTTCCTGGAGACGGGCAGGCAGAGCAGGGACGGCCCGTCCTCGAGGTCGAGGCGGGCTCCGGGGATGAAGCGCAGTTCCATCTCGCGGGCGGCGTGGTGGGCGCGCACGACCCCCGCCAGGGTGTTGCGGTCGGTGAGCGCCAGGGCGCGGTATCCCAGCGCATGCGCCCGCTCCACCAGCTCCTCGGGCTGGGAGGCGCCGCGCAGGAACGAGAAGTTGCTGGTGACCTGCAGTTCCACGTAGCCGCCCTTCCAGGTCGTCGAACCTCCCTCCACTCGACCGCCGGGGAGGCGCGGCGCGGGGTCGCGCCCGCCCGCGCTCACGCGAAGAACCCGTGCAGGAACCAGCGGGGCAGGGCGGCGGGGTCGCGGGACCGCTCGCAGAAGAGCCAGTAGCGCCGCCCTTCCTCGTCTTCGGCCAGGTAGTAGTCGCGGGAAGGGGCGTCCTCCAGCCACCATTCGCACTCCAGCCGCTCGGGCCCCTCGGCCGCGCACAGCCTGTGCCTCCGTCCGCGCCAGCGGAAGAAGGCCGGCGCACCCACGGGCTCCACTCCGCCGGATTCGCGGGCTACGGCCTCCACCCGTTCCGGGGGAGACAGCAGCCGGAGCGGCCGGCAGCGCCCCCCCGGCCAGTCCGGGCCTTGCCTCCGGGGTGCGGCCAGGGGTTCGCGGAGTTCGACCGCGCGCTCGGGCAGCCAGCTCTGGCGCGGGACCGGACAGGCGACGCTTCCGAACCCGAAGCGGTTCCCCAGCCGGTCGAGGAGGGCGGCCAGCTCCTCGCGACCGCCCGCTCCGTTCTTTCCTCCGGTCCATCCGCCACGTCCCGCCGCTGCCGCTTCGGCCTGCGCGAACCAGTCCTCCTGCTCCTCCTCGACGACCTCGACCACCTCGGCGGACAACACCATCTCCTCGATGCCGAAACCCGGGTTGATCCGCTCCAGCTTCCCCGCGAACAGGTTCATCAGGAGCCTTGAGCGGCGCAGAGGCCGGCTGGTACCCGCCACCAGAACGGAACGCGCTCCATCTCCCCGGTGGCAGACGAGCCGCATGCGCCGCACGCCCTCGCCTGCCCGGCTCAGGTTCCGGCACAGCTCCTCCAGCAGGGCTTCCACCGCCGCGTGGATGGCGTCCACTGTCGAGATCGGCTCCGCAAAGGCACGGCGTGCCTCGCGCGGAGGCGGAGGCGGAAGAGAGATGACCGGCTCTTCGACGAAGCCGAGGGCCTGTTCCAGGCGGCGGCGCGGGGCGGGGCCGAACCTCTTCGCCAGCGCCCCGGGGTCGAAGGGGTAGAGGGCTCCGATCCTGTCCAGGCCGAAGGAGGCCAGCGCTTCCACGACATCGGCTTCGAGCCGCAGTGCGGCGACGGGGAGCCCGGCCAGCGCCTCCTTCACCTCGTCCGGACCCGTGGACCGGGACACGATGGCCCCGGACTCCTCGCCGTGGCGGGCCAGCGCCCAGGCCGCCCCGGGCGTGCCGGCGAGCGCCAGCCGAGAGGTGAGCCCCAGCCCCCCCAGCCCCGCCCCCAGTGCCGTCATCAGCGCCACTTCGCCGCCATGGAGATGCGTGCACCCCCCGACATCGAGGAAGAGCCCGTCCGCGCCGGCCGGCATGACCCGGGGGGTGAAGCCGTCCGCCCACCGGGCCAGCCGCTTCAGCGCATGGGCGTCGGCGGCCGGATCGGCCGGGTGGGCGATCACATCGGGCACGATGGCCCGCCCGTCGGCCAGGGGCATGCCCGGCGCCAGCCCCGCCTCCGCCGCGCGCGGGTTGACCGCCTCGATCACCAGCCGCCCCCGCTGCTCGCCGATGGTCGCGAAGGGTCGGGTGCGTGCCTCGGGACAGCGCCAGGCCAGCCTCTCCGCCGGCCACCAGGGGAACCAGGCGGCGACAATGCGGCGGGGGGTGGAAAAAACGCCCATTGGCCTGGGGTCGGGTCAGCCGGCGCGGCGCGAAAGATCACGGGCGGCCGCGGAAGGCACCGGAGCCGCAAATGGCAGGACGCGCCACCCATCGTCGTCCCACCCCACCACCCAGCACCACGGTCTCCCTCCCCGACAGTGCAGCACCTCCACGCGCCACCGGGCCATCCCGGCACCCGGAACGGTGGTGACCCGCCACCGGCTGTCGGCCGTGGGAACCCTCACCCGTCCCCTCCGCTCCCTTTTCGCCCTGGGCCACAGCACCAGCCCGGGCACCCCCGAGCCTTCGGCCGCCAGCATCAGGCGCCGGGAGGCTGCCCGGTCGAGAGTGTCCACCTCCGCCACGACCCCTCTCAGGGCCCGGCAGCGCAGCGCCTCCTCCATGGCCCACAGCATGTCGGCCCGCCGCCGCAGCCCCGAAGCGACCAGCAGCCGTCCCGGCTCGATCCCGTACCGGACCAGCCCCGGCAGATAGAGGTCATCCCCGCGCGCCAGCCACATGAGCGGCCCCGGTGCCCTGTCGGCACGGGCCAGGAGGACGGCGCAGAAGCCGGTCGCGGCCTGGTCCCCGCCGATCTCGTGAACGCACCCCGCGCGCAGTCCGCCTCCGGGCAGGACGCCATCGATTTCCGGGATGCCCAGCGACAGGGCCACCCCCGCTTCGCCCGGAATCTCGATCCGGCGGATCTCCCGGCGCAGCGCCTCCAGCGCCCGCCGCTTCGTCTTCGGCACATGAGACATGGGCCGACAAGATACCGAACAAAACCCGTAAGTGTCAAACGGCGATCCCTTCTCCGCGCGTCCGAACCATCCCATCCCGGAAAGGGTAGAATGACGTGCGGCAGGGTTCTCTTCTTCGCGTATCGCACTACCGCAGGGGGAACGCCGCCAATCCCATTCTCAGGAGCTTCGGACAATGTCCTCAAGGAAAAATCGTCAGCCGATATCCCTCAAACTCCTCCTCGTTCTGCTGCTCGTCCCGACCACCTTCGCGCTCACAGCCTGCGAAAGCTCTACGGAGCCGGACGGGGACCAGATGACCCAGGACGAAGCCAACGCCCTCGTGCAGGGGCTGTACGGTGGAAGCCTCCTGGCGTACGGGGGAATACTCCTCCAGGCGGATCCGGCCATGCTCACGGTCGTTCCACCTGGAGCGCCACTTCCCCTGGACGCCTCCACTCCCTGCGCCGAAGGCGGTGAAGCCGCGTTCTCGGGAAGTGCGACGATCTCCATCGACGAGGCCCGGGGTTCCCTGGAGGTGGAGCTGTCGGGCACCCTGACCCCCAGCGGCTGCACGTTCACCGGCGGCGGCACCACCTTCGTCCTGGACAGCAATCCGGGTCTGGCTCAGACGGGCTCGGTCATCCTTGTGCTGGAAGACTTCAGCTTTTCCATCAGCATCACGTCTTCCGGCTCGTTCAGCTGGACGAGCGGCACCAGGTCGGGCAGCTGCGATCTCGACAACACCATCACCTCCGAGATCTCGATGGTCGACAGCGCCCTCAGCGGCGCCATCCCGACCGCGACCATCACTGGCTCCGTATGCGGCCTCAGCGTCAACCGTGACATCGAACTGACCGCCGTGACCTCCTGAGCCGCGAAAGCCAACCCCGTCAAGGGGAGGCCTCCGCTTGCAATATATCGAAGATCGAAATATCGTGATGCGATATTACAGTCGTCGATAGCTTGCCCTGCCAGGGAGGAGGCCCCGAGATAATGCACAAGCGAACGCGTTCCAAGCAGCCAGGCGACGCCATGCGTCACCATCCGTCTCGAACCGGCATTCAATGGGTCGTCGCCTTGCTGATGCTGACAACCAGTTCGTGCGACCCGGCACGCCGTGACACCCAAGCCGCGCCTGCGCGCGATTCTGCAGGCGTGACCATCATCGACAACGACGGCCCCGATGAAATGCTTGGCATCCGAGCCATGCAAACAGTCGATCTCATCCCCCCGGACAGCGCACTCACGGCGGTTCCGTGGGGTGTGGCCGCGGATCCGATGACAAGCCGGATCTACGTGGCGGACTGGACAGGGCAGAGAGTCGTGGCATTCGACGCTTCGGGAGCCTACGCGGACAGCTACGGACGCGAGGGGGACGGACCCGGAGAGTTTCAGAACCCATCTGCGGTCCACATGGACCCGCGCGGAGTTCTGACTGTCTGGGATGCCGGCCGGCAGATGCTGAGCAGCTGGTCGAACGAGGGAGAACTTCTGAACGAGCAGCGCCCGGAACTGACCTATTGGGGCCCGGGATTCGCGATGGGAAGCGATTGGCTCGCCACGGTGACGAGTTCCACTTCCGGGACGGTCACCGAGCAGCGACTCGTTGTTGGGAGAGGACAGACCACGACGACGCTGCACGAAGTCCCGATGGAACTGGCGGTCATGGAGTTCGGCGGCGGATCCTTTCCGGGACCCAAAGTGCTGGCTCCATCGGTTATCTGGACGCACAGGGGAGACTCCATCCTCTTCCTGAACGGGCCAGGCTACCGTATCGACAAGCATGCCGGTGGTTCGGTGGTGGCGAGCATCCGGCGGTCTGTGGATCCGATCGAGGTTACGACGCAGATGGCCGTGAGGGGTGCGGAGTTCGGTGCCGGTCCCTACGGAAGTTTCATGCGGCGCTTCGGGCTGGAGGCGGAGGATATCGTGAACGCGGTCGGATACGAGGAACGAGTTTCGCCCGTTCTGGCAACGGTCGCAGCTCCCGGAGGCCAGCTCTGGGTGACCCGCACCACCGACGGAATGACGCCTCGCTTCATCGACATCTTCGACTCCTCGGGAGAGTACACGGGCTCTTTCGAGGCACCCGCGGTTCCGGTTGCGTTTCCGTCCGACTCGGTCTTCGCGGGTCTTCGGTTGGAGGACACCGGAGAGACGATCATTTCGCTATACCGCTTGGTCGACGTGGATTCCCAAAGGAGGCAAAGCCAGTCATGAACGAGCAAGCTCCTCCCGGCGACCAGGAATTCGACGCGCAGGGCTTTGCCCGGGAAATCCACGAGCTGTTGGTCTTCGCTGCTCTGCGGGAGGGCCCAAGGCACGGCTACCAGATCGCCTTGGATGTGGAAGCGCACAGCAATGGGATCTTCCGGTTCCGACACGGTACCCTGTACCCGATCCTGCACCGGATGGAGGCGAATGGGCTCATCCTGGGCCGTTGGTCGAGCGGGACTGGCCGGAGGAGGAAGGTATACTCGCTCACCGACATCGGTCGCAGGCACCTCAGCGGAGAAACGGACCGGGTTCAGGAGATCTTGTCTGGACTCACGCGGATGCTTCGCCGTGCGCGGGAGGCCTCGGCGTGAGTGCCGAAGCTTCGCCGCGAGAGTTGTCGTCGTCGCCACGGGAATTGGCGTACGCGAAGCCAGGCGCCGATGAGAGGCCTGTCCGCCTGCGAGCATTCCTGCCAACGCTGCGCAGGCTGGACCGGGATCTGACAGTGCCCATTTCGGATCGCCTGAGGATCCTGCGCGAACTCGAGTTCGACCTCGAAGCGCTCTCGGGCGAATTCGAAGCCCGGGGCATGCCCTCGGAGAAGGCTCATGCCCGTGCACTGGTCGCGCTCGTGCCCGACGGGGCGACCCTCCGTGAACTCGACCGGCTGCACGCCTCTCACTACCGCCGGCTCACCCGCTACTTCAGCCCTGGCCGCCTGCGAACCATCGAGCGCTCGGCGCTGGTCCTGGCCACCGTAGTCGTGCTTCTCGTGGAGACTTTCCTGCTCCTGCGAGCCGACTGGCTCCGTCATGCGTCGCTCTTTCTGTGGCCGGTTCTCGGGCTGGGCGCACTCCTGTTCGCGGCCATCTTCGCTCAGTTGTTCAGGCTGTGGGTCAAGCACGACCACCAGGATCCGGCAGCGAGCTTCCGTATCATCCTGTTCCTGTCCGGCCTGACGCTCGCCACCGGCGTTTTCGGCACTCTCGCCGACTTCTTTCGGCTCGCCGGGGTTCTGGAAATCGAGCCCGAGCTGGCCCGGTTGCTCCTTCTGGATTGGTTGGGCGCGAGCTCGGTCCTGCTCTCGGTTTCGCTGCTGCTAGCCCTCGCGGGAGGGCTGGCTTGGTTTATCCCGGCACACTGGCTCGCACTCGTCTTCGGTGCACACGCCAAGCTGTTAGGCAACTCTTTACCGGAAACTCGCCTTGGGGCACCGCAGTCGCTCCACGCTACGCACCCACACCATTCTCCATCCCCCGGAGAGCCAACATGACCGCGATGGAAGCCTTCGAAGCCCTCGGCATCATCCGCTGGCCCATCACCTTCTCGCTGCTGGCCATCGTCGCACTGGCGCAGTGGTCGCTCCAGCTTGTACGGCCAAGCGCCATGCCGGATCGGCACGCCAAGACCTGGATCGATTCCATCCTGTTCTGGGGAGGATTTGCCGCCATCAGCGGCGTGCTGGGCACGCTGGTCGGCATTATCACCGCCGCTCAGGCTATCGAGACCATTGAGGGATTCTCAGGCACTTTGGTCTGGGGCGGCATAAAGGTCGCGCTCCTCAGTTCGGCGTTCGGCACCCTGGTTCTGGCCATTGCTTCCCTTCTTTGGTTCGGGCTGCAGCTGCGCTGGCGCTTCCTCATCGCGGAACACACCGGCGATCCCGCATGACGTCCGTTTTGGGAGTTCACTCAGATCGACGAGTGCTGCTGCACGTAAACTCGCTGATGCTGCGGATACCGGGGTGGTTGCTGGCGGCGATTGTCGCCGCGTGCGGACCTGAGAGCGCTGACACACCAACGTCGCGGGAAGCCGCTGAGGCGGTCGCGGCCGGTGACCACCCCGGGCATCCCCCTTCCTCCAGACTCCGGGAGTTCCGCGACTGCCCCGCGTGTCCGCTGATGGTGGAGCTTCCGCCGGGCTCCTTCGTGATGGGCCGCAACGAGGACGAAGGGTTCGAATTGGCGCCGACCCAACCTGACTGGATGGCTGCGGCAGAAACACCAGCAACCGGGGTGACGATTTCGCAGGCGTTTGCAATCGGCAAGTACGAAGTGACGTTCGCGGAGTGGGACCAGTGCGTGGAGGCCGGAGGGTGTGTGTACGAGCCCCCCGACGGCGGCTGGGGCCGGGGAGACCGTCCTGTGATCCATTTGGGGCGCCCGGACGCCGCAGAATACGTCGAGTGGCTTCGAGTAGTCACCGGGGAAGCGTATCGGCTCCCCAGCGAAGCGGAATGGGAGTATGCGGCCCGCGGCGGAACACCCACGGCACGGTGGTGGGGAGAGGAGTTGGATTCGGGAAGGGCTGTGTGCATGGGCTGTGGCAGCGAATGGGACGAACTTTCCACGGTGCCGGTAGGGACGTTCCCTGCGAATCCGTTCGGATTGCATGACATGCTTGGGAACGTCGCCGAATGGGTGGCAGACTGCTGGAACGATACGCACGCAGGCAATCCGGGTGATGGATCGGCGCGTGAGGAGGACTCTCCCTGGTGGAGAGGCAACGTGTGCGAACGACCCGTCGTCAGGGGTGGCTCGTTTGATTACTACCCTTGGACCGTAAGGGCAGCGCACCGTAGCTACTACTGGCCTGGGCCATGGACCAATCGGGATAGCGACAGCAGGGGTTTTCGCGTGGCTCGATCCATACCGGCGGGCTGAACCAACCCGGACCTCTCCTCCCCGCGGACGACAGGTCGTCGTGAGAAGAACGCCCTACCGCGAAAACAGGTAGGTCACCTTGACGATCAGCTGCCGCTCGCGGAAGGACGCGAACTCGTTGTACCGGCCGAACTCGTCGTAGTCGTTCCGGCGCAGTTCGTCGTAGACGATGTAGATGTCGCTCCCCGGCCGGTAGATGTAGTTGAAGCGGGCCGCGGTGCTCCACAGGTCGGTGAGCGAGTTGTACTGCGTCACGGTGCGCAGCGTCATCGTCGGCGAGAGCGCGTAGTCGACGCGGAACGAGGCGATGTCGGCGCTGAAATCGCCCCCCGGCAGTCTCACGTCGTTGCGGGTGAACCCCCCCTCGGCGGCCAGCTGGCTGGTCAGCCTGAAGCCCGCGCTCGCGCTGTAGTCGGTGCGGTCGCCGTCGAAGAAGGTCTGCGGAGAGTAGTAGACGGTCCCGTAGAGCCGGCGCGACGGGTCGCTGGTGAACGAGAAGCGCCAGTCGCCGAACCGGTGCGTGCCCGGTTCCACGACGACGTCCGGCCGCACCCGGAAGGGCTGGTCGAGCACCTCCAGGTTGGCGTTGTACCAGATGTTGATGTAGGCCCCGTTCTGGAGCCTCGTTCCCAGCATGTGGTGGATGCGGCGCGTCACCAGCCGATTGTTCTGGTCGGTGGTGTACGTGATGTTGACCATCGGGTCGAAGACGCGCACCCCGAAGCGGCCCGGCCGGGGATTGCGCTCCAGGTGGATCTTGCTGATGCGGATCCCGTTGCGCGGCAGGAAGCCGACCTCCGGGTTGAAGTTGTCCTGGAAATCCGCGTATTCGCCGTAGACGTTCCAGTCCTCGTCCAGCCAGCCGAGGCGGATGTAGCCGGCGAGCTGGCCGTCGGTGACCCCGGTCGTCGAGGTCTTGGCGATGAAGCTGTTGACCAGGAAGGCCGGGTGCGGGGCCAGCGTCATGTCCGCGGCGAAGGTGCGGTTGATGTAGTGGCCGTCGCCCACGTGCTTGTTGATGACCAGCGCGCCCACCTTGGAGCGCGCCATGATGTCGCGGCTGTAGCGGGCCACGAAGAAGTTCTCGCCGTCGCGGCCCCCGATGCCCTGCCCAACGTCGCCGGGCAGGCCGTCGGTCTGGATGTCCATGATGGCGATGTTGTTGCGACCCACCTTCCCGGTCAGCCGCGCGCCACCCAGGATGGGAATGGGATCGCCCGTCTTGGACAGGCCGATGCGCCGGCTGAAGAACAGGTCGGCCACGCGCTGGAAGGCGCTGTTCGTGCCGACGTTGAACTGTCCGGCGTTCTCCAGGAAAAACTCGCGTTTCTCGGGATAAAATAGGGCGAAGCGGGTCAGGTTGACCTGCTCGTCGTCGACCTCCGCCTGGGCGAAATCGGTGTTGTACGTGAGATCCAGGTTCAGTCCGGCCGACACCCCGTACTTGATGTCGAACCCCACGTCGCGCTGCCCGTCGTTCTCCACGATGCCGGCATCGGATACGCGCGCCGCGCCCCCGGAGACGAACGGCTTGACGCGCAGGTCCATGCCCCGGTTTAGCGACTCCAGGCCGGTGAGGCTGCCGGCCAGGCTCACGCGCGTGAGTGTGTAGGGCTTCGGGATGCCGGCCCAGAACGCCTGCTCGTTCTTGCGGCGGATGTTGCGCATGAAGTTGACGCCCCACTCCTGGCGCTCCTAGTCGGGGAAGCGCAGGGTGACCATCGGAATCGCGATCTCCGCGGCCCAGCCGTCGTCGGTTCGGCGCGCGCTCACGTGCCAGACCCCGTCCCAGTCCTTGTTGATGTTGGTCGCCACCCCGAAGCCGCGCCGGCTTCCTCCCTCTCCCTCCTCGAAGACCTGCTGCTCCAGCTTCGCCCCCAGCGGCGTGGTGACGAACATGTAGGCGGAGCGGAAGTCCTTGAAGGTGTCGAGGATGATCTGGAAGTTGTCCTCCTCCAGAATTCGGTCGGAATCGCGGCGCATCTCGGTGGCGATGACGCCGTCCGGCTCCGAGTCGAAGGCCCGCACCCCGATGTAGAGGTTCTCCCCGTCGTAGAGGATCCGCGCCTCCGTGCGCTCCGACGCCGGCGCCCCCTCGTCGGGTTCCTGCTGCACGAACGCGTCGATGGCTTCGGCCGCCCTCCAGACGGGCTCGTCGAGGACGCCGTCCAGGACCGGCGCCACGTCCACGCGGGAGGCGGCAACACTGTGCCCGTTCTGGCCGTTCTGCGCGCTGAGGGGCGCGGCCGCCGCGATGGCTACAAGGGCCGCGGTCGCCACGGCTTGCACGCCGTAGCCCGTTCGCCGAATGCGGGAATGACCCCGGGCCATTCGGCGGATCGCTACCAGAAACACAGTGGTTGCTCGCACGAGGAATCCTGTCGGGATGAAAGGAAAAGCGCCGGGAGAAACGTATCTCCCGGCGCTCTCCCGGCGCCAGCCCGAACCGTTTCCCGGGTACGCTAGCTGCCGCTTCCTCCCCGCGGGCGCGCGGTGCGTCCGGTCGAGCTGCCGGACCCGCCCCGGTAGCCGCCGGAGGAGGCGCCGACCGACGAACCGCCGCTGCGGGACCCGCCGGAGGACCAGAAGCCTCCGCCGTCGCTTCCCACCACGGTGGACCTGCCGCGGTCGCCGCCGCGAACGTACCCGAGGCCCCTAACCAGCCTGCCGCGCTGCTCGGCCGGGCGCTCGCTCACCTGAACCACTACCGGCCGGTAGCCGATCCCGTAGTAGCCGCCGTACCCGTACCCCATCCCGTAGCCACGCCCGTAGGAGTACGGGTAGTAACCATACCGGTACGGGGAATACCCGTACCCGTAAAGCCCATACCCGTCGTAGTAGCCGAAGCCGAACGGGGAATAGTACCAGGGATCCGTGCGCACCCTGCGGCGGTCACGATCCTGCTGGGCGATCGGCCGGCCTCTGTTGTCCTCCTCGCGGAGCCGGAAGCGTTGGGGATTCGCGACCGCGACCACCACATCGATCACGTCCGGATCCACGCCTGCATCCGCGATCCGGATGAGGTGTTCCGCGTTCACGTTCAGGTCGGGCTCGCTCTCGACCAGCCAGGCCTGCACCGTCTCGGCGTGCAGCGTCTGGCCGGCCTCGATGATCGCGGCGATGGTCGGCGACGTGGTGGAGTACATGCGCGCGGCCCTGATCGCCATCTCCTGGTCGTCCCCGAGGCCGGCGTATCCGGCCTCCTGCGTCGCCATGATGCCCGCCATGCGATAGCGCTGCACCCAGGGCGTCACCTCGCCTTCGACCTCCACCGCGCTGACGTCCATCCACTCGGTGGGGTTCAACATGACCATCATGCCCGAGCCCTTCCGGGTCACCGTGCCGTCGCAGACGTGCTCGGAGCGGTGATACACACGGTGGCCGTCCTGCGAGAAGCGCCAGGTGGTGGTTCCCTCGCAGCCCTCCTGCGAGGCATCCACGGGCCGTGCATCGGCGCGCGCCACCTCGCGCGACACCACCTCGCCGTCGCGCACGGTCACGAACTCGGCCGAGAAGCGGTCTTCCCCGGGCACCACACACAGGGTCGGCCTCTCCTCGGGATCCTGCTCGAGGGGCGTCCAGCAGCCTGTAAAGGCCAGCCAGCTGCCAACCTCGGTCTGTCCCTCAACGGGGACGGCGGCGACCACAAACAGCAACGCAGCGACCGAACATCGCCGGGCGACAGCCGTCAGAGCTTCCTCATGTGCTTTCATCTTCCTTCCCTCCACTGACACCTTGCTTCCACCCGAGGGCACCGCGGTCACCCGCTCATGCGGAATCCAACTCCCGCGAGAATCTGGAAGCCGGACAGATCGATGTTCTCAAACCCCTCGAACGAACGATCCATGGGGCTGCTGGACCAAGAATAACGCCCTTCCGCCGTCAGCACGAATCGCGGGCCCAGCGCGTATTCGATGCCGCTGAAGACATGCACGAAGGGGGCGGTGCCGTCCGACACCAGCAGGTCGTTGAAGACGTCGAGCGTCTCGATGTCGACGAAGTCGCCGTCCTGCTCGAACTTGTACACGTTGCCGCCCGCCCCCGCTCCCACGTAGGGCACCAACTGCGACGGCACCCAGGCGAAGCGGCTCAGGCTGCGGCCGCGATCACGCAGGTAGTAGCGGGCGCTCACGGTGAAGGGGAGCCTGGAGTGGGTGGTGACCTGTTCGATCGGCTGGCCCCTGTTGTCTTCCCAGTCGCGGAACTCGGAGGGGGTCACGCTCTTCGCGTATCCCACGCCCCCCACCAGCTCGAGCCTCTCGGTGAGCCGCACGCCGATGTCCACCGAGATGACCGGAGCCGCAAAGCTGCTCTTCTCCAGCGTGAGCAATTCGCTCGTGTAGCTGAAGATGTCGCTGTTCGCGCGGGGGATGTCGTATCCGGTGCGGAAGTTGAAGGTGGCGCCGGGACGGCTGAAGAGGAAACCTCTTCCTTCCTGCGCATGCAGTGTCGCGGGCAGGAACGTTCCGGCCGCAAGGACTACTGCAAGAAACGGCGACGCGGTCTGTCGATTCATGGAGGTCTCCCGGTAAGTTGGAAGCCGGGCCCGAGCGCTGCCACTTGCGCCTCCGGAACGTTCTCCTACACGATTCCCGGTCACGCGTTCGCCGCTCAGGCTCATCATGGTCCGCCGCTGGATGGGGGACCACGCTGCAAGCATCGTACCGAAGGAGTCACGCCATGAACCACCCACACACCCTTTCCTACGCGCTCATCTGCGTCGTCGCCGCTGGCACCGTGGCACTCTCCGCCTGTACCATCGAGTCGGCCAGCCAGGCACCCGACATGTCGGGCGAGGCGCCCATCTTCGAGGTGGATCCGCTCTGGCCCAAGCCGCTGCCCAACCACTGGATCCTGGGCTCGACCATCGGCGTGGGGGTCGATTCGCGCGACCACGTCTTCATCATCCACCGCCAGACCACCTTCAGCGAGGTCAACGAGATCGGAGCCACCCTGGACCCGCCCACCAGTGAATGCTGCGTGCCCGCGCCCAACGTGCTCGAGTTCGATCCCGAAGGAAACCTGGTCAACTCCTGGGGCGGCCCCGGCGAGGGCTACGACTGGCCCACCTCGAACCACGGCCTCAGCGTGGACCACCACGACAACATCTGGATCGGAGGCAACGGCGAGTTCGACGCCCAGTTGCTCAAGTTCTCCCGCGACGGCGAGTTCCTGATGCAGGTGGGGGTGGCTGAGGCTCAGCCCAACAGCAACTCCACGGAGCACTTCTCGAAGGTGGCGAAGATTTCCTTCGACGGGATGACCGACGAGGCCTTCGTCGCCGACGGCTACGGCAACCGCCGGGTGGTGGTCCTCGACTCCAACACCGGCGAGTTCAAGCGCTACTGGGGCGCCTACGGCAACGAGCCCAGCGACGAGCTGGTACCCTCGCATACGCCCGACGGCCCGCCACAGCAGCAGTTCCGCACGCCGGTGCACTGCGCCGACCCCTCAGCGGACGGGCTGGTCTACGTCTGCGACCGCGCCGGCAACCGCATCCAGGTCTTCCAGAGCGACGGCACCTTCGTGCGCGAAGCCTTCATCGCCAACGCAACTCTCGGTGGGGGATCGGTGTGGGACATCACCTTCTCGCGCGATCCCGGGCAGCGGTTCCTGTACGTGGCCGACGGGATGAACAAGGTGGTCCACGTGCTGGACCGGGAGAGCCTCGACGTGCTCACCAGCTTCGGCGGCGGCGGCCGCCAGCCCGGACAGTTCTACGGCGTGCACAGCGTCGCCACCGACTCGCAGGGCAACCTCTACACCACCGAGACCTACGAGGGGAAGCGGCTGCAGAAGTTCGTCTTCATGGGTACCGGGCCGGTGACCGCGGAGCACCAGGGGGCTCTGTGGCCGCGGAGCGGGGGTGAATAGGCACTTCCTCGCGCTGGCCGCGCTTTTCGTCGCGGCGTGCGCTCCGGACGCGGGCGCGAACTTCGACGTCCTCATCACCGGGGGTATCGTCGTCGACGGGACCGGGAGCCCGGGGTTTGCGGCCGACGTGGGGGTGCGCGACGGGCTCATCGCCGCGGTCTCGAGCGAGCCCCTCGATCCCGGGGCCGCGGACCTGGTCATCGACGCCTCGGGCCGGACCGTGACGCCGGGCTTCATCGACAACCACGCGCACATCCAGCAGACCATCGCCGAGTATCCCCTGGTGGAGAACTTCGTGCGCCAGGGAATCACGACCATCATGGCCTCCCTGCACTCGGGCGATCAGCCGTGGCCGCTGGACGAGTTCGCATCGAACCTGGAGATGGCGCCCAACGTGGGCTTCTTCGCCGGGCACACCTGGACCCGCAAGCAGGTGCTCGGGCTCGAGAACCGGGCCCCGACCGCGGACGAACTCGAGCAGATGAAGGCGCTCGTCGACCAGAGCATGCGGCAGGGCGCACTCGGGCTCTCGACCGGGCTTCTCTACGTGCCGGCCAACTTCGCCGAGACCGAGGAGGTGATCGAGCTCGCAAAGGTGGCCTCCCGGCACGGCGGCATCTACGTGAGCCACATGCGCAACGAGGCCAGCGGGCTGCTGGAATCGGTCGCGGAGGTCATTCGAATCGCCGACGAGGCGGACATCCCGGCGCAGATCAACCACCACAAGGCGGCCGGTGCGGCGCAGTGGGGGTGGAGCGAGCACAGCCTGGCGATGATCGACTCGGCCAACGCCGCCGGGCTCACGGTCACCCACGATCTCTATCCGTATGCGGCCTCGAGCACCGGGTCCGTCATCCTCTTCCCGCAGTGGGCGCTCGCGGGAGGGCCCGACGCCTTCGCCGAGCGCGTGGCCGATTCCGGGACTCGCGCGCGCATGGAAGAGGAGATGCGCGCCATCTTCACAACCGACCGCGTGGGGAACGATATCTCCCGCATCCAGTTCCGGGTACTGCCCGCGGACGAGAGCTACAACGGACGGACGCTGGCCGACTACGCGGCGGACCGGGGCCTCCCCAACGACCTCGAGACCGGCATCGACCTGGCCATCGACCTGCAGCTTGGGGGCGGGTTCAGCGCCATCTATCACGCGATGGACGAAGGCGACGTCATCCGCATCCTGCAGCATCCCCTGGCGATGATCGAGACGGATGGAGACGCCGTGGAGTTCGGGGTCGGCTATCCGCATCCACGCAGCTACGGGGCCTTTCCGCGGGTGCTGGCGCGCTACGTGCGCGAGCTGGCCGTGATTTCGCTCGAGGAAGCGGTGAAGAAGATGACGTCGATGCCGGCGCAGTGGCTGAACCGGAACGACATGGGCGTGATCGCCGAGGGAATGCGCGCGGACATCGCCGTGTTCGACCCGGCAACGGTGACAGACCGGGCCACCTACACCGACCCCCACCAGTACAGCGAGGGCATCGACGATCTGCTCGTGAACGGCGTGCCGGTCGTCCTGGACGGAGAGATCACGGGCGCGAAGCCGGGACACTGGATCCGCGGGCCGGTGCATGAGCCGCGCGAGGGTTCCGCACGATGAATTGGCGCAGGCTCGGGGGCCTCTCCCGGGCCGTTTGCCTCCCGGTGCTGGCCGCCCTGCCGGCCTCCGTACCCGCCGCCGGCCAGACCCCGGTGCCGGAGATGCGCGCGACCGCGACCCCCGTGCCCCGTCCACCCACCATCGACGGGGTGCTCGACGAACCGTTCTGGGCCACCATCGAGCCGGTTACCGACTTCCGCCAGCGTGACCCGGTCGACGGCGCACCCGGCAGCGAGCCCACCGAGGTGCGCATCGGCTACGACGCCAACGCCCTCTACTTCGGCTTCGTCTTCCACGACTCCGAGCCCTCGCTCATCCGGCGCAGCATCCTCCACCGGGGCGGCCGCATCGACAAGGACGACCGCGTCATCGTCGCGCTGGACACGTATCACGACCGCCGCAACGCCTACATCTTCGAGGTCGGCGCGCTGGGGACGCAGGACGACGCCCTCATCTCCGACGAGAGCATGACCCTGGACGACTGGAACTGGGACGGGGTCTTCACCAGCGAGACGCGCGTGACCGAGGACGGCTGGGTGCTCGAACTCGAGATCCCCTTCACCACCATCCGTTTCCCGGACGTGGACGAGCCCACCATGGGCATCGCCTTCATGCGCTCCATCCGTCGCAAGAACGAGAGCGTGTTCTGGCCGCACATCGGCCAGGAGTACCGCTCGGGCATCTCGCAGGTGTCGCGCTACGCCACCCTCGACGGGCTCAGCGGCCTCAGGCGCGGGCGCTACGCCGAGGTGAAGCCGTTCGCGACCGCCGGGACGCAGCGCATGGCGGGGGATGCGAGCTTCGAGGGGCAGACCGACGTGGGCGTCGACGTCAAGTACGCGCTGACCTCGAACCTCACCTTCGACCTCACCTGGAACACCGATTTCGCGCAGGTGGAGTCGGACAACGTCCAGATCAACCTCACCCGCTTCGACCTTTTCTATCCCGAGAAGCGCGAGTTCTTCCTGGAGCGGGCCGGACTCTTCCAGTTCGGGACGCCGCGGCAGACCGAGGTCTTCTTCAGCCGGCGGGTCGGGCTCCGGGGCGACATCGCGGGAGGGGGGAGGCTTACGGGCCAGGCGGGACCGTTGTCCATCGGCGCGCTGGCGCTGCGCACGCGCGGATACTCGGATGATGCGCTCAATCTGCCGGCTGCGTGGAACTCGGTGGTGCGGCTGCGGACGGATCTGCGGCCGCGCACGACGCTGGGCGGGATCATCAGCAGCCTGGACCACGAGAACGGCTGGGACCGGTCGGCCGGGCTCGACTTCTCCAGTCGCTTCTGGAGCAGCAGCGCCTTCAACGTGTGGGCGGCGCGGGTCTGGAATCCGGACTTTGCTCCATCCGTGACGAGAGCCTCCGGATCAACCGGAGGCGCGGTGTCGGCAGGATCACCGGATCCCCGGGAGGCGGGCAGCGCAACCGCCGCCTCCGCCGAACTGGTCCTCCAGAACGACCTGTACGTGGCGGGTGTTTCCCGGCTGATCATCGACGATGGCTTCCAGCCGGCGCTGGGCTTCGTGCCCCGCACCGACCAGGACCGGTGGCAGGGCCGCGCCGGGGTCACCCCCCGCTTCGAGTCCAGTGCCTGGGCGCGCCAGCTGACGCTGGAGGTGAGCGGGCACCGCATCCAGGGCCGCGACGGCGCCAAGCAGACGCATCAACTCCGCGCCAGCGCGGGGCTCAACTTCCAGACCGGCGAAGTCGCCAACATCTCCTTCAGCGAGCGCTTCGAGAGGCTGGAGTTGCCGGCGCGCATCAGCCGACGGGTTCTGGCTGCGGGCGACTACAGTTTCCGCCGTCTGACCATGCACATGCGCACCAACGACAGCCGCACCTTCTCCGGGGCGCTGGCGGGATCGATCGGCGACTTCTGGTCCGGCACGCGCACCGAGATCGGGGGCGGCGCCACGTGGATCACCGGCCCGCACCTGACCATCGGCGGGAGGTATGCGTGGAACGGCGTCTCGCTACCGGTCGACGACGGGGATTTCTCGACCCACCTGGTGAGCGCAAACATCCAGGGCGCGGTGAGCCGCAAGCTCTTCGCCAACGCGCTGGTGCAGTGGGACAATCACTCCCGCGAACTGCAGGCCAACATCCGCATCGACTGGATCCACACCCCCGGCAGCGACCTCTTCGTGGTCATCGACACCGGCTACCTGACGGGCGACCTGCTCGACCCACGCGCGCCCCGCTGGCAGCGTCGCACGGGCGTGGTGAAGCTGACGTATCTGATGGCCTTCTGAAGCCGTCACCAGGGAGGACCCATGCAGACTCCGTACACGAACGAAACCGCGCTCGAACACGCACGCCGACTCGCCGAAGTCGTCGGGCTCGCCGAGAACCAACTGCCCACCACCGTCTTTGCCGACGTGCTGAACGGGCTCGCCGAGTGCGAGGCGATCCTAGCTGGGATGCCGCAGCAGGAGACGCCTCCTCCGGTCACGAAGCACGTGCCGGAGTGGCTGCCATGAGCGCTGGCGGTGGGACGGCACTCACGCGCCGAAGCTTCGTGAAGGGCGCGGCCGCGGCCGCCGCCGCGCCGTGGGTGCCCATGTCGCGGCAGCCGCGCTGGACCATCCCGCCGGTCGAACCGCAGGACGTCCCGCTCTACGACCTGGAGGTGTGGCAGGCGGCCGATCTGATCCGCCGGCGAATCGTATCTCCCGTCGAGTTGGCCGAGGTGACCCTCGAACGCATCGCGGCAACCGAGCCGCGGATCGAGACCTTCGTGAACCAGTACGCGGCCGACGAGATCATGGCACAGGCGGCAGCCGCCGAGGACGAGATCGCCGCGGGGCGCTACCTCGGACCTCTGCACGGAATCACCGTGGGGCTGAAGGACATCTACCTGACGGAGGGCAAGGTCACCGAAGGGAACTCCGGTCTCTACAGGGGCTTCACCCCCTCCTTCGACGCGACCTCCGTGGCAAGGCTCAAGGCGGCGGGAGCCGTCATCGTGGGCAAGGTGGGCACCGCCGAACTGGCCACTGCGAACCAATGGCCCGCGAAAAACCCCTGGGACTTCGATCGAGTTGCCGGCGGATCCAGCACGGGCTCCGCGACGGGTGTCGCGGCGTCCCAGTTCATGGTGGGAATGGGCACCTGCACCGGCGGTTCAATCCGCGGTCCGGCCGCCAACTGCGGCATCACAGGGCTCAAGCCCACCTATGGAGCCATCAGCCTGCACGGGGTCCTCCCTCTCGCGTGGTCCATGGACCACCCCGGCCCGATGGTGCACAGCGCCCGGGACGCGGCGCTGGTGCTGGACGCGGTGGGTGGCGAAGACCCGCTGGACCCGCACACCCGCAAGGTGGCCCGCTACCGGACCGCCGAGGCGCTCTATTGGGAGCCCCGGCCCAACCCTCTCGAGCGGGTGGTGGTGGGCGTCCCCGCCGAAGACGACTTCCTCATGGGCGTGCCCAACGACGAGCAACTGGGTGCCTTCGGGGAGGCGGTTGAGGTCATGAGATCATTGGGGGCCACGGTCCGAACCGTGCGCACCAACGTGCTCTTCCCCGGACTCACCAGCCTGAGTTCGTTCTACCTGATCATCCGAAGCGCGGAGGTGGGAGCGTATCAGCGGCACAACCTGCTGACCCAGCCCGACAACATGTCCGAGGCCTACCGTTCGCGGGTCGCTTCGGGCGTGCTGATGCCGGGGCACGCCTACGTACAGGCTCAGCGGGTGCGCCGGCACTGGCGCGACCGGTTCCTCACCGTCTTCGATGAATGCGACGTGCTCATTCACCCGGCGGACGACATCGCCGGACTGGTCGAGGGTGAGGATCCCCCGCGTCCCCGGGAGTCGACCGGGAGCAAGACCAATATGTGGAACCTGTCGGGGGCCCCGGCCGTCGCCATCCCCACCGGCTTCTCCGAGGTGGAGGGAATGCCGCTGTCGATGCAGGTGGCGGCCGCTCCCGGGCGAGATGAGATTGCCCTCATCGTCGCGGACGCGTTTCAGCAGGCGACCGGGCACCACAGGGCGCGGCCGGCGTTGTAGGAAGGTCCGTGCGGGCAGGCAGGCGGCGCCGGATCTCCCGCGGCGGCCTCGCGCCCCTTCAGGGCCATCGGTCTGCCATTATGTCAGGTTGGTTCCCTGCGGGTCAGTTGCCAGCCTGTCGCACTAGGCCGAAATGGGGCCGTGCCACACCTTCAATCTGGCATCCTCCCTGGCAAGCCATAGCTTACCAGCGTCCGGGTGCCGCGTTCGACGCGGCGCGGACCCACGGCCTGAATGGATGCGGAAGCTGCGGCGGCACTTGCGTCTTCTCCCCGAAGCACCGAACGCAGCTGACCGGTTTCTCGGTCCAGCACGAGTGCCATGGCGCGGTTGCCGGCTGCCGTCAATTCCGTCCTCCCCTCCGGCCCGGACAGCACGATGCGTTCGAGCGACGCCAGCCATTCATCTTCGAACGGAATTGTGAAGACGAACCCCCCTCCGCCCTCGCCCGTTTTATCGAGTGCAAAGTCCAGTGCGAATTCGGGGGCACCATTGGCGGCGATACCCTCAAGTCGATAGGGGCCGCGGCTGGTTGGCAGTCTCGCCGCCGCGTCAAGCACAAACGCCGGATCGAGACGCAGTTCGCCCTCCGAACTTACACTGCCCCAAAGCAGGAGAACCGTGCTGCCGTCGTTCGCTGCACTTGATGTGGTCTCCTCTTCCGCCGACAGTCGGTGGTCAAGCGCCTTCGCAAAATGATAGTCACTGATCCAGGCCGGGTCGCAGTAGCCCATCAGGTCGGCAGTGTTGGGAGGCACCAAGCGGTTCGACCGGAAATCGTATCCCCACACACCGATCTCGCCACTGGGATACGGATAGTTGGGGTCGGGGTCGAACAACAGACCGCACGGAGCGTGACGCAGGCTCATGCTGTGACCCAATTCGTGCACCATGGGATCGGCCTCCGGCACACCGACGGCGGCAGGGCTCGAAACGTAGGCGAGCCCGGTGATGCCAGCGCCCCCGGGACGAGTTACAGCCCCGTAGTAGTACCCGTCCGCCTCGTCCGTGAGCCTCAACAGCGTGATGTCCTGCAACAAATCGGTCCAGGCTCTGAGCGAGGTCGGGTCGACATCCGTGACATAGGTCTCGCGTACCGCGACATCCACTTCGGTGACCGGAAGAACATTGGTCAGGAGCCGAATCGCGTCGTGGTTGCGTCCCAACGACGAAGCCCAGGCTCTAGCGGTGTTGTCTGGCTTATCTCTCACGACGATGGGCACCACCGTCAGCTTCATACGAGGCACCCGCCTCACGTCGAGTCCCATTCGTCCCTGTTCCGGTAGGCGCATCCGGCTCCCGGCTGCCCGTGACAGGCTGCTGTCCGGATCGATTTCAACCACCATCTCCACTTCCGGTGCCAGCACGGCTGCGGGTACAGTCGCGTGGTAGGATCGATCCAGATTGCCGGGGTCCGCAGCTTCGGGAATCCCCAGCCCCGATACCATGCTCATCTCAACCCGATGCACTTCTTGTCCGTTGGCGAAGAAAGTCGCACGGGCATCAGGCCGGAGCCCGCTCTCGCGGTGCGCAGTGACGAAGACCCGGAGCAAGGCGGGACGGCCAGCGATCAGGGGCACATCGCCGTCGAGATTCTGAGCGGCTTGGGTCAGATGTGTGGCGGCCAACGTAACCAGCAGGGGCGACGAGCAATTCTCTCCTCCCACATGGTGTGTGATCGACCGTAGCCATGCCTGGAATCTCTCTCCTTCCGGCGCACACAGACCACTGTCATCCCACTGGAAGTCGGCGAGCCCATTCAGAGCCACGAGCGACATCGGGAGCGAGCCCGTCTTCTGGTTATTGCCGAGAGAGAGCTCTTGCAGATGGATCAACCGGCCTAACTCGTCCGGCACCCTGCCGACGAACTGATTCTGGCGAAGGTCGAGCCGCCGCAACTCGGTGAGGTCACCGATTCCCGCTGGTATCGAATTCCGGAACCTGTTGCGGGAAACATCGAGCGACCGCAGCGAGGCCAAGTGACCGAGGTCGGCGGGAATGCTCCCGGTCAACTGGTTGGCCTGAAGTTCAAGCCGTTGCAGATCTACCAACTCCGCCACCTCGGCGGGCAGGGACCCTGATAGTCCATTATTGCCAAGCTCGAGCGCGGTGAGGCGGCCTTCGCCGTCCACGGTCGTCCCGTACCAGTTGGATACGGGCAGGTCTGTTGCCCAGTTGGTGTTGTTGGTCCAGTCCTCGCCACCGGTCGCGTTGTAGAGCGCGATCAGCGCGTCACGTGGATCCGTGAAGCAGTCCGGCCCATGATGATAGTAGGGGATATTGCCGAGCCAGGTCTGGAAAGCCGGATAGGTCGGAGCGCAAAGCGCCGTGTCATACCATCGAAAGGTCCTGAGCTGTGAGAGATTGGCAAGTTCGCGGGGCAGCGGTCCCACGAGTTCGTTCGCTTGCAGATACAAGGACGTGAGGTTTCGCAGGTTGCCGAGCTCGGCAGGGACCGATCCCGACAGGCTGTTGTGACCCAGGCTCAGTGTTGATAGCCGGACGAGATTTCCCAGTTTCGGCGGGATGGAACCGGTCAGCTGGTTGCCGTTGAGGAACAGCCGATCGAGGTTGGCCATGTTTCCGAGTTCAGGGGGAATTGGACCCGTCAGTTCGTTTCTTCCCAGGAGCAGCCGTCTCAGACGGCCCAGGCGTGCAAGCTCCGAGGGAATGGGGCCGGTGAGGCTGTTAAGGTTGAGCACCAGCTTTTCGAGGGTTGCCAGCTTGCCGAGTTCGGCAGGGATGGAACCGGTCAGTTGGTTCCCGAAGAAGTTGAGTTCCAAGAGACTCTCGAGGTCGCCAAGTTCGGCAGGGATTGAGCCGGTCAGTTCGTTGTTGAACAGGATCAGTCGAGTGAGACCGGTGAGCTTGCCAAGTTCAGGTGGAATTGGACCCGTCAATTGATTCTCGCTGAGAAGAAGCAACTTCAGATCATCGAGACCGCCAAGTTCGGGAGGTATCTCACCGGTAAGCTGGTTCTCACTGAGGTACAGTGTATCCAGTTGGGAGAGGCGCCCCAGTTCGGAGGGGATGTGACCGGTCAGCTTGTTCCCGCCAAGCCAAAGATTCGAGAGGTTAACCAGGGCTCCGAGTTCGCCCGGAATCGAGCCGGTCAGGTTGCCGTTGCGGTGAAGGAACAGACCCGTGAGGTTCGTCAGGTTTCCCAATTCCGGCGGAATCGAGCCCTCCAGGTAGTTCGAGGACAACCGCAGGTAGGTCAGGCTTGTAAGGTTGGCAAGCTCAGTTGGAATGGAACCCTCGAGACGGTTCGTGTTCACGTCCACATGCGTGAGGTTCGTGAGCCGACCGAGTTCGGGGGGAATGGATCCCGCCAGTTCGTTCCACTGGAGTTCCAGTATTGTCAGCTTGGGGAGATATCCCAATTCGACCGGGATCGAGCCTCTCAGATTGTTGTACTGCAGGCGCAATCGCGTGACTTGTCCCTGCGCGTTGGTGGTAACACCATGCCAGGATCCCAGCGGCGCATCGGTGAGCCAGTTCCGGCTTGTGTTCCAGTTCGGCCCGCCGGCCGCATGGTAGAGCGCAGCCAGAACGGCTCGGTCGTCTACAGCGATGACCACCATCCTGGCGGCCCCCGCAAGGGTGCCACCTGCGAGTTCCGCCCTTACCTCCACCGATCCCGAGGAGATCGCCGTAACGAGCCCGGTCTCGTCCACCGTCGCTACGTTCGGGTCGTCGGAGGACCACGTTAAGTCTCCCATGGAGTCCACGACGGGATGGCCGTTCGCGTCCACCAGTTCCGCCGACAGTTGAAGTGTATCCCCGAGCGCCCGCAGCGTATCGGCAGCCGGCGTGACCTGCACAGCCACGACTTCCTGCTCCACGGCAAACCCAGCGCTGGCGTGGCCCGCACCGGACGTCGCCCGCACGCTGGCACGTCCATTCCCGGCGGCTGTCACCAGTCCACTGCCATCCACGGTCACCACGGAGGTGTCGGACGAAGACCAGATAGGGTGGACGGCGGGGATCGGGTTCCCGTTGGAATCCCTGGCAGTGGCAGACAACCGCAGGGTGTCCCCCAGCGCCCGGAACGCCCCTTCGATGCGGGACAACTGGATGTCCTGCGCCTGCTGGGCGACGGTGACCGCTGCGTTTCCCGAGGGACCACCATCCTGGACGGTCGCCTTGACCGTCGCGTATCCGTTGCTGATCGCCGTCACCAGGCCGGCAGCACTCACCGTCACCACCGACTCGGCGACAGTCGACCACACAAGGGCAAGGCCATGCATGGGCTGCTCGCTCTGGTCGAGCACGGTAGCCGTCAGCTGAACTGTCTCGCCCAGCGCAGCCAGGGTCACCGGCGAGGGTGTGATCTCGACTGAGGCCGGAACGGGCGTTGCCGTCGGTCCGTCGTCCCCGCAGGCGAGCAGCAACGCCGCCAGGGAAGAGAGGAGGCTGCGTGACGTGAGGGCGGAGTCCGGCTTGCTCTGACCCCGGCGCTTGGCAAGGTGGCAAGCGGTCTCTGACATGGACAAGGCAAGCGTCCCTGGTTTCGTATTCCAGCTTGTCTGCGGTGTGCGTCTTCAGGATGCGGCAGTCGAGCCAGGGAAGCCAGATGAAAATACAGGTGTCAATGGACATCGAAAATGTCACACTGTGAGGACCGCCCCGCGGAGAGAGCGGAGCGACCAGAGCGAGCGAGCACGAGGGTTTAGCCGGCCGCCTCCGCGACGGCTCGGTGCCGCTGCTTCAGCTGCGTCGCCCCCACGGCCGCACGAACGTCTCCGGCTCCACCCCCAGCCCGTCCGCCACCCGGGTGATGTAGTTGAAGTACCCGATCACCTGGGTGGCATCGTGGATCGCCCGGTCGTCGAAGCCATGGCCGCGCAACACCTCCAGATCGCCCGCTCCCACTTCCGCCTGCCGCAACGTCAGCTTCTCGGCATAGTCGCACAGCGCCTCGTCCGCCTCGGACAACCCCGCCTCGCGCCAGTCGCGCACGATCGCGTGCACGAAGGCGTCCCGCTCTTCATCGCTCTCGAACAACTCCTCGATCTCTTCCCGGAGATCATGCGCGTGCGCCTGCTCTCAGTAGAAGCAGCCGTTCACCTTCGAGGTGATCACCGCGAGCATCTCGCGGCGCCATCGGTTCAGGGGCGAAGACCCGAACATGAGCGTGCGGTAGAACTGCATGGTGGTCTGCATGACCCTGGGGTTCAGGCTCATCACCCGCACGATGTTCCAGATCCGGCCCGCCCGGTCCCGCGCTTCGCCGTAGAGCTTGCGCAGGAGGCCGGTAGCCTCGGATTCGGATATCTCTCTGATGTTGGACATGGACAGGACTACCTCGAAACCCCTTCGAAGTTGGGATTCACGCCCGAGCGCCGGCTTCGCACCATCTGCGTATCGGCGAATCCGCGCACCAGGCCGATGAAGTCGCCGGTGCTCGCGCGGAACATGGGCCCGCGCCCCGAGTCCGCGCCAACCGGCCAGGCCAGATCGATGCGCGTCGCCCGGACGCTCCCCGCTGGAAATCCCAGGCGCAGCCCGGCGCCGACCGAGGACTTCCAGCCGGTGTCCATGCCGAACGGCACATCGCCCGCCCAGGCCCGGCCGGTATCCGCGAAGAAGGTGAGCCCCAGGTCCATGGACGAGGGGGCGGGCCAACCCAGATCGACGCGGTTCTCCAGCGAAGCCACCACCCGCCGGCCCGCGGGAAAGTCCTCTTCCTTGTATCCCCGCACCACCTCCCGGCCTCCGAGGGTGAGCTGGAACGGGGAGATGGTGTTCCAGCCGCCGGCGGCGGAGACCCGCGCGACCAGCGTCCGGGCGAAGCCCACGCCGGGCTGCCAGTAGGCAAGCAGGTCGGCCTCCGAGAGGATGTCCCTCCAGCGTCCCTCCGCCTCGTCCTCGAACCTCACGCGGCGGGCTTCCGTCTCGGCATTCACCAGCAGCAGCGCCGATGCCGATCCTACACCCCCGAAGAAAGAGACGCGGCCCATGAAGTCGCTCGCGAGATCGGCCTGCGACGCGGGCGACGACGCCTCCTCCGTCGACAGCCCCCGTCCCAGCGGCAGTCGCGGCCCCAGCGTCAGGGACAGGTCGAAGCCCTGCGGAACGCTCTGCTCCCCGCTCACCGCGTCCAGTCCGGTCCGGGTCTCGAAACGCACCTTTCGCCTGGCGAGTAGCAGGTTGAAGCGGGTGAGATCGTGCCCTCGGGTCTGGCCCGCCAGACGCGAGCCGATGCCCGGTTCGTCGTCGAGCAGGTTGCCGAAGTCCAGGCCCCGGACGAGCGACACGGAGTCGGGATACTCGTCGAAGCGCAAGGTCTCGTGCGTGACGCCGAAACCGAGCAGCGTCAGATCGCCCGGCTCTCCGAACCGATACGCCTGGGTGGCTTCGATGCGCTCCCCGAACACCGGCAGGAGGGCATAGCTGTAGTCCAGCGAGGGGTCGAGCACGTACGGAAAGAGCGACTCACGACGATGGAAGCGCAGACGTCCCGCGAATCGCCCCACTTCTCCAACGAAGGGGTACACCAGCATCGCGTCCGTGAAGCCGCCCGAGCGCGTGCGGCCCACGTTGAGGCGCCCGTCCAGCCGCGTGCCGGCGAGGCGCGTGGAGTGCAGGGTAAGCCCTAAGTCGCGCCGCTCCTTGCGCTCCTGATAGAAGGCGCCGATCAGGTTGCCCGAGCCCAGGAAGTTCTCCTCCACCACGCTCGCGCCCTCGAACTGCAACCCGTCGTCGACGGTCACGTCGATCTGGATCTTGGTGGTCCACTCGTCGCGCGTCGTCACCCGCACGTGGCGGGTGCCGTCGGGCTGGGGCTCGGCGACGATGTCCGCGGTAGCGATGAAGCCGAGTTCGCGCAGGATCCTCTCGGACTCCTCGAAGAGAAACGGGTCCGGGCAGTCCCCTTCGCCGAACAGCAGCTCGCCGGCGATGAACCCTTCCCGCGTGTCGACGTGCATGAAGTTCGCGAGCCCGCGCGTCCAGCGCAGGATGCGCGGCTGCGACGGAGGCCCAGGGTCGAAGATGGGCCGGCTTTCGATGATGATGCGCGAGACCGGTCCCGCCTCGCAGGCGACATCTTCACCGGGCAGCTGGGCGCGCGCCGGACTTGCCGCCCCGAGAACTCCCGTTAGAAGGACACCCGCGGACGCCAGGCAGCGGAGGCTGGCAACAGAGAGATCAGGCAAGGGACCGTGCAGAGAATGCGCTCGGAGGGAAGTTTGATCCGGGACCAGTCGGAGACGGACCCGAAAGCTCATCCGTCCGAACACCAGCCTCAAGTGCTAACGCCCGCGCGAGCGCGATGTTCCCGGCCGGCGGCACCCCCGTTGACCCTCGCCCGTTCTCGCGAATAAGATTGGAACCGTTGACTCCTCCGCGCGCCGTCGTGATTCGAGAGGCCCGCGGAGGCTCGTGTTTTGGGCCGCTGACTCTTTCATCCAGCCCGGAGTTCCCCGGATCTCATGACCCTGCCAGCCCTCGACATGTCTCCAGCCCCCTCGCGCACCGCCGTCGAACTCGACGCCCACGGTCTCACCCCCGCGGGGAACATCCACTGGAACCTCTCGCCCGCGCAGCTCTACGAGGCCGCCCTCGCCAGGGGCGAAGGGCATCTCGTGAACATGGGTCCCTTCGCCGCGGTCACCGTCCCGCACACGGGCCGCTCCCCCGACGACCGCTTCACCGTCGAGGAGCCCTCCACGGCCGACCAGATCGACTGGGGATCGATCAACCGCCCCATGAGCGAAGCGCACTACCGGGCGCTCAGGGCCGACATCATCGAATACCTGGACCCGCGCGAACTCTTCGTGCGCGATGCCCACTGCGGAGCCGATCCGGCGCATCGCATCTCGGTTCGCGTGGTCAGCCCGAGCGCCTGGCACACGCTCTTCGTGTACAACATGTTCCTGCGGCCGTCCGCCGCCGAACTGGCCGCCATCCGTCCCGACTTCGTCGTGCTGCACGCGCCCCTGCTCCAGGCCGATCCGGCGCGCCACGGCACCCGCAGCGGCACCGCGGTGGTCGTGAATCTGGCCGAGCGGACCGTGCTCGTGGCCGGCACGCGCTACGCGGGCGAGATCAAGAAGTCCATTTTCTCGTCGATGAACTTCTTCCTGCCCGGGAAGGGCGCGCTTCCCATGCACTGCTCGGCCAACATCGGCGAGGACGGCGACACCGCGCTCTTCTTCGGGCTCTCCGGAACCGGCAAGACCACGCTTTCCGCGGACCATGCGCGCCGCCTGATCGGCGACGACGAGCACGGCTGGAGCGACGACGGCATCTTCAACTTCGAGGGCGGATGCTACGCGAAGGTGATCCGGCTCTCCCCGGAGAACGAGCCCGAGATCTACCGCACCACGCGCATGTTCGGGACCATCCTCGAGAACGTGATCTTCGACCAGGACACGCGCGAGCTGGACCTCGACGACGACACCCTCACCGAGAACACGCGCGCCTCCTATCCCATCCACTACATCCCCGGGGCGGTGCCGGATGGCCGGGGCGGCCACCCGAACAACATCTTCTTCCTCACGGCCGACGCTTTCGGCGTGCTTCCGCCGATCGCGCGCCTGACTCCCGAGCAGGCGATGTACCACTTCCTGTCGGGGTACACGGCGAAGGTGGCGGGGACGGAGCGGGGCGTGACCGACCCGCGCGCGACCTTCAGCGCCTGCTTCGGCGCGCCCTTCCTGCCGATGCACCCGAGCGTCTACGCCCGCATCCTGGGCGAGAAGCTGCGCCGCCACGGCTCGCGGGTGTGGCTAGTGAACACCGGCTGGACGGGCGGCGGGTTCGGCACCGGCAGGCGCATGGATCTTCCGCACACGCGCGCGATGATCCGCGCGGCGCTCGACGGGTCGCTGGACGGGGTGCCGACGCGCACCGATCCGGTCTTCGGACTCGCGGTGCCGCGAGAGGTCGAGGGCGTGCCCGCGCGGGTTCTGACCCCGCGCTCCACCTGGGCCGACCCGGAGGCCTACGACCGCGCCGCCGGCCGTCTGGCGTCCATGTTCCGGGAGAACTTCTCGCGCTTCGCCGACGCCGCTCCGGAAGAGGTGCGGGTGGCGGGACCGAAGTAACGTCGAGCACCGCGGGCCGAGTTCGCGCCCGAATCCGAGAAACCGGCCCGGCCCTCCGTCGGGACAGGGAGCCGAAATGGCGAAGAAACACTGGCTGATGAAGACCGAACCGGGCGTCTACTCCATCGACGACCTGGAGCGGGACGGCTACACCTGGTGGGAAGGCGTCCGCAACTACGGGGCCCGCAACAACATGCAGGCGATGAGCGTGGGCGACGAGGTGCTCTTCTACCACAGCATGGCCAAGCCGCCGGGCGTCGCGGGGCTGGCGCGCGTGTGCAAGGAAGCCTATCCGGATCACTTCGCCTTCGACCCCAATGAGCATTACTACGACCCCAAGTCTGACCCGGCCAAACCCCGCTGGTACATGGTCGACGTGGAGTTCGTGGAGAAGTTCCCCGAGGTCGTGTCGCTGAAGGACATCCGCCAGGTGTCGGCCCTGAGCGAGATGGTGCTGGTGAAGAACTCGCGCCTTTCGGTCCAGCCGGTGCGCGAGGAGGAGTTCGAGATCATCCGGGCGATGGGCCGCGGCGGAGGCTGACCGCCATCCGCCGGCCCCGGCGTCCCATTGCGCCATTGCTCCGCCCGCGCGCGCGACGGTAAACTCCCCGCATGTCTCCCCGGAACGCGCCCACCCTGATTCGCGACCCGATCTGGGGTTCCATCCGGCTGGACGCGACCGCCACCCGCATCACGGACGCCCCCGCCTTCCAGCGGCTGCGCTATATTCGCCAGCTCGGTCTCGCCCACTTGGTCTACCCGGGCGCCACGCACACCCGCTTCGCCCACGCGCTCGGCGTGTACCACCTGGTGAGCACCGCCCTGCGGAGCCTGAGGAAGCGGGAATCCCTCCCCGACCGCGTGTGGAGAGGCGCCGGGCTGGTGCCGTACGCGGGACTCCTGCACGACATCGGTCACTACCCCTTCTCGCACGCGCTCGACGACCTGCGCGGTGACGATCATCCGGGCGACCACGAGGCGGTAGCGGGGCAGTTTCTGGAGTCGCCCGATGTGCGGGAGGCGCTGGCCGGCCTGGGACCCGGGGCCGGCGCCGAGATCGGCGCACTCATCCGCGGAGAGAGCACCGCTCCGCTGAGAGGCCTGGTGCACGGCAGCCTCGACATGGACAAGCTGGACTACCTCAAGCGCGACGCACGCTCCTGCGGGGTTCCCTACGGCGAGGTCGACGTCGAGCGCCTCCTGCAGGGACTGGTCATTCTCCAGGATCCGGAGAGCGGCGCGTACGAGGTGGGGGTGGGCGAGAAGGCGGTCAGCGCGCTGGAATCCCTGCTGTTCGCCAAGTACCAGATGTTCCGCAACGTGTACTGGCACCACGCGGTGCGCGCGGGCACGGTGCTCTGCGCGCGCATCGTCAACGACGCGGTGGCCGCGGGGCTGGTCGAGGGGCGCGAGCTGGCCGGCCCGACGGACGACGAACTCCTGCACCTGATCGGCCGCCGCGCAGAGACCCGCGGCGGACCCGTCGCCGACCGCATCCGCCGCCGCTGGCTCCCGGCCCTGAGGGGGCGGCGTCTCCCCAAGCGCGCCGCCGAGCTCACCGCGGCCGACCTGGGCGACCGGAGCCTGCCGCCCTGGATCGAGGCCCCGGGCCCCGAACGCCGCCGACTCGAGGACCAGCTCGCGGAGGGGCTCTCCCTGGAGCCCGGCGAGGTCGTGATCGACTTCCCCTGCAAGCCCGCCATGTTCCAGCTCGACCTCTTGGTGCGCCGGCGCAGCGGGCGCGCCGAGCGGCTCGGCAAGGCCGGCATCCCCGGCGTCATCGACCTTCCCAGGGTGGCCCGCGAGCTCTACCGCACCTCCCGGGTGCTGCGCGTCTTCACCTTCGAGAAGAGGTCTCTCGCGCCCGACGAGGTCATCGGTCTGATAACCGAAGCGTGAGCAGACCAACCGGTGGGGCTCATGTAACCGCCCCGGCCTTCCAGGCGTAAGGAACCCGGTTGACGGTGGGGTTTAGGATGCGTGGCACGTCAATTCGGAGTTCTGGACAATTCCGGGAATCTTATTATCATTCAGGGCTGCGGATCCTACGCCTCGCGCGCGGGTATGCGGGGCCGATACAAAACGCGATTCCAGCGCGCCAACGGCCGCCGGAGCCGATAAGGAGATCTTTTCAGAATGCCCGCCACGCTGCGAAAGAAGGTGGTTCGTCGAAAGAAAGTGGTTCGTCGAAAGAAGGCGGTTCGTCGGCCCAAGAAGCGCTCGACCAGCCTGCTCGTCGGTTTCGACACCGGAGTAGAGGAGCAGAGTGCGCTCGACCAGTACCTGCGCGACGTCAGCCGGCACGAGCTGATCACCCCGGACCAGGAGAAGGAACTGGGAGCCCGGGCTCAGCTCGGCGACGAGGAGGCGGTGCAGGAACTGGCGCGCGCCAACCTGCGGTTCGTCATCAGCGTGGCCAAGAAGTACCAGAATCGGGGGGTATCGCTTACGGACCTGATCCAGGAGGGCAACGTCGGCCTGGTGACGGCGGCCCGGAAGTTCGATCCCGAGCAGGGCGTCAAGTTCATCAGCTACGCGGTGTGGTGGATTCGTCAGGCCATCCTGGCCTCCCTGGCCAACCAGGGCCGCTCGGTGCGCGTTCCCCTGAATCGCGCCTCCGACCTCGCGCGCATCTTCCGCGAGAAGGAGCGTCTGCGGCAGGAGCGCGGCCGCGAGCCCTCCCCCGAGGAGCTTTCCAAGGCCACCCGGCTCACGCCCGAACTCATCGAGTCGCTCCAGACTCTGAACGCGGCCGAAATCCGTCTCGATGCGCCCATCGGCGACAGCGAGGATTCGCAGCTCGTGGAGCGGTTTCTGACGGAAGAGGCCACCGAGCCCGAACTGGGGGTGGAAGCCCGGTTGCTGGCCGAGTCGGTCAACGTGGCGCTCACCACGCTCGAGGCCCGCGACGCCAAGGTGCTGCGCCTCTATTTCGGGCTGCAGGGCGAGCGGGAGCACACGCTGGAGGAGATCGGCAACATGCTGGGGGTCACGCGCGAGCGCATCCGCCAGTTGCGCGATCGGGCGCTGCGCCGCCTGCGGGACGGCGAGAAGGGATCCGCGCTGGAATCCTTCGCCGCGTGACGTCCGGGGTGAGGCGCTGCCTCGCACCCATCCCCCCCCACCGCCGGGGGTCCCGGTCCTCCGCCCCACCCGTCCGGGTTCAGCGCATGGCGCGCCGGTGACCCCCATCGGACAGGTTCACGAGGCGGTGGGCGGCGTCTATCGCGTCGAGCTCGACGACGGCACCTCGGTCGACTCCCATCTCCGCGGACGCCTCAAGGCCAAGCCCTGGAAGGGGGGCCGCGTGGTCATCGGCGATCGCGTCAGGGTGGCCCTGGACGGCGGCGACGCCACCGTCGAGGAGGTGCTCCCGCGCACGACCGCCTTCCTGCGCCGGGGGTCGTACGGGCGGACCGCGAAGGTGATGGCCGCCAACCTCGAGCGGGTCGTCGTGGTGATGTCCGCCCGCGACCCGGATATCAGCCTGGGCTACCTGGACCGCATCCTCGCCGTATGCGAGGCCAACGCGCTTTCCTGCACGCTGGTGATCAACAAGCAGGATCTGCCGGGAGCTCGCGCCGCCTCGGAGCCGGTGCGCGACCTCTATCGCCGGATCGGCTACGAAGTCGTCCTCACCAGCGCCGAATCGGACCTCGGTCTCGATCGGCTGCGCTCGGTTGCCGTGCGCGGCATCTGCGCTCTGGTGGGTCCCTCGGGGACGGGCAAGTCCAGCCTCCTGAACCGGCTCGACCCCACGCTGGGCCTGCGCATCGGCGAACTCAGCCGCAAGACCGGTACCGGCCGGCACACCACGGTGACCAGCCGCCTGCTGCGGCTCTCGGACGGCACCCTGGTCGCGGACACCCCGGGGTTCGGGGACGTCGGCCTGTGGGGTGTTCCGGCGACACGACTTGACCGATGTTTCCCGGAGATCGGGGCGCTCGGGGACGGCTGCCGATTCCGCGGATGCAGCCATGTGCACGAGCCCGACTGCGCCGTTCACGAGAGCGTCCGTTCGGGCGAGATCGCACAGAGCCGCTACGCGCACTACCAGGCACTCCTTGAGGAGGCCGATTGAATGCGCCGGAGCGGGGAGCGTTGGCATGGGCAGCCGGACGAGTGGCGCCGCGGACGGCGGCGACCGCCTGCGGGGTGGACGCGATGGTAGACGAGAACCGGTTTCGGGACGTGATGAGCCGCCTGGTGACCGGCGTGGCGCTGGTCACCTGCCGGCTCGACGGTTCCGTGCACGGGCTGACGGTCAACGCAGTCAGTTCGGTTTCACTGAACCCGCCCCTGGTCCTCGTGTGTCTCGACCGGCGCGGCAACTCGCACGACCCCGTCATCGCCTCGGGAGCGTTCGCGGTCAGCGTGCTGGCGAGCCACCAAGAGGAGATGGCGCATCGCTTCGCGCGCGGAACGCACCGCGAGCGGTTCGCCGGAGTCGAGTTTCGCGACAGCTCGTCGGGGAGCCCGGTGCTGCCGGACGCGCTCGCTTGGCTGGACTGCCGGGTCCGGGCCGTGCATCCCGCGGGCGACCACTCCATCGTGGTGGGTGAAGTGCTGGGGTGCGGGGCCGGAGAAGGCGATCCGCTGGTGTTCTTCCGAAGCGAGTACGGGCGATGATGGGCATGGGCACGACGGTCCGCCGGACGCATCTGGCGGCGTTTCTGATCGGCGGCGTGATGGGCGTCATGGCCGAGATGGCCGCCGGGCTGATCCTCTACGAGGGAGCCGGACTGCTGCGGGCGACCACCGTCGTCCTCACCACCGAGGCCGCCGCGGCCGGGGCGGGGCTGCTCTTCGCCACCCGCGTGCCTGCCGATGAGATCTCCCGGCACCTGCGACGACACCTGCACCTCACGCTGGTGTCGCTGGGGCTCGCCGGCATCCTCACCTCGCTGTGGGGCTACCTCGGCGGCCTGTCGGACGTGCCGGGCGGACAGGCGGCCGCGCTCGCCCTGCTGGCGGCGCTTCCGCTGTACATGGCGGGATCGGTGCTCGGGCTGGTGTGCCGGGCGGGCAGCCGCGATGCGGAGGGGGGAACCGTGGCCGGGGGAGGGCCCGCGCTGCTGGGCGCCGCGACCGGATTCCTGATCTACGGACTCCTTCTCGTTCCCCGCCTTGCGCCCCCGGTACTGGTGCTGCTTTGCATGGCCGCGGTGTCGGGCGCGGCCCTGCTGGTCGGTTCCGCCGTGACGCGCGCGGCGGACCGGGCCTACCGGGAGAGAGACGGAGTGGATCCTGACGCGGCGGCCGGGGAAGAAGATGCGGCGGGCGCGGCCCTATTCGAGGACCGACCTTCACCACTCGAACCAGCGGGAAACGCGGAGTCATGACAGAGACCAGGGACAACAGACACGGAAGATGGACCGGCAACACGCGCCCGGCGGCCTATGCCCTTCTTGCGACGGTCGCCATGGCGGCATGCGCTCCCCAGGGCGGCGGCGGACGCCTGAACGTGCGCACGCTGGAGGTGCGGGCAATCAGCGCGGACAGCATGGTGTTCGAGGGCGCCGCCATCGATTCCACGTGGACCATCCCCGGGGACGATGTCCGGGAACTGACCCGTTCGCTGGTGCTGGAGCCGGGCGACGGGTCGGATACCCCGAACCCCCTGGTGGATGTCGCCCTGCGCGCGCTGGTCACGGGCTACCAGTTTCTCCCGCCGGGCGAGCTCCCGGGCGACATGCAGAGCACGCAGGAAACCGCCAACGGACTCCTGGAGATCGCCCTGCAGCAGGGAATCAACTTCAGGGCGATCGTGGTCACCAACTACAGCCGGGGCGAGGACATGGCGTGGCGCGGCACGGCGAACTTCACGGACCGCATGGTGTGGATCGACAGCCGGGTCCTGCCTGCGGACACCCTCCGGCTCGCTCTGGAAGGAGACTACGAGGATGTGCGCGATGCCGCGGGCGGACAGCAGGCCGTCCTGCGCGCCGAGGGCACTCTCTCCGTGGCCACCGCCGGCGAATACACGGTCGAGCTGACCGAGCGCGTCGAGATCACGGAAGTGTCGGCCGAGGGCGTGGCACGGATGATGGGCGGGGTGAGCGCGACGTTGGAGCCGCAATGAGTTCCGGGGGTCAGTGAGCTCCAGGAGTCGGTGGGTTCCGGAGGCCAGTGAGTTCCGGGGAGTCGGTGAGTTTCGGAGTCCGGACTAAGTCCGATTAGTTGGACTAATCCATTCGTCGCAGCAGCAGACTCCCCGTTTCGTCGACCTCCGCGCGCCACCCGGACGGAATCCAGGTGGTCGAGCTGTACTCGAGGACGAGGCCCGGACCCGCTAGCGCGTGTCCGGCGCGCAGGTCGCGCCGCCACCAGCAGGCAGCGTCCCGGACGCGGCCGCCGGCGTGCACCCGGGCGGTGCGGGCGGGCGGGCTCGCCTCGGCGGCGGATTCGAGCGCGGGCGGGTCCAGGGACAGGCCGGGGGCCCGCGCCACGACCCGCAGCGTCACCGCCTCCACCCGGGCGTCGTCCTGGCGGTAGCCGTACCGCTGCGCGTGGGCCTGGTGGAATCGCTCCACCCAGCCATCCGCGACTACCGGGAGCTCGTAGCTCTGGCCCAGGTAGCGGGCGTCCACCCAGCGCTCCACGGCCAGCGACGCGCGGCCATGGCCTTCTTCGGCCATGCGGGTGGTCGCGGTCTCCTCCAGCTCGGCGAACACCTCGCCGAGCTGGGCGTCGCAGGCGGCGTCATCGTGGGCGACGAGCACCGTGCGCGAGACCTCCTTGGTGACCGGCGCGGCCAGCATGCCGTAGGCGGACAGAAGTCCCGGGTCGGGCGGGATCATCGCGCCGGCGGCGCCCAGGCGCTCGCTCAGCTCCGCCACGTGGAGGCCCCCCGCCCCCCCGAACGCGACCACCACGAAGGCGGCCGGGTCGTGGCCGCGCTCCACCGAGATGACGCGCAGCGCCCGCTCCATCGAGCTGTTGACCACGGCCAGGATGCCGGCCGCCGCGTCCTCCATGGTGGATCCCAGACGGCCGGCCAGCTCCGCCAGGGGCTTCTCGACGGCGCCCCGGTCGAGGGTCGCGCTCCCGCCGAGGAAGCCGTCGGCGGGCAGGCGGCCCAGCCACACGTGGGCGTCGGTGACGGTCAGCCCCTCGCCCCCGCGGCCGTAGCAGATCGGCCCCGGCGCCGCGCCCGCGCTCTGGGGACCCACCCGAAGGGCGCCGCCGGGGTCCACCCGGGCGAGGGAGCCGCCGCCGGCCCCCACCGTGTGGATGTCGATCACGGGGATGGCGGCCGGCTGCCCCCCGATCGTGAATTCCCGGGTCCGCAGCGGCCGCCCCGGACAGAGCGACACGTCGGTGGAGGTGCCCCCCATGTCGAAGGTGACGATGTCTCGGAAACCCGCTCGCCGCGCCCAGGCGAGCGCCCCCACCACCCCGCCCGCCGGCCCCGACAGGACGGTGTGGACCGGCTCCTCGCGCGCCCGCGCGACCGGCAGCGCCCCCCCGTTCGACCCCATGATGCGGATCGCGCGCGCGCCCGCCTCCTCCTCCAGCCGCCCGAGGTAGCCCGACACGACCGGCGCGATGTAGGCGTTCACGACCGTGGTCGAGGTGCGTTCGTACTCGCGGTACTCGGGCAGGATCTCCGAGGACACCGACACCAGGTGGCCCGCCGCCCGCAGTCGATCCGCCACCGCGGCCTCGTGCGCGGGATCGGCGTAGGCGTGCAGCAGCGCCACCGCCCACGCCTTCGCATCACGCGCCGTGAGCGCCTCCACCTCCCCCGGATCGAGCGCCTCGATCTCCTCCCCTTGGGGCCCCAGCCGCCCGCGGATGCCCACCCGGTCGGCGCGCGCCACCAGCGGCGGCGGCCGGTGTCCGGCCAGGGCGTAGAGCTGCGGGCGGTTCTGGCGCCCGATCTCGATCACGTCCTCGAAGCCCCGGTTGGTCACCAACACGACGCGCGCGCCCTTTCGCTCGAGCAGGGCGTTGGTCCCGACGGTCGAGCCGTGCACCATCAGGAAGGGTCCGTCCTCGTCCATCAGCCGCCGCACCCCCTCCAGCACCGCCTCCGAGGGGTCCGCCGGGGTGGAGGGCACCTTCAGGGTGGAAACCTGCCCGCCGCGGTAGAGCACGAAGTCGGTGAAGGTCCCGCCCGTGTCCACCGCCAGCACCGGGAGGCCGGACAGCCCGTCCGGCGCCCCCTCGTGGCCGGAGATCTCGCCAACCGACACCGATGGTCCCTCCAGGGTGTTGCTAGGCATGGGCGGGCGCATCAGCTTCGGTCGCATGAATCCTGGCCTCTCCTTCGAGCGCTTCCGCGACCTCGCCCGGTCCAGCCGTCTGGTGCCGGTGTGGGCGGAGCTGCTCTTCGATGTGGATACGGCGGTCACCGCCTACGCGCGGCTGGCGCGGCCGCCCTGGGGTTTTCTGCTGGAGTCGGTGGTGGGAGGCGAGCGCTGGGCGCGCTACAGCTTCCTGGGGACGGATCCGGCGGCGGCCTGGCGCCTCCACGGCGGCAGGGCTACCTGGTGGACGCGCAGCGGCGGATGGCAGCCGATTGATACCGACGACCCCCTCGCGGACCTTTCCCGGAGGCTTGCGGCGTACCAGCCCGCCGACGTCCCGGAACTCCCCCGCTTCTGGGGAGGCGCCGTCGGCTATCTGGGATACGACGTGGTGCGCCAGCTGGAGCGGCTGCCGAACGCGCCTCCGGACGGCCTCGACATCCCGGACGCGGTGTTCATGTTCACCGACGTCGTGCTCGCCATCGACAACCTGCTGGGGCGGGCGAACGTCATCGCCGCGGTGCCGGTCGCGCCCGGGATCGGGGAGGAGGAGCTGCGCGCCCGCTACGAGCGCGGGCTCCGGAAGGTCGCCGCCATCATCCACTCCCTGCGCACGGCCCCCGCGCCTCCTCCCATGGAACTGCTCCCCGAACCCGCCTCCGACCCCCGGTTCGAGAGCAGCATGAGCCGGGAGGAGTTCGAGGGCGCCGTTCAGACGATCCGCGACTACATCTTCGCCGGCGACGCCTTCCAGGTGGTGCTCAGCCAGCGGCTCGAGATGTCGCTCGCGGGGTCGCCCTTCGAGCTCTACCGGGTGCTCCGCACCCTCAACCCCTCGCCCTACCTGTATTTCGTCGAGCTGGACGGCGTGACCCTGGTGGGCAGCTCCCCGGAGCTGCTGGTGCGGGTGGAGGACGGCGTCGTGACCGTGCGCCCCATCGCCGGGACGCGCCCGCGCGGCGCCACCCCCGAGGAGGACGCCCGCCTGGCCGCCGAACTGGCGGCGGACGAGAAGGAGCTGGCTGAGCACCGCATGCTCGTCGACCTGGGACGCAACGACGTGGGCCGGGTGGCGCGCTCCGGCACCGTGCGGGTCTCGGAGCTGATGGCGGTCGAGCGCTACTCGCACGTGATGCACATCGTCAGCAGGGTGGAGGGAGACCTCCGGGAAGGGCTCACGGCGCTGGATGCGCTCCTGGCCGGCTTTCCCGCGGGAACGCTCTCGGGAGCGCCCAAGGTACGCGCCATGGAGATCATCGACGAGCTGGAGCCCGTGCGCCGGGGTCCCTACGGCGGCGCCGTCGGCTATCTCGCCTACGGGGGCAGGACGATGGACACCGCCATCGCCATCCGCACGCTGCTGGCGGCGCGGGGGAAGGCCTACGTACAGGCGGGGGCCGGGGTGGTGGCGGACTCCGATCCCGCCGCCGAGTACGAGGAGACCCTCAACAAGGCGCGGGCGCTGCTCAGGGCGGGAACGATGATATCGGGGGCGGATTCGGACGACTGAGCCGCTTCCCGCACCTGTCCGGCACGCCCCCATCGCGTAGGAGCCCGGCCGCATCAGGGCGCGCACCTGGCGCGCTCAGGCTGCGAAGGCGCCGCTCCCCAGCTCCTCCAGCAGCGCGGCGAGGGCGACGATGCCCTTGTCGAAGTTCTCCAGCGGGAACCACTCGTCCGGGGCGTGCATGTTGGCCCCCGGGAGCGCGAACCCGAGAAGGAGCACCGGCGCCTCCAGGATGCGCTCGAACTCGCCCACGATGGGGATCGAGCCCCCCTCCCCGGTGAGCACCGGCCGCCGGCCGAACGAGCGCGCCAGCGCCCGGCTGGCGGCGTCGATCAATCCACCGGACACCTGTCCGCGCCAGGGCATCCCGCCGTGCAGCTCCTCGATCTCGACCCGGACTTCCGGGGGCACCACGCGCGCGATGTGGGCCCGCAGGAGCTCCGCCACCCGCGCCGGATCCTGATCGGGAACCAGCCGGAAGCTGACCTTGGCCATCGAATGCGCCGGCAGCACCGTCTTGGCGCCCTCGCCGGTGTAGCCGGAGAGGAGGCCGTTCACCTCGCAGGTGGGCCGGATCCAGAGGCGCTCCAGGGTCGAGTACCCCGCCTCGCCCGACAGCGCGGCAACGCCCACGCCCTCGCGAAACTCCTCGTCGTCGAACGGCAGCGCGCGAATCTCGGCGCGGGTCTCGTCGCCCCAGTCCACGACGTCGTCGTAGAACCCGGGGATCGCGATGCGCCCGCTGTCGTCGTGTAGCGTTCCCAGGATGCGGGCGAGCGCCATCGCCGGGTTGACCACCCCGCCCCCGTAGCTGCCCGAGTGCAGATCGCTGGTGGGTCCGTGCACGGTGATCTCGAAGTAGGCCAGGCCGCGAAGCGAGAAGAGCACCGAGGGCAGGCCGGGCGCGAACATCGCGGAATCGGAGATCACCACCACGTCGCACGCCAGCCGCTCGGCGTGCGCCTCCACGAACGGGATGAGGTTGGGCGAGCCGATCTCCTCCTCCCCCTCGGCCAGCACGATCAGGTTGACCGGCAGCCGGCCGTCCGCGGCCAGCAGCGACTCCGCGGCTTTCACGTGCAGGAAGAGCTGCCCCTTGTCGTCGGCGGAGCCGCGCGCGTAGATGCGCCCGTCGCGCACGTCGGGCTCGAAGGCCGGAGCCGTCCACAGTTCAAGGGGCTCCGCCGGCTGGACATCGTAGTGGCCGTACACCAGCACGGTGGGCGCGTCCTCCCCCGCCCCGCGCCACTCGCCGAGCACCACCGGGTGGCGCGGCGTCTCCAGAATCTCGGCCTCAAGGCCGATGTCCCGCATGCGGTCGCGCAGCCAGCCGGCAGCGTGCCGCGTGTCTCCGTTGTGTTCCGACTTGGCGCTGATGGAGGGGATGCGCAGGAAGTCGAAGAGCTCCGCCAGAAACCGGTCCAGGTTGGCGGCGGTGAACTGCTCCGCAGGCGTCACATCCACCCCCGGATGCCCCAGCGGTAGGTCCAGGACATGACCGCGGCGAGCACGACCGCGCCGATCATCCCTCCCGCGCTGAGCGCCACGGGATCGTCGAATTCGAGGATGCCCACGCCCAGCATGCCGCCGATGACCGCGCCGAAGGCTCCGAAGACCGCCAGCAGCCAGGTGTGGCCCGCGCTTTCCTCGGGCCGCTTCACCACCACCTTCATCATCAGCCCGATGAAGGCGCCGATGACGATCCACACGCCGACGCCGATCCAGTTTTCCATGGCGTTATCCCGAACCTCGTTGAGGGAGTTCGTCGAGCGGCGAAAATCTACCCGCGCGCGGAGCGGGAAGCCACCCCGGGACCTACCTGTTGCCCATCCGGCGCTTCAGCTCCGCGAGGCGATCCTCCAGGTTCTCCTCCCTCGTGGGCCCGGATTCGAATTCCCGGTCGAAGGCGGCGGCGGCTTCGGCCTCGGACTCGGTGCCCGAGACCTTGTCTCCCATGCGGTCGAAGTCGCGGAAGAGGTCGTCGGCCCTGCCCAGGGTCTCGCGCGCCTCCGTCCGCCCCGCGGTGGCGCCGAGGGCTTCGCTCTTCTGACGCGCGACCTTGATCTGCTCCAGCATCTCGTCCACGTCGCTGCGGCAGACGGTGAGTTCGCGCAGAATCGCCTCCGCCTTGTCCTCGAGCACCTGCGCTCGCTCCTCGTGCTTCCGGGCGAATTCCTCCGCCACGCGCACCGTTTCCTCATCGCCGATGCGCTCGGCCTGCTGCTGGCGGCGGCGGCAGACGTCGGCCTGCTCCGACTCGCGCTGCGCGCGGACCCGGGCCGCGGCGAGGTCCTTCTCCAGCTTGGAGACGTACGCCTTGGCGTCGGTGGCTTCGCGGTACATGCCCGCGAGCAGGCCATCCACCGCCTCGGGGATCTGGTCGCGATTGAGTTCGGTCTTGAAGTTTTCGACGGCTTCCCGGAACGCAGCTCGGAGCTTCGCGAACATGTGACGTGGATGTCCTTCCCGGGATGGCCCTCGGGCCCGGCTGGCGCCGCTCAGTTCAGGTAGGGTTCGATGCGCTGGGCGAAGGAGTTGCGGGCCCGGTGCAGGCGGCTCTTCACGGTGCCCAGGTTCACGCCGGTGATCTCCGCGATCTCGTCGTAGCTCTTGCCGTCGAGCTCGCGCAGGCGGAACACCATCCGGTGATGCTCGGGCAACTGGGCCACCGTGTCCTCGACAAGCCTCTTCAGGAAGCGCTTGCGGTAGAGCCCGTCCGGGGACATGGAGGAATCCTCGAACTGGAGGGGCCGGGGATCGTCTTCCCAGCGGCTGCGCAGCACCTGAAAGAGCACCACGGGGCTGCGGGACCGGTTGCGCAGCTCGTTCTTGGAGAGATTGCTCGCGATGGTGTAGATCCAGGTGGAGAACTTCTTGCTGGTATCGAAGCGCTCGAGGTGCCGGGCCACCCGGATGAAGGCCTCCTGGGTGAGGTCCTGCGCGCGGTCGGCGTCGCCCGTCTTGCGGACGATGAAATGGACGAGGCGCTCGCGGTACCGGTTGAAGAGCCTGGTGAAGGCCCCGCGGCGGTCGTTCAGGTGCGACACCACCAGCTCCTCGTCGCTCATGCAGTCGAGCGGGAGTCTGGAGAGCAGGTCCGGTTCGCGCAGTTTCGACTCCGCCATCGGCTTCTCCTTCACACCTCCACCATACACCCCGTACCCCCCGCCATCCCCGTGAGCCGTGCGGAAGCAATGCACGTCAGACCGATGCGCCGGCCTGCGGGAGCGCGGGTTCCCTGCCTCGGAATATGCCCGCTCAGCACGCGTTGCTCAAGTATGACACGGCACCTGAAGCAATCGCTCAACGGGACGAGAATCGTGCCCGCGGGCCACGGTCCTTCGCGGTCCCCGTGGACAGTCAGACGGGACGCCGCTCCAGCGACAGCAGCGTGCCGCCCTCGGAGATGCCTTCGTAGAGAGCCTTTTCGGGCGCGGGCTGCCGGTCGCGGGAGGCGAGCGCCTCCTCCGCGCCCGCCGCGACCTCGTCGGCGACCAGTTCCTCGATCGCCCGCAGCTCGTCGGGATCGACGCCCCGGGCCTCGAGATACGCTTCGAAGAGGCCCACCGGATCCCTGCGTCCCCACCGCTCGAACAGTTCCGGAGGGAAGGTCTCGCGGGCCTCGCGCTCGTCGTGGGTGGCGTGTCCGCCCATGCGGAAGGTGGAAGCGACGATGATGGCGGGACCATCGCCGGCCCGGCAGGCGTCCGCGGCCATGCGCGTCACCGCATAGACGTCCAGGATGTTGTTGCCGTCGCAGTTCCAGCCCCGAACCCCGTACATCGCGGGCCAGGCCTCCAGGTCTCCGGCGCCGTGCTGCTCGAGCGGAGTGCCGAGCGCCACCTGGTTGTTCTGGATGATGAAGATGGCCGGAAGACGCTGGACGGCGGCGAGGTTCAGCCCTTCGTGGCACTCGCCGGTCTTGGTGGCGCCGTCGCCGATCCAGGTGAGCGCGACGCGCTTCTGACCCAGGTTGCGGAAGGCCAGCGCCACGCCCGCCATCACGGGCACGTTGGTGCCCATGTGGCTGATGGGCTGGATGACGCCCTTGGCCAGCGCGCCGATGTGGAGATCGCGCCCCCCGTTGGGCCCGTCCTCGGTCGCGAGGTAGCCGCGGAAGATGTCGGCCACCGGCATCCCCATCATGTGGCAGGCCCCGGCGTTGCGGATCATCGGGCTGACGATGTCGCGGGTGGGGTCGAGCGCGCGCACGCTGCCGACCGTGACCGCCTCCTCGCCGGTGGCGAGCCACGCCTTGGAGATGACGCCCTGGCGCACCCACCGCTTGAGTCCGATGTCGTGAAGGCGCGTCGTCAACAGGTCGCGGTAGAAGGCGAGCAGGTCGTCCTCGGAGAGCTCGGCGACGAGCGCGGCGCGCGAGGGTTCGGCCAGCGTCTGCTCGAACGCGCGCACCAGCTCCGCGTCGGCTTTCCAGTCCTGGTACTCGGGCGGGTCGAAGGCGGGGTAGCGCTTCATGGGACGCCGGCCCCGACCGGAGCGGCGGCCCGGCTCGGGCGCACTGATGCGACTGCGGGACGTCCGATCATCGATCTGCCGTGGCTGCGCGATGAACCCGATACGTGCACATGTCCTGCACGACCCGGATCCCCCGGGCGCGCGCTTCGGCCGCTGCCTCGTCGGCACGGATGTTCTGTTGCAGCCAGACGACCGGGCGCTCCGGGCGGGCGGCAGCCTCCGCCAGGTGGGTTCCCGCCTCCTCGGAGGGCCGGAAGACCACGACCATGTCCAGGGGCTCCGCGACCTCCGCGAGCGACTTCCGTGCGGGCCTTCCCAGGATGCGCGCCGCGAACGGGTTGACGGGCAGGATGTCGTACCCCTTGGTCGCCAGGTACGACGGCACCCGCCGCGCCGCCTTGGCGGGATCCCGGGAAATGCCCACGACCGCGATCGTCCTCACGGAGCGCATGATGTCCAGCAGCTCCGCGGCATCCGGATTGTCCGGATCCGAGGACTCCTGGAGCAGGACATCGAGCGCGGTCAGGTTGGTCATGGATGGGGCATGGGGGTGGATCGCGCGCCCGTTCGGCATCGGCCGGCGGGCGCGCACCGGCGGCGGGCAGGGCGTCAGGATACTGGATGGGGACCGGGGGAGCAATGGCGCGCCGGGCCGGGCAACGGTTGCTCGCAGTTCGCCGCATCGCCATCATCCCGGGCGTCTGCATTCCGATCATCTTCGGCGTGCGTGGTTTCGGAAGGAGGCCATCTGGGTATGCCTGGTGCGCTTGGATACATCCTGTTTTTCGTCGCGGTCGCGGCCCTGCCCGTGGTCTGGCGCGTGTCGGGCCAGCGGACAGCCGCGCGGTACCGGCGCGCGCTCGAGCGCCTCGGCGCGGAGGCGCGCTCCGGGAAGATCGAGGGAGACGACTCGTCGCTGCCTGCCGGGGTCAGAGCGGTCCGCCAGCGCCTCTCGAGCGGGTGGATGCCGGTTCGGGGCGCATCGCCGGAGGTGCTCGCGCGCCTCGCGCAGTTCCTCCAGACAGCCGTCGTCAAGCCGCTCGTACAGGCCCTGCACGCCCGCGGCCGCGGCGTTCGTCCCCGCATTCAACAGGCCCTCGACGCCATCGAGGACATCGAGTTCTACGCGGAAACGCCGGAGCTGGCACGCGCTTCCATCGACCTGGCCGAGGCGGTGCAAGGTGTCGCCCGTGAGTTCCAGAAGGCCTTCAAGGTGGAGGTGAAGCTGGATCTGCCCGGGGAGCCGGTGCCGTGCCGCGCGGACCTCGCTGCGCTGCAGGATGCCGTCTACATGATTCTGGCGAACGCCGGGCGTCACGGGGACGGAAAACCGATCGGGATCTCGCTTCGGAACGCCGCCGGCTCGGCGCGGATTGTGGTGCGCGATGCGGGCGAGGGTTTCTCGGACGAGGCGCTGGGGCGCGCGGCGGAACCCTTCTTCAGCACGGTCCCGGGGGCACTGGGACTGGGGCTGACCCACGCCCGCTACGTCGTCCAGGCCCACGGCGGGACCCTGGAGGTGCGCAATCGCGGGGGAGGCGGGGAGGTGGTGGTGGAGTTGCCGCCGGGGGAGGGCTGAACGTCCCCCTTCAGGCACGGAAACCCGCGCGGTCAGGCGCCCGGTCCGCTCATCGGGAGTTGCGGGGGCGAACCTCACCGGCTTCGACGGTCCGGCGCCTGCCCCGCCACCAGCGCGGGACGGTTGTGGCGTGCACGTCGTAGCGGTGCCGCAGGTCGATGATGTCGCGGGGGGAACCGAGGATGGTCAGGCGGTCGCCCTGCTCGATGACTGTGTCGTCATGCGGGACGACGAGCTGTCCGCGCCGCCGGATCATGGCCGCCAGGGTGCTCTCGGGCAGCCCCATGTCGTGGATGGTCATTCCCGCCAGCGAGCTGCTCGCCCCTTCACGCAGCACCTCGACCACGAGCATGCGTTCGTCCCGCAGCATGACCTCGCGCAGCTCCAGGTTGTCTTCCGCCTCGAGCCACTCGGTTAGGAAGCTCTCGTCGTCCACGCGGCCCGCGATCTGGGCCAGGATGCGCAGATGGCGGCCGGAATCGGGCTCCGGGCTCGCCAGGAAGAACGCCGCCTGGATGAGCTCGTCGTCCGCCGGCGGGACGTCGGGTTCGCCGACATCGATTTCGATCCCCCCATGGACGCGGGCGAGGACCATGCGGTGACCCGGAATCGAGTCGAGGCGCAGATGTTCCAGGACGACGCCCTGGGATACCGGCGTCAGGCCGCTGCCGCTGTCCTCAAAGAAGCCCTGAGCGAGCCTGTCGGCATCCACATCAAGCTGTTCCGACAGCACCTGTGATGCACGGTCCACCAATTCGGAGAAGCGGACGGCGTCCTGGTAGTCCAGCACCGCCGAAGACGCCATGAGTTCCTCGAAGGGATCCGCGTCGCGCACCCCCTTCTCCTTGAGGATCTGGAGCAGCTCCCCTTCCAGCCCCTGGTTGCGCTGCTGGCCCAGCCGCTCGAAGACGTGGTAGATGGCGCCCTCCCGGCGCACGTGATCGCGGGTGTAGAGGCTGTACCAGAGGAGCCCGAAGGCGACGAAGGCGACGCTCAGGAGGGTGGCGAGCCAGCCCATCTCGACGATCAGCGGAAAAGGGATGACGATGCCGATGATCTGGACCCAGGGGTACAGGGGCGCGCGGAAGCCGGGGTCGTAGGGGGCGAGCCCGCTCTCGCGCATGACGATCACGGCAAGGCAGGCGAGGGCGAACATGATGAGCTGGAAGGCGCTCGCCAGCTTCGCGATGCTGGACGGGTCGAAGAGCAGGAGCCAGAGGACGATCAGCCCCACGGTGGCGAGGACGGCGACCCAGGGCGTGCCCCACCGGCTGATGCGGCGGAGCGCGGCCGGCAGGACGTGGTCGCGGCTCATGGCCAGCGGGTAGCGGCTCGCGGACAGCACTCCGGCGTTGCCCACCGATGTGAAGGCGAGGATGGCGGCCACGGTCATGACGGCTTCTCCCGTGCTCCCGGACACCGCCCTGGCCATCGCTGCCGCGGGCGCCAGGTTGCCGCCATCGGCGGAGAGCGCCTCGACCCCGATCGCCCCGACCATCGCCCAGGTGCCGAGGACGTAGACGAGCAGCACCGTCACGAAGGCCAGCAGCATGCCCAGCGCCAGGTTGCGGTCCGGGTTCCTGACCTCCTCGGAGACCGAGGCGACGTGGGTGAGCCCCATGTACGACACGATCACCAGCCCGACGGTGGCGAAGAAGGGAGAGGCGCCCAGCTCGAACGCGCCTTCGAAGACGCCGGGGTCGACGGCGGTGACGCCGGTCCCGATCAGCCATCCCAGCATGGCCAGCAGCAGCACGGTCAGGACCAGCTGGATGGAGCTGGTCTTCTTCGCGCCGAAGAGGTTGACCGCGCCGAATCCCGCCGCGAAGGCGAGGGCGATGGGGCCGGCGGGCGCGTCGGGATAGTAGACCTGCAGGTAGGCGCCGAGTCCCACCAGCGCGAAAGCGGACTTGAGGGTGAGCGTGGTCCAGGTGCCGAATCCGCCGATCGCCCCGACCCGCTGGCCCATGCTGCGGTCCAGGAAGTAGTAGATGCCGCCGGCGCGGGGCATGGCGGTCGACAGCTCGGCCATGCTGAGGATGCCCGGCAGGAGAAGCAGGCCCGCCAGCAGGTAGGCGAGGGGGATCGACCCCCCGGCCTGCGCGGCCGCAAGACCCGGCAGCAGGAAGAATCCCGAACTCAGGGTGGCGCCGGTCGCGATGGCGTAGACGTCGAAGAGCCCGAGTTCCCGCTTGAGTTTCGCCATCAGATGGTCTCTCTACTCCACGTACCCGTACACGTGGTAGAGCATGGCGTACACGACCAGCCCGGTCACCGACACGTACAGCCAGATCGGAAAGGTCCAGCGCGCCAGGCGGGCGTGCTCGGTGAAGCGCTCTCGGCCCGCGAGGAACAGCAGGCGGATGATGAGGGGCGCCACCACCACCGCGAGCACCATGTGCGAGAACAGGATGGCCAGGTAGACCACCCGGGCGGTTCCCTCTCCGGCGAACGTGTGGGTGCCGGTGAGCGAGAAGCGGATGACGTAGAAGACCAGGAAGAGGCCCGACGCGCTCGCCGCCGAGATCATGCACAGGCGATGGCGGGGGATGTTGCGCGCCCGGATGAAGGCGAATCCGGCCACCAGGAAGCTGGTGCTGAGCAGGTTCAGCGAGGCGTTGACCGGTGCCAGAAAGTTGCCGAGCGCCTCAGCGTCCATGGAATGCAGCGGCGCCATCGGCAAGCCGCAGCTCGGGTTCATGCCCGTAGGTTGCGAGCCCCACGGTCAGCGAGAGGAGCAGCGCGGCCAGCAGCGTGTGCAGCGAAACGGGCGCAACCGCGAGCCCGCTGCTCACCGAGAGGAAGCCCACGGTGACCTGGGCAAGCACCGTGACCAGCGCTCCCGCGGCGAGGGCCGGGAGCGGGGCGGCGGCCCTCCGGCGCAGCACGAAGACGGCCAGCGCGAGGGTCGCAAGCGCCACCAGAATGCCCAGCAGGCGGTGGCCGAAGTGCAGAATCACCAGCGGGTGCTCGAGGGGAGGCACCACCTGGCCCATACAGAGCGGCACGTCCGGACAGGCCATGCCCGCGTCGGTGTGGCGCACCACCGCGCCCAGCACCGACTGCGCCAGCACCAGTGCGGCCACCCCTCCCGCCATCCTCCCCAGCGTCGCCCGCGCCGCACCCGCCAGGCGCGCTCCTCCGCCCCATCCCCGTGCCGTCACGACCGTCATGACGGTGGCCAGGCCCAGGAAGAGGAACGCGAGCGCCAGGTGGGAGGACGAGATGGCGTCCGGCAGGCGCATCAGCACGGTGAGGCCGCCGAGCACCGACTGGACGATCAGCAGCACGATCCCGGCCAGCCCGGCCCGGTGCAGCCACCGGCGCTCCGGCTGTCGGCGCCAGGTCAGCCAGGCGGCCGCCGCGAACAGCAGAACCAGCCCGCCCGCCACCAGCCGGTGCAGGTGCTCCCAGAAGACGCCGCCGGTCATCTCCGGCATCATGGTGCCGAAGCAGGTCGGCCAGTCCGGGCAGGCGAGGCTCGACCCGGTCGCGTGCACGATGCTCCCCAGGAGGAGAAGCCCAAGGGTCCATCCCAGGACGGCGGCCAGGGCGATGTGGTGAAGGCGCGCGCTCACGGGCACCCTGCGCTAACGCGCCGCCACCGCGGCTTCCCAGGCCCGTTTCGCCGCCGTGGGACCGGAGGAGGCGCTGGCCTCGGCCTCTTCCATCGCCTCCAGGTCGGCCATCGTGACCACGCCCTCCTCCAGCCACCCGTAGGTTCCCTCCATGGCCCTGGCGGCCACGTCGTACGCCGCGACATCGTCGTTGGAGAAGAGGGCGGCGAAGTGGGCCTTGATGCGCCGCCGCGACTGCCTGCAGAACAGGTCCGCAAGATCCTCCGGAGAGGAGTCGCCGGGGTTCTTGGCGGCCAGCATGTCGACGCGAACGCTGACGGCGGTCATCGCGAAGAGCTCGGATCCGATGTCGACGATGCGGCCCAGCACGGCCTGGCGCTTCTCGAGCCCCGCCCCGAACCGGAGCATGCAGTGGAACAGGGAACGCGCGAGCTTGCGCGAACTGCGCTCGATGAATCGCATGTGCCCCGCCAGGCGCCCGAATTCCGAGAATCTGGGCCAGCGGCTCCAGCCCACCCAGCGCGTGGGGTACCACCAGGCATAGTGCAGCCCGGCGCGCACCAGCGCGGCCATCCGCTCGCCCAGCGGCGCCCGCGGATCCACCAGGGCCCCGGCCAGCTTGAGGTGCTGATCCACCGCCTCGCGCGCGATGAACAGGCGCATGATCTCGCTCGAACCCTCGAAGATGCGATTGATGCGCACGTCGCGGAGCAGGCGCTCCACGGGAGCAGGCATTTCCTCGCCCCGGGCACGCAGGGAATCGGCGGTCTCGTACCCGCGGCCGCTGCGCATCTGGACCGCGTCGTCGGCCAGCGCCCAGGCGGTTTCGCTGTTCCAGAGCTTGGCCATGGCGGCTTCGATGCGGATGTCGAAGGTCCCGGCGTCGGCCATCACCGACGACAGCTCCATGACCGCTTCCATGGCGAAGGCGTTCGCGGCCATCCGGCCCAGCATCTGCGCGACGGCGTCGTGCCTGCCCACCGGGGCGCCCCACTGAACCCGGTCGCCGCACCAGCGGCGGCACATGTGCAGGGCGGACTTGCCGGCCGCGGCGCACAGGGCCGGAAGCGACAGCCTGCCCGTGTTCAGCGTGATGAGCGCGAGCTTGAGGCCGAGCCCCTCTCCCCAGAGCAGGTTCTCGCGCGGCACCCGCACGTTGGTGAAGCGCAGGACTCCGTTGGAAAGCCCCTTGAGCCCCATGAAGCGGCTGGTGTGCACCACCTCCACCCCGGGCCAGGCCTTGTCCACGATGAAGGCGGAGATGGGCCGCTTGCCCTTGACGCCCGCGCGCGCCGGTGTGCACGCCATGACCACCAGGAGCTCCGCCCGCGGTCCGTTCGTACACCAGAGCTTCTCGCCGTTCAGGATGTACGCGCCGCCGTCCGCCGTGGGCGTGGCGGTGGTCGACATGTTGGCGGGATCGGAGCCGGCTTCCGGTTCGGTGAGCGCGAAGGCGGAGAGCGCTCCCGCGGCCAGCCTGGGGAGGTAGGCCCGCTTCTGCGCCTCGGTGCCGAAGTAGGAGAGAGGCTGGGGCACGCCGATGGACTGGTGCGCGGAGAGGAACGCGGCGGTGGAGATGCAGCGGCTTGCCACGATCTCGAGCGCGCGGTTGTAGGTGATCTGCGAGAGTCCGAGGCCGCCGTATTCGCGCGGGATCTTGATGCCGAAGGCGCCCAGGGCGCGCAGTCCGTCCAGCACCTCCTCGGGAACCCAGGCGTCGCGGTCGACGGCGTCGCCGTCGATATGGTGGCGCGCAAACTCCTCGAGCTCTCTGAGGAAATGATTCCCCCGAAACTGCTCACCGGGGTCGGGCAGCGGATGGGGATGGACCCAGTCCACACGGAAGCGGCCCGAGAACAGCGACCTGACGAAGCTCCGCTGCTTCCAGCGCTTTTCGCGCGCGCTCTCCGCGACCTCGCGTGCTTCGCGCTCGCTGGCGTGGCCCCGGGCCGGGTGTGGCGTCATTCGCGGCTCCGTTGAACGGCTAGCCCGTGGTCTCGAGCAGCGAGCGGCCGATCGCGGCGACGCCCGCCCAGATCAGCGCCAGCGCGATCGCGGCGGATACGGCGTGCGGTGCATAGGTGCGCGCCTCCTCGGGACGGCGCCGCATCACCGAAACCGGCAGCTGCGCCACGGCGGCCGCGATCGCCATGGGCAGGATGTGCCCCATGAGCGCCGTGCTGAAACTGCCCGGTATGGTGAGGATGACTGCCACCCCGAGCAGGATCTGCAGGTGCAGCGATCCCGCGAACATGGATGCCAGCACGCGCATGGGGCGATCGTAGCGCCGGCCGGTCGCCATTCCCACGAGGGCGTAGAGTATGCACGCCACGCCAAACAGCAGGACCAGGTAGCGAACTCCCGAATGGGCCATGAACATGGGGGCAGGACTCCTTGTCGGTTATTGGAAACGGGGATTCGCCATCAGCGGAGGCCGCCTGCGTCCTCCAGCTCCTCGCGGGCGCTTGCGAGGAGGGCCTCGACGCGCTCCTTCTGCTCGCGGTGGGTCGCCGTGGGCGGATAGAGCGAACCTTGGCGGACGCCCCCGCCGTTCATCGACTGGTAGATGCCGGCCAGCGCCGCCCCGCCCTGGTTGAGGGCCTCGATCCGGTCGCCTCCGGCGCCGCCCCCGCCCCTGCCGCTCAGCTCGTCCCGCACCCGCTCCACCTCCTGCCTCAGCGCCAGCACCTCCGACAGGAACTGCTCGCGCTCCCGGTACTGGGCCAGGGTGACCGGCAACTCCGGATCACCCGTGACCACCAGGCTTTGTTCCGAGGTCGCGCCGCGAGCCTCGAGCATCACCCGGAAGGTGCCGGGGGACACGAAATGGCCGCGGTCCTCGATGGTGCGCGCCAGTCCCTCCACATTGTGGGCCCGCCACTGCGTCGAGCTGCCGGGAAGCGGATGCCGGAGATCCCAGTTGATCCTGTGCACACCCGAAGAACCGGGTACCGAGAGCTCGCGCACGAAGTTCCCGCGCTCGTCCTCGATGACGATGCGCGCCGGGCCGCTTCCCTCGCCGAGGCTGTAGGTGATGATGGCCCCGTCCACGGGATTCTCACCCGCATAGGGCTCCTGGGCCCGGTACGAAGTGTCCTTCCAGTACTGGAAGATGGCCGCTGACCGGATCGGGAAGAGGTGCGCGGCAGCCGAGGCCACCCGGTCGTTCCACGCGGCGAGCGCCCCGAGGTCGTCCAGAATCAGGATGCCCCGCCCGTGGGTACCCATCACCAGGTCCCTGTCGCGCGGATGGATGACGAGGTCGTCGTAGGCGGTGGTGGGCGCGGGCATCCTCGCCCAGGTGGCGCCCGCGTCGGTGGAGGCGAACAGCCCGTGCTCGCTGCCCGCGAAGACCAGCTCGGGGTTGTCGGGATGCTCGGCGAGCGAATTGACCGAACCGCCCGCCTCGAGCCCGACGCTCAGGTCGAGCCAGGTGGCCCCCGCATCCTCGGTGCGGAACACGTAGGGGGCGAAATCGCCGCTGCGGTGGGCGTCGAAGGCGACGTAGGCGACATCCTCTCCCCGCACCGAGGGAAGGATGCGGCTCACGTAGGTGCCGTCCGCCACCCCGTCGATGTTTCCGGAAAGCTCGGTCCAGGTGGACCCCCCGTCGCGCGACAGCTGCACGTTGCCGTCGTCCGTGCCCACCCAGAGGACGTCGCCGTCCAGGGGCGACTCCGTGATGATGGTGATCTCGCTGAAGCCGCTCGTGCCGTCGTTGCGCGACAGGCCGATGTCGGTGCCGCGCACGCCCATGATCTCCAGGGCGTCCCGGTCGATCTGGCGGGTCAGGTCCTCGGTGCGCGTCCAGCTGTTGCCGTGGTCGCGGCTGATGAAGAGCCGGTTGCCGGCCGTGTAGACCAGGCCCTCGGTGTGCCGGGACACGAGCGAGGGCGACACCCAGTCGAAGCGATAGCGGTCCTCTCCCTCGGGAGGCTGGGGACGGATGTCGAGCTGGTCTCCGGTCTCGGTGTCCACGCGCACGTAGCCGCCGCCGTTGGAGTTCACGTAGACGTAGCGGGGATCGCGCGGATCCGCCTGCTGGTACATGCCGTCGCCGAAGCCGGTCTGGCGCCAGTCGTCGTTGAGGATGCCGGCCCAGCGCCGGGTGCGCGACGGCCCCGCGAAGGAGTGGTTGTCCTGGAGCCCCCCGTGCACCCAGTACGGATCGCGCATGTCCACCCCGATGGCGTAGAACTGCGCGATGGGGATGTTGTTGATGCGGCGGTAGTTGACGCCGCCGTCGTAGGTCTCGTGCAGCCCGGCGTCGCCGGCCAGGTAGAAGTGCTCGGGATCGGCCGGGTTGATCCACATGGTGTGCTTGTCGGCGTGTACGCCCACGTCGTAGGTGGGGCGCGCCGAGATGTCCTCCCAAGTGCGTCCCCCGTCGCGGCTGCGGTAGGAGGACGTCGCCAGGGTGTACACCACGTTTTCGTCGTTGGGGTCGATGTAGATGTGGGAGTAGTACATCGGGCGGCCGTTCAGGTCGCTCATCTTCTCCCAGGTGTCGCCGCCGTCCGTCGAGCGGTACGTCCCGGTGTCTTCGGTGTGCTCGATCAGCGCGTTGAGCACCATGGGATTGGAACGGGAGATGGCCAGGCCGATGCGCCCCTTGTCTCCCGCGGGAACGCCTTCGGTCAGCTCCTCCCAGGTGTCGCCACCGTCCGTCGAACGGTAGATGCCGCTGCCGGGACCGCCCCCGTTGAAGCCCCAGGCGGTGCGGCGCCGCTGGTACATCGCCGCGTAGACGACGTCGGGGTTTTCATGGTTGAGGACGAGGTCGATGGCCCCGGTGTCCTCATCCACGTACAGGACCTTGCGCCAGTTGCGGCCGCCGTCGAAGCTGCGGAAGACGCCCCGCTCCTCGCTTGCGTTCCAGAGATCTCCGCTGGCCGCCACGTAGACGACGTCGGGGTTGCGCGGATGGACCTGCACCTCGGCGATGTGCCGGGTGGCCTCCAGTCCCAGGTGCTCCCAGCTCTCCCCGCCGTCGTCGCTGCGGTAGATGCCGTTGCCCCACGAGGTGCTCTGCCGGTTGTTCTGCTCCCCTGTGCCCGCGTACACGACCCGTGGATCGGAGGGTGCGAGAGCCACGTCGCCGAAGGTGTTGACCTCCATGTCCTCGAAGACGTTCACCCAGGTGTGCCCGCGGTTGAGGCTGCGCCAGAGGCCGCCCGAGGCGGTCGCGACCCAGAGCACGGACGGATCGTCCGCGAGCGCCTCCACGTCGTGGACCCGCCCACCCGTAACTGCGGGGCCTATGGACCGGGGACGGAAGGCCTCCAGCTGGGCTTCGGAGATGGGCGCGGATTGCGCGGCAACCGCAAACGGGAGCGAGAACGCCAGCAGCAGGCTTCCGAGAGCGCCTGCGCCGACTCTCCGCAAATGGACGAACATGCTGATTCTCCTGACACGAAGAGACCCGGCCGGACGGCGAGGGATGAGACGGGAGACGCCTTTTCCGGCACTGATTACGGCCCGAAAAAGAATCGTATCCGCGCCGGTTCGGTGCAAGCCGACGACCGTCAGAATCCCCACTCGGGAGGTTCCGCGCCGCCCCCGGACGGTGCACGCCCGCTGAAGCGCTCGAGGGCCTGGCTCACCGCTTCGAGCACGTCGTCCGGCATGTCGCTGGCCGTCAGCATCCAGTCCAGGTAGTCGGGCGCGTTCGCCGCCACTTCCGAGAGGCGCGTCCCCCGATGCTTGCCGCGGGCGAAGACGTAGCTCTCGAGGTCGCCGCCCGAGAACCACTTCTGAAACTCCGTCAGAAAAGGCCTGAACTCGTCGCAGTAGGCATGGAGCCCGTCGATGTCGTCGGGAAGATTCGGGTAGCGGGCGAGCTGCGCGGCGAGGACGCGGGCGGTCATGAGGACATCGCCCCGGGCCGTGTGCGCATCCTCACCGTGATCCTCCTCGAGGTAGAAGCGGGCGGCGGCGGCCAGGTCGCGCGGTTCCTCCCGGTGAAAGATCAGTTGGGCGTCGATGAGCCGGCGGCCCTTCACGTCGAAGGGAATGTCCGCGCGCCGGAACTCCTCGAGCAGGATGTGCAGGTCGAAGCCGCGGATGTTGAACCCGGCCAGGTCGCACTCCTCGAGCAGGCCGGCCAGGCTGCGCGCCCGGCGGTGGAAGGGCTCTTCACCGGCAACGTCGGCGTCGCTGATGCCGTGGACCGCGGAGGCTTCGGCGGGGATGGGGATTTCCGGGTTGAAGCGGCGAACCCTGTCCACGACCCGGCCATCCGGATACAGGATGAGCAGCGCCAGCTCGACGATGCGGTCTTCGCTGCGGTTCAGACCGGTGGTTTCGAGGTCGAGGAAGGCGACGGGACGGGCCAGGCTGATGGGGAGCGCAGGATCCATGGGCGATGGGTCAAGGGGGCTTCGGCGGCGCGGGCGCGCACATCCGGCGGCCGCCCCGCCCGGGTGCGATTCCGGGAGCGTTGAGTCTGGCAGCGGCAAAGCCGCAATGCCAGATTGGCGGCGGATCGGCTCGTCCGGAAGATTGTCGGCTGATCCCGATTCACGGCACCGGGCGGGGCACGAACGCATCTCCGGGGGGCGCTACGGTACGCGTGGGAGTCGACCCGCCCGCGACTCTGAAGCGCCAGACGACGATGGCGCCTATCGCGATTCCTCCAGCCGCTGCGAGGACCGCGGTCATGCGCGAATTCAGCTCCTTCTGCTGCAGTTCGGCGATGTGGCCCAACGGGATGCCCACCGTGTCGATACCCGTTCCGAAGGCCTGGCCCGCGCGGGCCAGCACCGCGGAACCCACCACCACGTACAGGCTGTCGGAGTCCGACCCCACGACCTCACCTTCGGGGTTCGGACTCTGCCGGCCCGTCCGCATCTCGAAGCTCTCCTGACCCGAGCGGGTGAGCAGGGCCCGCGCCCGGGATCCGGGAGCAATGCCCTGTACTCCCTCCACGGCGCGATACGAGTAACAGCCCGCCATCGCCCAGGCGATGCAGCCGGCCAGCAGGAAAACCGCCGTCCTTCCTGCGGTCATCAGTGCCCTCATCAGGTCCTTCCTCGAGATGCTCTTCGGCTACTGACCCGGCGGCAGGATCTCGTCGAGCCGTCCCTCGAGCCGCCGTTTCAGGGCCCGGTGTCCCTCGGTGGGCGGATAGAGGGAGCCGGGTCGAACGGCCTCCCCGTTCAGCGCGACGTAGAGGCTCTGCGCCTGCTGCTGAAGACCGGCCAGTTCCTGGTTCGCTTGGCCCGAAGCCCCCTCCCGAGCCTGCTCGATGCGGTTTAGGGTCGAGAGCAGGCCCAACAGGAAGGTCTCCCGACCCCGCTGCTGGGTCGGGGTGATCAGGTCGGCCATCATCGGATCCAGCTCGACGCTGACTTCACGGGTCCGCTCCTCGCCCCCGGCCGCGATGGTGACCGCGTAGGTGCCCGCGGAGACGAACGGCCCTCGCCGCTCGATGGTCCGCGGAAGCTCGGGGGAGCCCTGGCGTTCCCAAGTCTCCATCGGGTCGGACGGCACGCCGTGGCGAAGATCCCAGTTTACCCTGTGTACGCCCGCTTCTCCGGGGACCCGCATCTCCCGGACCACTCCGCCACCGGGGCCCCTGACGGTCAGTGTGGCGTCTCCGCCGCTACCGGATCCGATCCGGTAGGTGACGGCAACCCCGTCGTCAGGGTTCCTCCCGTGGAACTCCGCGTTGCCCCTGTACGAGGTATCCTTCCGGTAGCTGAAAACGGTCCCGTCCCGGATGGAGAAGAGGTGGAGCGGTGCGGAGACTATGTCCGCGGTCCATTCCGCCAGGTATCGCGTGTCGTCCAGGATCAGGACGCTCAGTCCGTGGGTCCCGAGCACCAGGTCCTTCTCCCGGGGGTGGATCAGCAGGTCGTCGTAGAGGGTCGTCGGGAGATTGGGCACCTTCGCCCAGTTGGCGCCCGCGTCGGCGCTGGCGAAAACGGCGTGCTCGGTGCCGACGAAAAGCACATCCGGGTTGTCGGAGTGCTCCGCCAATACGTTCACGGAGCCCGACGGCAGACCGGCGGCCAGCGACTGCCAGGTGCGGCCGAAGTCCGTGGTCCGGGCCACGTAGGCCTCGAAGTCCCCGTCTCGGTGCGCGTCGAAGGTGGCGTAGGCTGTGCCGGGCGCGGCGGCCGAACCCACCACCCGGCTCACATAGGTGCCGTCCGGGACGCCCTCAACGTTGCGGCCCACCTCCGTCCAGGTATCGCCGCCGTCGCGGGAGACCTGGACGTTGCCGTCGTCGGTGCCCACCCAGAGGATGTCGGGGTCCAGGGGGGACTCGGCGATGGTGACGATCGAACCGTAGTTCGACACCCCATCGTTCCTCGAAATCCCTATGTCCGTCCCGCGCACGCCCATGAGTTCCAGGGCGTCAGGGTCGATGGCTCGGGTCAGGTCCTCGGTCCGCTGCCAGCTCTCGCCCCGGTTCGGGGAGATGAAGAGGCGGTTCCCGGCTACGTACACGCGCTGCGGATCGTGCTGCGACACCAGGCTCGGCGAGACCCAATCGAAGCGGTATTGCTCACCCTCGGGCGGGCGGGGACGAATGTCGAGGATGTCGCCGGTTTCGGTATCGACCCGGGTATAGGCGCCGTTCTGGGAGTTGCCATAGGCGTAACGGGGGCTGGTGGGATCCGGCTGCCAGTACATCCCGTCGCTGAAGCCGATCTGTCTCCAGTCGTCGTCGATGATCCCGATCCAGTGACGGGTGCGGGAAGGACCCATCCACGAGTGGTTGTCCTGCGATCCCCCGTAGACCTGGTAGGGATCCTGCATGTCCACGCCGATGTCGTAGAACTGGGCGATCGGCAGGTTGTAGGATGCCCGAAAAGTCTGCCCGCGATCGTAGGTCTCGTAGAAGCCGCCGTCCCCCGCCAGGTACAGGTGATCCGGGTCGCTCGGATCGATCCAGAGCGCGTGGTGGTCCCCGTGGACGCCCACGTCGTAGGTGAACGTCTCCGCGATCAGCTCGAAGCTCCGGCCGGCGTCCTCGCTCTTGAAGGCACTGCCGCCCAGGATGTAGACCCGGTCCGCTTCGTTGGGGTCGATAAAGATCTTCGAGTAGTACATGGGCCGGGGATTCAGGTCGTTCACCTTGCTCCAGCTGTCCCCGCCGTCCTCCGAGCGGTACGTCCCGGTCCCTTCGTCCGTACCGTGCTGGATGGTTGCCATCACCACTGATGGATCGCTCGCGGTTACCGCCAGGCCGATCCGCCCCTTGTCGCCCGCCGGGATCCCTTCGGTGATCTCGGTCCAGCTCTCGCCTCCGTCGGAGCTCCTGAAGATCCCGCTTCCGGGCCCTCCGCCGTTGAAGCCCCAGGCCCGGCGCAGGCGCTGGTACATGGCGGCGTAGACGACGTCGGCGTTCGACGGGTCGAGAGCCAGGTCCGTCGCGCCCGTCCACTGGTTCGCTCCGGCGAGCACCTTGCGCCAGCTGTTGCCGCCGTCGGTTGTCTTGTAGACACCGCGCTCGTCGGACCCGCTCCAGAGGTTGCCCTGCGCGGCCACCCAGGCGACGTCCGGGTCATCGGGGTGCACCGTGACCCGTCCGATGTGGCGGGTTTCCTCCAGTCCCAGGTGCCGCCAGCTGTCGCCCCCGTCGTCGGAGCGGTAGACCCCGTTGCCCCAGGACGTGCTCTGCCGGTTGTTCTGCTCTCCCGTTCCGGCGTACACGATCCGGGGATCCGACGGAGCAATGGCCACGTCGCCGAAGGTGCTCACGGGCATGGCCTCGAAGACGTTCGTCCAGGTGTGGCCGCGGTTCGTGGTCTTCCAGAGACCACCCGACGCCGTGGCCGCGAAGATCGTGGATGGATTGTCCGGCAGGGCCTGCACCACGTGTATGCGGCCGCCCGCGGCCGTGGGCCCGATGGCACGGGGCTGGAAGGCCTGCAGGTCCGCCGTGCTGACGGGGGCCGGAGACTGGCCGAGAAGGGGCCGCGCCAAGACCGATGGCGCAAGGGCCAGCAGCACGAAACCGAGAAAGGAAACTGCGTACCAGGAAGGGGAGATTCGGCAGGTCGACATCGGGGCACTCCTTGTCCAGCGGGAGGGGGAGGGCAGGACCGCCCGGCTGATCTTCACAACGGCGGAAGCTCCCCCACATCCAAGATTCCCACGGATGCTCCGGAGGCGCAAGGAAGGAGGCCGGCGCCGCCGACACAGGTCGTGGATTCGCGCCGTCGAGGTTCGACACCTAGCTTGAATATTGGTCGTCTCGATGCAGGAACGGATGGAAGGGGAGATGCCAACCCGGGTGTCGGAAGGCGGGCGACACCCCGGCTTGGTCTTCATCTCCCTCGCTGTAGTGCCCTGTTGGACATCCCCTCCCCGCCCTCCCTGGTAGCCCGGCTGCCGGGATCGACCGCGTGTCCCGGTATCCGCTTTGCGGTGCATCGCAGTTTGGAGGTTGAAGATGCGCCTCACCGTGGTCCGTCCCGTAGTCGTATCTTCGATCATCCTTTTGCTCGCCGGACTGGCCTGCGGGGGAGAGCCTGACGCCGCGGTGCCCGGCACCGTGGCACCCGCCACGCTTACGCCCGAACTCCTGGAAGGCCTGCGCTTCCGCTCCATCGGCCCTGCCGTCACGGGTGGCCGCATCCACGACATCGAAGGGGTGCCCGGCGATCCCTCGACCCTGTACGTAGCCAGCGCGTCCGGCGGGCTGTGGAAGACGGTGAACAAGGGGACGACCTGGACCCCGGTCTTCGACGACCAGCCGGTCAGCACGTTCGGCGACGTTGCCATCGCCCCTTCGAATCCGGACGTCGTCTGGGCGGGGACCGGCGAGCAGAACAACCGCCAGAGTTCCTCGTGGGGGAACGGCGTCTACCGCTCGACCGATGCCGGGAGCACCTGGTCGCACCTCGGGCTCGAGAACACGCGACATATCGGGGAGATCGAGGTCCACCCGGAGAATCCGGACATCGCCTATGTCGCGGCCCTCGGCAACCTCTGGGCGGCGAGTGCCGAGCGCGGTGTCTTCAAGACCACGGATGGCGGGCGGACGTGGGAGCAGGTGTTGTTCATCGATACGGTGACCGGTGTCGTGGACCTCGTCATGGATCCTGCGAACCCGAACACGCTGTTCGCCGCCGCCTACCAACGGCAACGCCGCGTCTGGGGCTTCAACGGCGGCGGACCGGGGAGCGAAATCCACAAGACCACCGACGGCGGCCGCACCTGGCGCCTGCTCACCAACGGTCTGCCTGCAGGCGACAAAGGGCGCATCGGCCTGGCCATCTCCCGCTCCAACCCCCGGGTCCTGAACGCCATTATCCAGGCGGACAGCGCCGGCCAGGGCGTCTATCGCAGCGAGGACGGCGGCGAGACCTGGACGCGGGTGCACAGCCGCAACGAGCGGCCCATGTACTACAGCAAGATCTTCATCGACCCCGAAAACGACCAGCGCGTCTATACCCTGGCCAGGTACTCGTGGCGGAGCGAGGACGGCGGCCATACCTGGACCCAGATCGGGAGGCCGCCCACCTACGACGTGGGCGTCAAGCCTGATCAGCACGCGCTGTGGATCGATCCCACCGATACCCGACACCTGTACGTGGGCACCGACGGCGGCCTCTTCGAGAGCTGGGACCGAGGCGAACTGTACATGAAGATCGACAACCTGCCGATCGCCCAGTACTACGCCGTCGGCGTCGACATGCGCGACCCGTATTACATCTACGGAGGCCTCCAGGACAACCACTCCTGGATGGTCCCCAGCGCCACGCGCCACTGGTCCGGGATCCTGCGTGACGACTGGGCGCAGATCGAGTTCGGAGACGGGATGTACCACCAGCCCGATCCCACGAACCACCGCTTCATCTACTCCAACGCGAACGGCGGCAGGCTCACCCGCGTGGATGCCGAGACGGGCGACATCCTGGCCCTCAAGCCGCACCCACCCGCGGGCGAGGAGGAGTATCGGTTCGACTGGGTGACGCCGACCCTGCTCTCCCGGCACGACCCCGATGTCATCTACCTCGGAGGCAACCGCCTCTTCGTCTCCCGGGACAGGGGCATTTCCTGGGAACGCACGGAGGATCTCAGCCGGCAGGTCGACCGTGATACGTTGCGCATCATGGATGTCCGCGGGGAGGACATCACGCTCGCGAGGAACGACGGCACCGGTTCGTTCGGGGAGATCGTCGCGATCGCCGAGTCTCCGCTCGACCGGGACGTGCTCTGGGCCGGTACCGACGACGGCAACCTTCAGGTCTCGCGGGACGGTGGCGCGACGTGGACCGAGGTGGGGCGGAACGTGGAAGGCGTCCCGGACGGAACCTACGTCAGCCGGGTCGTCGCATCGGTCACGGGGGCCGGCGTCGCCTATGCCACGTTCGACGCGCACCGCGAAGGCGATTTCGCTCCCTACGTCTTCCGCACCGGGGATTTCGGCGGGACCTGGGAGCCCCTCATGGAAGGGCTGCCCTCGGGGTCGGTCAACGTCATCCGCGAGCATCCGGGCAACCCGAATCTGCTGTTCCTGGGCACGGAGCATGCCCTGTTCGCCTCCGGCGATGCGGGCGCGAACTGGGTGAGTTTCGGCTCGAATCTTCCCACCACGCTCTACGACGACCTGGTAATCCACCCCCGGGACGACGACCTGGTCGTGGCCACCCACGGGCGCGGCATCTGGATTCTGGACGACCTGACCCCGCTCGTGCAGTGGTCGGCCGCCGTCGCGGACGCCGACGCACACCTCTTCACCATCCAGCCAGCGACGATATTCCAGTTCCGCAAGGACGACATGTACCGCGGCAACCACGAGTTCGTGGGCGAAAACCCGCCCTTCGGCGCGGTCATCAGCTACTACCTGGGCGACACCGCGCCTGCCGTGCGCGTCACGGTCGCGAACGGCCAGGGTGAGACGGTGCGCACGCTGGAGGGGCCCGCATCCCCCGGCATTCACCGGGTCGTCTGGGATCTGCGTCACGAACCGCCGCCGTACGATGCCGCTCTCGGGCTGGTCGAAGTGGGAGATCCGCCGCTGCCCGGACCGCCGGGCGTGCTTCCCCACCCGGTGACCCCGAGGGGACCCTTCGTCGCACCCGGCACCTACCGCGTGACGCTCGAGGCCGGAGACGCCCCGATTACCGGCGATGTCGTCGTGAGACCCGATCCGCTCATGCCCATGATCGCGCAAGGAGATCATGAGGAACGGGAGCGCTTCCTCGTGGAGCTCCTGGCGCTGCAGGGGCGCGCCTTCGACGCGCTCGGACGCGCCGAAGCGCTCGACGAGCTGGCCGACGGAAGCGGGCGCGACCGTCTCGAGACGCTGCTCCGCGACATCTACGGGCTCGCGGCTGAATTCAATGGAAACGGCGTGAGGCCGGGAAGCCTCTACCCACCCACCCCAACCCACCGGCAGCGCTACGCGGCATTTGAGAGCTCGCTGGCCGACGCGGTGGAAGAGTTGTCAGAGGAGGAGGCGCGGACCGGAGCTGCAGGTTAGCCGGCCCGTGACGGGGCCGTGACCGGTTCATGGCGCCCGGAAGGACCCACGAAAGGAGGGACTCATGAGTTGGACAGACGTTTATCGCAGAGTATTCTCTGCGCAGGCCTTGAGAACGTTGCTCAAGGTGTGCGCCGCGGTACTGGTCCTTCTGGCGGTGCCCGCGCACGGCGCCGCTCAAACCGGGACCGTGACGGGGCAGGTGACCGATGCCACCACCGGACGGGGCCTGGTCGGGGCCCAGGTCTTCCTGGTGGGCACCCAGATCGGAAGCCTTGCCGGTGGCGAGGGCCGCTACCTGATCCTCGGAGTGCCCGCCGGCACCCACCAGGTTCAGGTGATGTTGCTCGGCTACCCGACCGAGACCCAGGAGGTCACCGTCCAGGTCGACCAGGCCGCGGTGGCCGATTTCGCCCTGACGCCGCGGGCCATCGATCTCGACGAGATCGTCGTGACCGGGACGGCCGGTGCCGTCGGCCGCCGGGAGGTCGGCAACAGCATCTCGGCCATCAACGCCGAGGATGTCCGGGGGCGCGCCATCAAGACGATGGACGACGTCCTGGCGGCCAGTGCCACCGGCCTGGACATCCTCTATACCGGAGGAGATGCCGGCTCCGGGGCCACCATCCGCATCCGCGGGGTGAACTCCATAACCCAGGAGAACGAACCCCTCATCTACGTGGACGGCATCCGCGTCTACAGCGGGCACTACATACCCCCGAAGTCGGGACCCCTGCCAGGCCTCACGACCGCGAGCACCCCCGGTCAGAGAAGCTCGCCCCTGAACGACATCAACCCGGAGGACGTCGCCCGGGTCGAGGTGATCAAGGGGGCCGCTGCGACCACGCTCTACGGCACGGAGGCTGCGGGAGGCGTCATCCAGATCTTCACCAAGTCCGGGACGGGTCTCCAGCAGGGCGTTACGGTCTGGGATGCGAAGATCACGCAGGGCGTCTCCCACCTGCCGGCCCAATGGGGGCCGCATGGACGGCCCTCGGAGGCATGGTTCAACACCTACGGCCCCGAGTCCGAGGGCATCTTCCTCGACCAGTGGCTGGACTACGGCTACTTCCAGGAGTACAACCTGTCGGCCCGGGGGCGGCGCGACGAGCTGACCTATTTCCTGTCGGGCCGCTGGCTCGGTGACGAGGGCGTTTTCCCCTCTGACCAGCAGTCCAGGGAGTGGACGGTGCGGGCGAACACTTCCTTCGCCCCCAGCTCCGCCATCACCATCGGCTTCAACAACCACCTCAGCCGGCGGCGGGTCGACTGGATCGCCAACGGGGGCGAGGCGGAGGGCTTCATGCTGAACGTCCTGCGGGGCAGCAGGGACTACACCGAGGACCAGGACGAACTGGTCCTCGAACTCGACTTCGACGACCACCAGACTCACTGGATTTCCGGCATCGACTTCGGCTATCAGCCGACGACGGCCCTGGAGATGAGAGCGGCCCTGGGCTTCGACTACGTCGAACAGGAGCACATCGCGGACACGCCATTCGGCTCCTGGTTCGTCCCGAGGGGCGAGCGGGGGCTCGCCGGCTTCCGAACCGAGACGAAGACCATCGACTTCCGTACCACGTACCGCGCCGATGTGGGCGGGATTGCGACGAACACGTCGGCCGGATTCGCGGTCTTCGACAACCTCGTCAGGCATACGCACGGCCTCTCGACGACGTTTGCCGGTCCGCAGGAGCCCACCCTCACCTCCGGAGCGGTTCGGCAGGTGGTCGAAAACCGGCTCCGGGAGGTCAACGCGGGCTTCTTCGTCCAGGAAGTGCTCGGCTTTGCGGACAGGGTTTATCTGACCGGGGGTCTGCGCGTGGACGGCAACAGTGCATTCGGCAGCGACTTCGGCCTCCAGACATATCCCAAGCTCTCGGGCTCCTATGTCATCTCCGATGAAGCCTTCTGGCCCGCGGCGCTTGAGGTGACGAAGCTCCGGGTGGCCTTCGGAGAGTCCGGCAAGGCGCCCGGCTTCTTCGACGCCGAGAGGGTGTGGTCGCCGATCCAGACCAAGACCGGCCAGCCCGGCGTGAGCCCGCAGAACCTGGGGAATGCCGCCCTGGGACCGGAGCGCACCCGCGAGATCGAGGCCGGCTTCGAGATGAGCGCGTGGGACGGACGCGTGGGCCTGGACTTCAGCTACTACTACCAGCGGACTCTGGACGCCCTGGTGCCCGTTGCGCTGGATCCGACCCTGGGTTTCCAGGGGTCACAGCTCCTGAACATCGGCACGATCGACAACAAGGGGATCGAAGTGGGGCTCGATACCGAGCCCGTGCGCACCCGCAATCTCTCGTGGCAGCTGGGTCTGGGCCTCGCCACGAACAAGTCCGAGGTCATCGATCTGGGCGATGACGACGCGGTTCAGATCGGGGGCCGGATCTGGGCCCGCGAGGGCTACCCGCTGGCATCCTACTTCGACTTCCAGGTGACCAACCCGGACGAGATCGCCGAGCCCGTATACGCCGAGGATCCGGATCCGCGCTTCGGCCGCAGAGTCTTCATCGGGCCGGTGTTCCCGGAACTCAACTGGACCGTCTCCAGCGCGGTCCGGATCGGAAACAACCTCCAGATCTCCGCCCGAGGCGAGTTCAAGGGTGGGCAGGTCATGTTCAGGCGCATCGCCGGAGGGTCAAATCCCGGCAGGAAATCGGCTAACTACTTACAGGGCTGCACGATCTGCGTTTC